>JBAPOI010000624.1:0-6827 GCA_049279555.1 Candidatus Sulfotelmatobacter sp.
CTCCTCACCCGCGACTTCGACGAAGCCTTTCGCAAAGTGGATGCGATCGTAACTCCGACGAGTCCGACGGCCGCGTTTCGATTGGGCGAAAAATCGGATGATCCGCTCGCCATGTATCTGGCCGACATCTATACCGTCACGGCCGATCTCGCGGGGATTCCTGGAATTTCCGTTCCATGCGGCGTGACGAAAGACAATTTGCCAATCGGCCTGCAGATTCTCGGCAAGCACTTTGATGAGGCCTCGATCCTGCGCGTGGCGCACGCGTATGAGCAGGCGGCTTAATCGAGTCCTCACATGTGTGAGCGGTTAAATTGTCTCGTAGTAGCTTTCTCCCGCACAGGCGCGACAAAGAACCCTTTCCTCGGTGCGCACTTCCCTGCGGAAATTAATTCCTTCTCCACAGGCTTCACACACCACCCGCTCGCCTCTGTATCCGGGAAATTCTTCAGGCGGTAAGTTCACTTTCACCCATTGAAAAGTAAAGAGATCATCGTCTGTGATTTCGCGATAAGCCAGCATCTGTTGCTGATTTTTATTCGCAATTTCCGGATGCATCTGTTTGGCGAGAGCTTTCGACGATTCTTTGGCGGCAATGCGTATTGCCTTGCCGGTATTTACATCGACGAATGTGGCCGCAACTTTTCCCCAATCACGAAATTTCAAAGCGCGTTTGCCCAGCCGGCAACCGGTGACGACGGCCACGGCATCGGTAGCGCAGCGGTCAATCTCGACGAAAGTAACCAGTCGTTTGCGGTCCTTGCCGTGCGGATCATCGATGCCGAGCTTGACCAGGCCCAGCATTGCTAGCCGCACGCCGAGGACTTGGCCTGCGCAGAGATGGCCATGAGCTTTCTCAGCATCGAGGAGATATTCGTCGAAGGATTTCATGCGAGTTGTCGGCAATTAGCAATTGGCAGTTAGCCGTCAGATTTCAGCTTATCATTTGCGCGAACTACTTCCTGCGCCAGCGGACACCATCTTTTGTGTTCTCGATCACAACGCCGGCCGCGGTCAGTTCTGCGCGCAGGGCATCAGAGACCTTGAAGTTGCGGGACTTGCGTGCCGCCTCCATCTCGTCGACTTTCTTTTGAATGCCGGCTTCTGATAGTTGAGCGGACTGCACGGCCTCGCGCAATTCTGTGCTGATGTCTTTTTCGCGGCTTTCGGTCGGGGCCCAATCGAAAACCTGTTTCATCTTGGGGCCATCGTCATCATTCAGGACCGCGAAAATCTCATCGAACTTCTGAAGCGCGACGAGCAACGGCGCGATATCCGCGCTATGCATATGGCCGGAATCGAGCGCAGAGTTCGCCCGGCGAACCATTTCGAAGATTGCGGCCTGCGCCTGCGCGGTGTTGAGATCGTCGTCGAGCGCCGCTCGCATTCGATCGACTGTCTCTTGCGCGAGCGCTTGCATTTCCAGAGTCGATCCATCCGGAAAACTCCCGGTCATCAAACGTTGGCGAAAATTGCGCAGACGTTCCACCGAGACCGCGGCCTGCTTCAGACCGTCGAAGGTAAAGTTGAGCTGATTTCGATAAGGCACCGACAGAAGCAAATATCGAATTGAGGACGGCTTATGACCTTTTAGGGCGAGGTCGCGCAAAGTATAGAAATTCCCCAGGCTCTTCGACATTTTCTCGCCTTCGACCAGCAGGAAGCGGACGTGAAACCAGAAACGGGCGAATGTCTTCCCGGTGAGCGACTCGGATTGCGCAATTTCATTTTCGTGATGAGGAAAAACGAGGTCTTCGCCGCCGGCGTGTAAATCGAAACTCTCGCCCAGTTTCTCCATCGACATTACCGAACACTCGAGGTGCCAACCGGGGCGGCCCGGGCCAATCGACGTATCCCACGAGGCCTCGCCGGGCTTTGGTGCCTTCCATAGGGCGAAGTCGCGAGCGCTGTCCTTATCGTATTCATCGACGTCGACGCGTGCGCCGTCGAGCATGCCGCCGAAATCTTTTTTGGAAAGTTTGCCGTACTGCGGAAAACCGGCGATTCGAAAATAATACGAGCCATCCTCGGTGCGGTAGGCAATTCCCTTCTCCACTAACTTCGCTACGAAATCCGCCATCGCCTCGATATGTTCGGTGGCGCAAACCAGCGTGGGCCGTTCGATGCCAATGAGGGTGGAGTCTTCGAGAAATGCATTAACGTATTTCTCGGTGTAGCGCTGAACGCTGACTCCATCGCGCGCGGCGTTGCGGATGATCTTGTCGTCCACATCCGTGATGTTCATCACGTAGGTCACTTTGTAGCCGGATTGCCGCAGGAATCGCTGCAGCATGTCGACCGCCAGGAAGGTGCGGAAATTCCCGATGTGTCCGTAATCGTAGACGGTCGGTCCGCAGGCGTACATGCGGACCTCGCGATCGCGCAAGGTTTGGAATTCTTCCACCTGCGACGACATGGTGTTGTAAAGGCGCAAAGCCATAAAGTGATTATTGCATTCAACGGCGAACCCTTAATTTCAGGGGACGCCAGAAAGTCAACTCGCGGGAATACCGGCGGAAGACTGCGGGGGCAAGGCGTGCGCGTGCTGCCGCAATCGATGTTGTACGAGAAAAACATAGTGCAGCGCGGAAATGATCGTGAAGGCGAATGTGGCGCGCAGAAAGACGGTGCGTGTAATCCAGATCCAGCGAGTTTGCCGGACGGCGAACAGCATTGCGAAGAAAACTGCGGCGATCTGCGAAAAAGTATTTGCCTTCCCAAAGATGCTGGGCCGGAAATCGCGCAGCCCCGCAATGGCAAATAGCACCGCACTTGCCGCAAGAATTGAAATGTCGCGGCTGAAAACGAGAACGGTAAACTTCCACGGAATCTTGTGCAGAATGGAGAGCACCAGGAACATGGTGCTCAATAGGAGCTTGTCCGCGATGGGATCAAGATATTGGCCGAGCAAAGTTTGCTGGTGCAACTTGCGCGCCAGCAATCCATCGAGGCCATCGCTGAAGCCTGCAACAACGAAGAGGATCAGAGCCCAGAAATAACGGCCTTCGACCAGTTCAATCACGGTGAAGGGGACAAAAACCATCCGCAGCAGGGTGAGTTGATTGGGAGCGGTGAAGATTTGCGAGAATTTCATTCCCCGTCCTCATTCGGAGAAACGGCAGAACGCGAGCGGGTGTCGTGAGTAATATTTGCCTCGGTTCCATTTTCCGCGGCTGCGGGTGATTCCAGCAGCGTAGTCGGTTCGATCCCGGTTTTCGCAAAAAAACGTTGCGACAGCGATGGCAAATTGCCATCGGGAAGATCGAGTTCGATGCGTTCAATCCGATGCATGGGGAAAAAGACAACCGCTGGGCTGAACGACTCGCCATCTTTCACCATCAGAACCAGATCTTCAAACGACGCTAACTCGGCACCACTCATGCTGAGGCCTTCCGGAGCCAGCGCCAGGATCATGCCCCAGAATTTGTCGCGAGGATTTCCCAAGGTCACGATGACCATGGCACCGGGCGAGAACGGATCCCCGACCCGCGATGGCCGGGTGGAACCCTCTGCCATTCGCTCAGCGTTTTTCGGCATGGAACGATTGTCGCTGTGGCAGGCAGGAGTTTGCAACTGGCAATCGCGGTGATAGTGGGTCAGTTTGAAAAGCTGCGTGCATTTCTATCCGTCGGCGGCATCCCGAAGCCCCGCAAACCAGCTACTAGCTACTGGCTTCTAGCAAAACACGGCGCAGCCGGCCCAGCGCGTAAGCCAAGCTGAGCCACCACTGTTTTTTTCTTTCTGGTTTCTTTTGTATGCTTCATCGTCCGATGTTTTCGTCGAGAAGCCATCTAGGTTGAATTTCCTAGGGTTTTGATTTTCCTAGGGTTTTGATTTTCCTAGGGTTTTGATTTTCTGTGGTGGTGCAATTTGGCTTGCGCGCCGGACCGGTCAAGCGGGAGGTCCTTCGCTCCGCCTGAAAAACGGCTACGCTCAGGATGACACCGGCGAGAGAAAGGTTTTGAATTTCCTAAGGTTTTGAATTTCGGGAGAAGTGCACGCTGCTTTTCAAACTGACCCACTACCATCGCGGTTATCATGTCTGCATGGCAGCACCACCCGCCCAAGCCCTGGTTCTAAGTTTTGAGGATGCGCGTAGCATAGTCGAAGAGCATGCCTCGCGGATCACTCCCGGCGGCAACGAAGTGGTTGATCTGCTGCACGCTTCTGGGCGAATTCTTGCCGAACCCATCACAGCCGATCGCGATATTCCTCCCTTTCCGCGATCGACACGCGACGGCTACGCGGTGCGATCGGTCGATCTGGCGAAGCTTCCGACGAGGCTCAGAGTCGTAGGAGAGATCAAGGCGGGGCCGCAAGCGGATCATACCCCATCAGAATTGAGTGCCGGTCAGGCATATTCCATCATGACGGGCGCGCCTGTTCCGCAGGGCGCAGACGCCGTGGTAATGGTGGAATACACCTCTTTGTCTTTGCGAAGTGATTCCGTCGAAATCACAAAAGCGGTTGATCCCGGCGAAAACATCGTCGCCCGAGCCGCCGAGGCCGGACGCGGCAGCCTGCTGCTCGATTGTGGAGAGCGCATGGATCACGCCGCGATTGCGCTCGCCGCCTCGGTTGGCAAGTCGCAACTGCAGGTGTTTGTTCGACCGTGCGTGGCCGTGCTGACTACGGGCGATGAGATTGTCGATGTCGATGGTCGTCCCGGTCCTACCCAGATTCGTAACTCCAACACGTATTCGCTCGCAGCTCAGATCCAGGAAGCCGGAGGCGAAGCCGTGCTCTTGCCGATTGCTCTGGACGAACCGCATCGACTGCGGCAGTTGATTGAGCAGGGTCTTGAATCCGATCTTCTACTCATGACCGGTGGTGTCTCCATGGGACGCTACGATCTGGTCGAGCAAGTGCTTGGCGAAATGAACGCTGAATTCCTATTCACTGGCGCGAAAATCCAGCCTGGGCGCCCTGTGGTATTTGGCCGGGTTCCATGCGCGCACGAAACACCTTTTAATGAACCGGCTTCAGCACGGTCACCGCACAAATATTTCTTTGGACTTCCCGGCAATCCAGTGTCGACGATGGTGACGTTCGAATTGTTCGCGCGGCCGATTATCGAGGCCTTGGCTGGGATGTCCCCGCATCCGCTCGTCTTCGTTCATGCGCGTCTGAAATCTGAAATTCGCGTCAAGACAGGACTGAGACGATTCCTTCCCGCGGTTCTTTCTGGCCAGTACGAAAATTCGCAAGTGGAGCTCGTGCCGTGGCAGGGATCAGGCGACATTGCAGCACGATCGCGCGCGAATTGTTACATCGTTGTCCCGCCGGATCGGGAACACATCGACGCGGGCGAGTGGGTCGCGATTATGCTGCGGTAGGCGGCGTTTGCGGCAAAGTAGTTTGCTAGGTCTTGTTTGTGTGAGTGTCTCAGTTTTGCCGGCCTGGAGAGAAAAGCGAGTCGAGCTGCGCTCGACGGACAGCCGAGGGCGGCTGTCCCTACGTGAGCATTTCTACAGACTCAGACACTAACACGATGTTTGCGTCTTAACGGCCTCGGGTTCCGTCCATGTAAGATAGAGCTTCCGCATGGCGAAGAAGCTTTCTCATTACGACAAAGCCGGCCGGGCTCGGATGGTCGACGTCTCTGCGAAGGTGACGACAAAACGCGAGGCAGAAGCCAGCGCATTTGTAAGCATCCCGAGCGCGGTGCTTGAAGCCCTGCCAAAAAATCCCAAAGGCGATCCGCTGGAAGTGGCGCGCATTGCGGGAATCATGGCGGCTAAACGCACCGCCGAGCTGATCCCGATGTGCCACTCTTTACCGCTCTCGCTCGTTGATGTCGAGTTGAGGCTGTGCGAAAATGGCGTCGCTATTGCTACGAAAGTAATCACCACCGCCCAAACCGGAGTCGAGATGGAAGCCCTTGTGGCCGCGAGCATTTCTGCGCTCTGCCTTTATGACATGCTGAAGGGGATGGATAAGGGGATTGAGATTCGGGAGATTGTGTTGCAGCGGAAAAGTGGAGGAAAGAGCGGGGAGTACCGGCGCGCTAAGAAGTAAATAAAGAGCGATACGGAACGCAGCAAAGAGATTCGATGGCGAACGACGTTAAACTGCTTTTGGTGGATGACAATCCGATGGTGTTGGGGATGTTGCAGGAGGCGCTGTCTCCGTTTGCGCAGGTGACGGCGGCGGGCGACGCGGCGGATGCTTTGCTGAAGGCGGTGGACGATCCTCCGGAGCTGGTGGTGTGCGATTACCGCATGCCGGGGATGGATGGACGGCAATTGGTGGAGAAGCTGAAGAGCCGGCCGGCTACGTCGAATTTTTCGGCGATCCTGCTAGCCAGCAGAAGCGATATCGACGAGCGGCTTTCGCCGCAGGACGCAGCCGATGACTACATCGCCAAGCCATTTTTTCTGAAAGAAGCTACGCGGCGCATTAAGCGAACGGTAGACCGGATCGCGCTGGAGAAGATGGCCAAGACGGCTCCATCTGACGGCGTTGTGCGCGGGAATCTCTCGCAGATGAACGTGATTGACCTGATGCAATCGCTCGAAATGGGGCGCAAGAGTTGCCAGCTCAAACTCAACAATGCGGGAGAGAAGTGCGAAGTGTTTTTCGTCGAGGGACAGGTTAAGCACGCGACCTACGGATCGTTGCTTGGAGATCAGGCGGTGTTCAAAGTTCTGCGCTGGACTGGCGGGAATTTCGAACTCAACTTTGAGGGCACGACCGACCAGGAGACCACGCAGCTCAACACTCAGGGTCTGCTGATGGAAGGATTGCGCCTGCTGGACGAAGCGCAGCGCGATGGCGGCGGCGAAGTTGGCGAGGAGGCCAGCAGCGCTGCTGCAAGCGGTGACAAC
>JBAPOI010000625.1:0-3203 GCA_049279555.1 Candidatus Sulfotelmatobacter sp.
GCAGGCGCAGTCCAGCTCAGTTAACTCTTGTTCGTGTGTCATCGTTTTAGTCCCTTTTCTGCCCGAAGGCAACTTCGTCTGTTTTTGCCAGTTTTTGCCATTTGTATGGGGTCATGCGCAATACCACCTTCCGATGGTTTCCCCGAAAAAGCGGAACGCATACCACCTGAGCCACATCGCGAGAGCGGAATACCGCTCTCGCATAATGAATTCGGCGATGGATCGTCTCAGCGCGGCAATTTGCGCCACGTCATCCGGCATTGCCAGCCGCATCCAACGCGGAATGCGGATGTCAGGCGCGTCTCTGGCGTCAGTCGGCACCAGCAAGCCCATCCGCAATTTCCGCAGCGGAGCGGCTCATTTCGTTTTCTGCCTGTGAATGACGATAAAAATCGGCGTGGTAACTCGTTCCGCACTGGGGGCATTCATCGTCACCACGTTCTGCGAGGGAGATCCAAACTCCCTCGCAGTAATAGCCCGTAGCGACCTCGCCCGCCACTTGCGCGGCGAAGCGGGACTGCTCTTCCTGTTTTGTGGCTACCTCACCGGCCACGCGGCTTGCAAAGTCGCTCATCGGGATACCTGCTTTCTTGTGATCGGGGTTTGATTGTCAACGAGACGGCCAAGCGCGTAAAGCGCCATCTCTTCCGCGCGCGCAGCGTCTTGCCGCGCGATCTCATTTCGAGATTCAATCGCGCGGCGGTATTTTGCGCGGGCGTTCTTCAGGTCTTTTTGGTAGCGTAAAAACTCGTACAGCGTCATGCCGCCACCTCGTATCCGAAACACTGGGGAACGCGGACCCATATCGTGCCGTCCGTGCGCTTACGGATGCGCAGCCAGTGATTTCCGCTGTGCCGTCCGCTCTCATCAACGAGCGAAATTCCCTCTCCAACCTTCGTGCTGTACCGCGCACGGAGGAGGGCGGCGCTCATCGTTTCGTTTCGCAATTGTTCGAATGGGTTATTGATGCAATCGACGGCAATCCGCGCCGCGCGAAGAGAAGGCACGTATGTGGTAGTCATTTCGTATCTCCTCCCGCTATTCGCGCCTCTTCCATGATCTCTTCTGCCGTCTTCCACGCGGGGGTTTCGGGCGGCATAAGTGGTGGCATGATCGGGTCACTGCCATGCAGCGGACATCCCGCGTTTATGCGGAGCCTTGGCTCCCTCCCGAATCCGTTATCCTCACCTTGCACGGTGCACCCTGCTACGGCTGGACGAAAGACCAGCACCACGCTGCAGGTACAATCCAACTCAGTGAGCTTTGTACTTTGCTTTTGCATTTTCGTTTCTTCCTTTTTATTAGTTTTTTAGATCCGAGCGGCTTCCTGATCGGGAAACCGCTCGAAGAGTTGAAAGGTGGAGATCGATTTACCCCGCACGGCATAACCATAGCCGATGCTTTTGAGCACTCCACCGCGTTCAAGGGCCACGCGATTCAGTTCTTCGGTTGTGGTGCCGAAAAAGTTGGCGTCCACTTCGTAAAACTGGCTCATATCAACTTACTCCCTTCAATCATTTCGTATCCTTTCGTTTCCTACTACTGGTGTCAGTCGGCATCGGCAAGCCCATCCGCAATTTCCGCAGCCTGCCGGATGGAGGGATAAGTGCCGTACACCGCTCCATTCCGCACGACAGCCCAGTCGTCACCTTCGCCCGGGTGAATCTCAATCTCTGTGCTTACAAAGATAATTTCATTTTCGTTTTTCATGGCCTTGAACCCCATCTATCGATGATTTGCCGCGCAAGCCGAGCCTTGACGGCGGCGAACCATTTATCCATACCGCGCGCCACAGCAGCGCGGACGGATTCTGGCGTTGCGTTAGCGGCGATGAATCCCAATTCGCCCGCTACGAAGTCATCGGTAGTGTCGTCGGTTTCAATTTCGCATAGGTTGCGCTCAAACCATGCGTTTTGTTCAGATGCGACGATTTTGGTGGCTTGCATTTGATCTCCTCTAGTTGAATAATACCGCAAACGGCAATCGAGTGCAAGAAAAATCATAGGCACAGGGAAAAATAATCTGAAGAAAAGGCGAAAGTCCGCTAAATGTTGGTTGAGTTATCCTTGCCCTGCTTCCGCTCGTGGTGACGGTCTGTAAAGTACTGCGCTAGGAACCAAATTGCCACGCCTGCGATAACCGCGATGATGCCGATGGTTTTCTTGCTCAAGCCCTGTTCCTGAAGGAATACGACTGCCCCCAGCATCATCGAACCGACAGCAACCAGCCGGCCGATTGCGCCAAGAATTTTCTTGTCAAACAGGTGCTCCACTTTTTCAAGCGCCGCTTTTTGTGATGCGTCAACTTTCTTTGAAAGTTTGTCAGCCTCTGTGCCGATGGTGTCTTTCAGCAACAGCACATCTTTGGCATACTCTTGCATTTGGGCACACTCCTGCGATACTCTCGGATTGCGGCCCAAAAGTTTGTTGAAGAGCCAACCTGCCAGGGCTGGCTCTTTCCACTTCCAGTATCATATGTCAAATTGGTGGCTGATCCGCGGGCTTTTTGCTGGGTTTTTCGTGGCAGTCCGGCAGTTCCGATGCTTGCTTGTCCTTTGCCTTGTCCCCCCATCTGGCTCTCGACGGTTTTCCCTTCCAATACCCTGTGTTTTCGAGGTAAAATACAAAATGCGATAATATAGGTCGAAACCGCATTTTTGACCATGAAACGGCCTAAATCTCAGAAACCGGCCTCGGAACCGCGCCTCGCTATCGAGTACTGGCCCATCGCCCGGCTTCAGCCGTATGTCGGGAATCCGCGCAAAAACGACAAGGCGGTAGACCGGATGGCGGCTTCGATCCGTGAGTACGGATTCGCCGTCCCGGTCTTGGCCCGCGGCTCCGGTGAAGTTATCGACGGACACCTGAGGCTCAAGGGCGGCGCCAAACTCGGGATGACGGAGATCCCGGTTATCCCGTGCGACGGCTGGTCGGACGCGCAGGTTAAAGCCTTCCGGCTCATGGCGAATCGCTCGGTGGGCTGGGCGGATTGGGATGTGGACCTACTGGCGGCCGAGTTCGCCGGGCTGAAGGAACTGTCGTTCGACCTGTCGCTGACGGGATTCGATTCGCGGGAGATCGACGGCTTCACGCTGCAGGCGAATCCAGCCGAGGACGACGTGCCGCCGGTGCCCGAGGCTCCAGTGTCGCGGCGCGGGGATCTGTGGCTGATGGGAGCCCACCGGCTGCTGTGTGGAGACGCGC
>JBAPOI010000626.1:0-1661 GCA_049279555.1 Candidatus Sulfotelmatobacter sp.
AGGTCAAGGGCGTCGATCTTGGTCCAAAGCGCCCGGCGCGGACCATAACACCGGGAATGACCGCGGCCGAGGCCGCGAAACTGTATCAGGATTTGCTCAGAGACCCCGCGAATAGGAATGACGAAGATGAACCAATTCATTGAAGTCGAAACAAACCAACTCCGAACGGCGCACGCAGCATCGAGGCAACCCAAAATGGCTTGCGATGCGGTCGCACCTCGAGCAAGGGCCTTCGCCACGCTTAGTAATCACGAGGCGGAACGATTCTGGTTGCGAGACTTCGGAAGCTGGGCAGGCTGCGACGGCGGGGCAGCCGTTATCGATTTAACCCCCTTGACCATCAACAATCGCTTCAGGCATCGGTCGATCGCTGAATCCAATCGATCTTCAACAGCCAAGTCCACCACAAGACGATCCACTGTGGCGGCGTCGCTTTCCGTCAATTCATATTGGTCTCCGAGCTCATCGCGGGCTTCCTCTTGTCCTGCTTGCACGGCCTCCTCGCGTGCCGCCCTGTCTTCATCTTCTCCCTCATACAAAGGACCGCTGAATATTGAATCGGGTATGTCCCGTCGAGCCAATTCCTCATCGATGATTTGGTTGCGCCGTTGTCTCGCCAATTCGGCGGTTCGAAACGTCGAGAGGTTCTGTTTGCGCCAGAGCAGCCGCGCCACTGTCAAGACAACATCGTTTTCGAGCGCCCCGTCGGGTGCTAACTCGACGACAATATCTTTGTGCAGTTTTTCGAATGCCTCCGGGCTCTCACCAGGAAGCAGCCCCATTGTCGAATAGCCCCCATGTTTGAGTGCGGAATACCGTTTTTTCATTGGAACGCGTCCTACCATTCAAATACTCCATTGCCTCAATCCCGGACGTAGCGGAAATTACGTGGGCGTCAACCGGAAACCCGAAGTCAATTCGAATCCGTTGCCGTCCAGGCCGCGGGCAGGTAGAGTTGACAAGCTATTGTAAATCAATCAGAGGTTGTATTTCCTCCAAATGGAAACCAGAAAACGATTAAATAACAGTAGGTTAACGGCATGCTCTTAGCGCATAGACGGTATTGGCGTCGAGTGCCTGCACGTTGCCGTTGACCTGGGACGCGCGGGCGCTGAGCATTGTTCCAGGGTGCCGAACTTCGCGCCGCCAAACCAGGATGATTAATTGCTGGGCAGGAGCGCGCTTGTCCTGCCAAACGCCCAATAGGCGAACAGTCCGAGCCATTCATGGAGGGCAACATTGATAGCCGGCGAGCCGGAATCGGTGAGATCGTAAACCGGCCAGGGCTCCACCTCCAAGCCTACCCTCCGAAAAGAGCCGATTGCACGAGGCATGTGCGATGCTCCCGTCACGAGCAGCCATCGCTCGGACTGCTTCGGCTTAATCATTTCGGCGGAATAGAGTGCGTTTTCATACGTATTGTTGGAGCGCGTTTCCAGAAGTACACGCGACGAGTCGATGCCGCCCCCCAGCTCGGCCACCACCCCCGTCATGCCCTTGGCGCCACTGATTAGAATTGGGAGCTTTGGGTTATCACGGGCGAGGCGGCCGGCCTCTGCAAGGCGTTTGTCACCACCTATCAGAACGATGATTCCACTTACCTTCTCGAAGGCGGTAGCGTCCGCCCGCCTGAATCGTTGTTCTAGTGGCCGTACCAGGAT
>JBAPOI010000627.1:0-2240 GCA_049279555.1 Candidatus Sulfotelmatobacter sp.
CAAAAAACCGTCCCAGTTCAGATTGCACTCTGCAACTCGGGTGCATGAAGGTGGAATCGCTAGTAATCGCAGAACAGCAGGCTGCGGTGAATACGTTCCCGGGCCTTGTACACACCGCCCGTCACACCATGGGAGTTGGTTCTACCTGAAGACGGTGCGCTAACCGCAAGGAGGCAGCCGGCCACGGTAGGGTCAGCGACTGGGGTGAAGTCGTAACAAGGTAGCCGTAGGGGAACCTGCGGCTGGATCACCTCCTTTCTAAGGATATGTCCCGATCAACGGCTCTCATGCCGTTTCCCGACATCTCTTTGAACACACGGCGTAGAACCGCCGCCTTCGTTTCCCTTCCTTTTTCCGTCGCCCAGCCACTCGCGTGCGATCCGCGCACGCGATTGCGTTGGGATGCGATTGTCTTGGCGAAGTGGCCCGTTAGACAACGGGCTCGTAGCTCAGGTGGTTAGAGCGCACGCCTGATAAGCGTGAGGTCGGACGTTCAACTCGTCCCGGGCCCACCAGCCTTCGCTCGCTGACGCGAGCTACGGCTCGGCGAGCCAGGGAAGTTGCGAAGGCTATCGCGCCAGAGCTGCGAAGCAGCGAAGGCTGACTGATGACGAGTGATCTCAACAAACAACGGGGCCGTAGCTCAGTTGGGAGAGCGCGAGCTTTGCAAGCTTGAGGTCGTCGGTTCGATCCCGATCGGCTCCACTCGCCTTCGCTCGCGATAGCGACGAAGGTGATCACGCCGGAGCCCGAAGGGCGAAGGCGGACTTGCGGCCGCGAGCTTCGGCGCAGCGAGCCAGCCCTTAAGACAATCGCAATACCGCGAGACGGAAACCAATTCTTTGACAAGTGAAGGCGGGGTTAGCCGGTTTGCACAACCGGTTGATCCGTAATTCTCGATCCAATGATCGCAATACAATACCATTCTCAGAAGTTAGTCCGTCTGGGCTTGTTTCTGGGCATGGGACATCAATGCTGAGCGATCAAGCGTTAAAGCAAGGGCGTTTGGAGAATGCCTTGGCACACACAGGCGATGAAGGACGCAGCAAGCTGCGATAAGCCGCGAGGAGGGGCTAGCACCCGTCGAGCCGCGGATTTCCGAATGGGGCAACCCAACCCGCAAGGGTTATCTTTCACTGAATACATAGGTGAAAGAAGCGAACCCGGAGAACTGAAACATCTCAGTACCCGGAGGAAAGGACATCAACAGAGACTCCGTTAGTAGTGGCGAGCGAAAGCGGACCAGGCCAGTGGTCTTCGTTTAAGAACCGGAATGTTCTGGAAAGGACAGCAATACAGGGTGATAGCCCCGTACGGGTAGAAAGAGCGAAGATCCTCGAGTAGGGCGGGACACGTGAAATCCTGCCTGAACATGGGACGACCACGTTCCAAGCCTAAGTACTCGTGTGTGACCGATAGCGAACTAGTACCGTGAGGGAAAGGTGAAAAGCACCCCGTCTAGGGGAGTGAAACAGACCTGAAACCGGACGCCTACAAGCAGAGGGAGGAGAGCAATCTCTGACCTCGTACCTTTTGTATAATGGGTCAGCGAGTGTGTCTGTCTAGCAAGCCTAAGCCGTCAGGTGGAGGCGCAGCGAAAGCGAGTCTGAATAGGGCGCACAGTTAGACGGATACGACCCGAAACCACGTGATCTAGCCATGATCAGGCTGAAGGTGCGGTAACACGCACTGGAGGGCCGAACTCACGTCTGTTGAAAAAGACGGGGATGAATTGTGGCTAGGGGTGAAAGGCCAATCAAACGTGGAGATAGCTGGTTTTCTGCGAAAGCTATTTAGGTAGCGCCTCGTGTATCACCATCGGAGGTAGAGCACTGGATGGGCTAGGGGACTTCACCGTCTACCAAACCTAACCAAACTCCGAATACCGATGAGTGCGAGCACGGGAGACACACGGCGGGTGCTAACGTCCGTCGTGAAGAGGGAAAAAACCCTGACCGACAGCTAAGGTCCCCAAGTCATGGCTAAGTGTGGAAGGATGTGAGATTCCCAAAACAACCACGATGTTGGCTTAGAAGCAGCCATCATTTAAAGAAAGCGTAACAGCTCACTGGTCTAAACAAGGAGTTTTGCGCCGAAAATGTATCGGGGCTCAAGCCATGCACCGAAGCTTCGGATTTGGATTTCAGGTATCTGGAATCCGGGATCGATTCATCTTTAGACGGATGAATACGATCCCCGATTTCCGATACCTGTTTTCTGAATGGTAGCAGAGCGTTGTG
>JBAPOI010000628.1:0-7205 GCA_049279555.1 Candidatus Sulfotelmatobacter sp.
ACCCGGCTTCACTCAGGGGCAGGTAGGCGGCGGTTGGGCCGTCATGGCCAGCAGGTCTTGGCTCGCCTTGGTGAGCAGATCCTGGATTGTCGTGTAGCCGATAATCGGACTTGGCTCCTTGGGCGGAGGTCCGGTCTGGGCATATCTGACGTCTACGTAAGGAACTTCCAGATATTGCATGAGCGCGTTGCCACACGTACCGTTGCCGAATCCCAACAGTCCACCGTAATAGGTGGCGACCGGGGTGCCGCTGAAAAAGGTGGTCAGCACGTTGTACGCTGCCTCCTCCCTCGTGACTTTCGGGTCGCAGGGATAGCTCGGCAAGCATCCTTCCTTCTGTCTGCTTTTGCCACTAACGGGATGATCGAATTCGGCTCCGCCGAGCAGCGGCGTCTGCTGCCATGATTTCGGTGGGTCGGTCAGCAGCTTCACGCCGGGAAGACCAATATCGCCAAGAGCAGTAGGACTCGACGCTGTCATTCCACCGACCCGGGTGGCCTTGCTATTGGGGCCGACCTTGCTGACGAAGTACGACAGAATGTCCGTTTTTGCCGCGCAAGACTGGACATCCTCCTTGTGAAGCGTACAGTCTTTAGCAAACAGAGGCTGATCTTGGACAGTTGTGACCATCTCCGGGAAGTAGTTGCCGGCGTCCGGGCTGAGGACCAATGTCACGCCGGAAAAAATAGTCTCATAGTCGTCAATCCTGTGCGACCACTGGTCAACGAAGGCCTGATCCGAGTTCCAGTAGGTGCTTCCCGCGCTCGGAAAAGAGTTCTCTATTAGGTACATCCAAGCCAGGTCGGCAGGCATACCTGAGGGGTCTTGGAACGCCTTGTAGGCCGTGGTCGGGAGAATCATCTCGTCTGATGCACCATTCGGACCCGCGATGGCGATAGAGACAAATGCGGGGTTGTTGGCTTTGTATTGCGTGTAGTATCGGTCATTGAGTTCCCAGAGAAACGTGTACCACCGATCGATGTAGACAGAGTTCCAGGGCAGCGGAAACACGGGTCCGTCGGCTCGTTGCCTTTCTTGCTGGAATCCTCCAAAAGTCACCTTCCCGCAATTAGAATTACGTCCTCCTACGGTGGCCGATGTCGCGGAGTGAAACATTGGGTCGCAAGAGGGGATTTCCGCCAAGACCCAGATCGGAGTATCAACGCCGGGAGTGATGATCAGTTGCACGGTTTTGCCAACCGCATTTGCTTCGTCGAAGGCATCGTCCAGGTAACCCCAATCGGTGCCAAACGGGACACAGAAAACAGGCAAAATGCCCTCAAAGATGCAGTCGGGGGATGAAAGCTTGATGTGGTCCCAACGCTCTCCCACTGTGAGCCCTTGGATGGCCGTGTCCTTTAACAGCTCCTTGAAGAGTTTCTTGAGGCACGGATGAAAGTCTGTCGCGCCGTCCTGATAACCTGGGCATCCTGTTTCCGCCGTCTCGATATCAATCTTGGCGTAGACGCCCGACGGCTGGCGCGGTGTCTGGGCATCCGCCTGCGAAAGAGTTGCGACGGCCAGGAACAAGGCCCAGAATGCGCTCACGGCAATCATGTTTCTCTTTCTATTTCGGAACATAGTTGACCTCCGGTTGAGCTGGCGAACCGTCGAGGGGTCGCCACGGTCAGGCCATGCACTTGATCAGGAATCCACCTGACACGGACTTCCCGCCTCCGGCTGCGGGTAGTTTACAGCAATTTGGCTCGTTTGCGGCCAAGTTTTGCAGCGTGTCTTGCAGCGTGTTTCTTGCACTGCATCGCAGAAAGCAGTACCGGTAGGCAGGCCACTGGATCAGTGGGCGCTTTCAGTACAATGCATCCGGTGGATTCGTGGCGGCCTGTACGATTCATCACAACATCCACCCCATTTATGGCAACCTTCCTGGTAACCGGCGACGCCGGGTTCATTGGCAGTCATCTCGTGGAGTCGGTCCTTGCAGCTGGCAACACCGTCGTCTGTATTGACGACCTGTCTACCGGCTCGCTGGACAACCTTGCGGCGTTCGCGAAACATCCGGCTCCGAGAATAATCGAGGGAAGATGCGTGATCCTGTCCGATAGGGCCGGCGTTGAAAGTACTTGGGCCGTCTGTAGTGCAACAGTTAGCTAGCGATATTACCTCATATCGTTCCGAATTCGGCCGCACTCCCCCTGCCACTTCGGGGGGAGGCTAGGGCGTTACCACACCCTACACGCTTCAACGGAAGACCATCGGTCATCCCTCCTCGTCGCACGGCGGGAATGCAGCTCGTTATTGCCTCTCGATGTCAGGCGGAATGAAATAGAGACGAATTGATTTGCCGACCATATCAACCGGACGATACGGTTCGAGCCAGGCATAGGCATCGGGCTGATCGGCTGTTCCAAGCTTCAGCGAAAAGACGCTAATAGCAATCCAGCCACTCGCACGCTGCTTCGGGGCCAGCCGCGTCCACGGCGGCAGGTCGAATAAAGAGAGATCCGCCGACCCAAAGTAGGCAATGTGCAGCGACTTAATATGATGACGGGCACAGGCGGTTGGCAGGCGCGCCAAGTCCTGACCCCAATCGAGATCGGAGTCAATGCCGAAGTTACCCTCACTAGAGCCGGCAGCGAGTTCGTTGAAGTAAGCCAGATAATCGGGATGGGCGGACGCCGACGCGATCCCAAAGAGCAACAGCAGCAGAACGCATAGTACGCGGCCCTGACGTGAGTGCGCAAAGAGCCGGACGGCAGCGAAGCCGGCGATGCCGGACAGCATCACATAGATCGGCAGAATGTGCCGGATGCCGATGTTGACGTGACTAAGAAGCGCTGTCAGGAGTATTGCAGCGCACGGGAGCAGCAAAGTCCAAGGTCGCCAGCCGGGATGGTGAGCGGGGCTTGTTCGAGCCCCGTGGAAAAGATAGACAATCCCGACGGGAAGTAGTAACAGGAACGCGAACGGCGTTTTGGCAGCCAAGGCGACCGGATAGTAGTACCACCACCCGTGATTGCGCTTCTCGCCGAGGAAAAGGTTCCAGTGGTCCGACTCGTTGTTGTGCCGGAGCAGGTCAAATATCCCTCGAAAGAAGGGATAGGCTACCACGGGGACGTGCGACGCATGCTCCAACACATCCCGGAGAGCAGCATTGGGGAGTGCACCGGCTGGACCAGCCACCTGGTTGAGCAGACGTTGATCTCGTTCGGCTCGCATGCCATCCGGGTTTATTGAGAACCGGTAACCGGCCCAGATGACAAGCGCCGCAACCAATGCGGAAAGGACTAACGTTCGGACGTGCCGCCTGACTGGTGCGTGATCTGTAGTTCTTTCTTGGGCAAGCCAATACACAAATACCAACGCAATGGCACAGACGGGTAGGAATGCCAGTGCGCTGAGCTTTGACAGGATGGCAAGTCCAGTGGCCAGACCCAGCGCAGCGGACCGGCCAAGCGATGGCGATTCCAGCCACAAGCAGAAGGCAAACAGAGCAGCGGGCAGCGTGGCTACCAGGGCCATGTCCGTCATCGCTAAGCCAGAGTGCCCGAGAATAGCGGGCAAGGAGCCGAACAGGGCGACCGCAACCAATGCAGTGGGCCGGCCCCATATCCAGGATGTCCAGGCGAAAACGACCAGGCAGGCCAAGATGAAGAACGGCACCTCGGCGAGGCGGGCCAAGGTCAGATTCGTCCAGTATTGGCCTCCTTCCCCCAGAATTCGGTTACCGTCCACGCAAAAGTCCACGCTCAAACCACGGTCGCTTCGAACACCGCGCATATACAACGGAAACGCAGCAGCTACGCGAGCCAAAGGGGGGTGCTTGGGGTCAAGATCGTAGGCCCCGGACTGAAGCCATTGCATCCCGCAGGAAACGGTGGCAGGTTCGTCGTAGGCTTGGCTGAAAACAGAATATGTGGAGTAAATGCGGATCATCCCGGCGAGGATGATGATCCATAGAATGATCCAGGCTATGCCGCAGCGGTGCAACCAGCGCGGTGCTCCTTTCGGCAAGGGCTCTGAGGCTGCCCAACGGACATCAGTGGGTGGGCTGTTCACGGCCGGCAGTTGGCGATCGATGAACTCCGGCCAGGCGCCGGCGTGCGCGGGTGGCTGGCGGTGCATCCCTCAGTCATGCCGAGAACCCACTTTACAGCCCCAAAGTACACTTGTTGATCTGCGGGTCGCCCCATGCCTCATTGGTGTGGCCCTGCGTGGAGTAGAACACGCGACCCTCTCCAAACGTGGTGCCGAATCCTATCTGCATTTTGCGCATTGAGGAGAAGTAAGCCGGCGACGAGCGCGAGCTTCCATTTCTGCCCCCGCACAGAGTGTACACCTGGGTACCTCAGTTTGCCCGGACTTCTACAGAAATTCGTGTTTGCCGCCGCTGTGTGGGGTTGTGCACTGATCGAACTTGGCTTTGTCTTTTGCTCGTGTCACAGTCATGATCGTAGGCATAACAACCGCGCTCCTTGGAACATGACACCTTCCGAACGGGTCGGTTGCCTCCCGGAGTGGGTCCGATTTCGGAACATGCCCTTCGCTTTTCCGATGTGAGCGCACTGTGAATGCTCAATTTGAGAAACTATCGGATGACTCCGCCGGGTTGGTCGCAAATCTGTCTTTAGGGCCGCTTGCAGTCTGTATTCCTCTTGGAGAGGACTCAACTCTCCCGGGGAACTGCGGGTGGTTGTCAGCCGCTGGTTTCGCTACCGATATTAACTGATAACGTACCGGCTGTGGGCCTAATTACTAGGTATATTCTTTCCTAACATGCAACGTCCGCCCGATCCTCAACTACTCGGACTCCTCGAAGCCTACGACCGCCCCATCGCCGACCTCGTGCTCGCCCTTCGCGAAATCATCCTCGAAGAAGTGCCCGACGCGTCCGAATCGATCCATCAGGTCTACGTCGCGATCTGGTTCGGCCTCAGCGGAAAGATGAAGGACATGTTCTGCTACATCGCCACCAACGCGCGGCACATCAATCTCGGCTTTCCGCGAGGCTCGACCCTTCCCGACCCGAACCGTTTGCTCGAAGGTGATGGCAAGGCCATGCGCCATATCAAATTCGCGAGTCAGCGGGATCTGGAGCGGTCTTTTGTGCGTCGTTACATCCGCGCGTCTCTCGAACAGGTGGGCGAGGCCGCGTCCACCGCAGCAGCCGGCAAGAGCGTCGTTAAGAGAGCGGGCAGGAAAACCTCGGTCAAGAAGCGTTCAGTCAAGCGCCGTCGCGCGAGCGGTTAGAAGATTTGGTGGACCTTGACCTGTCGTTTGCCAATAATGTGTCCGCCCTAAGATCCTGTCATTCCATGGAGGTACGAAAGATCCGAATGGTCGGCCGGAAGCTCGCTGATACCAGGTAACAATGTTACACACGGGTTGGTTCATCCTGTCAAAGGCTAGGCTGTGCTGGCTCCAGTTGACCGCCCTCACTCACTGCAAAAAGCCAGACAGGGTCTGAGGCAACGCAGCTGCGTCGGCCTCATTCCGAACGTGACGTTTCTTCAACTCAACCCGTGATCGATTGACGCTTGGCCATTCGGAATCAGGACATCGCTCAGAATTTAAGGTTCGCGCCCTGCACTAGAAAAGCGCGCCTCGGTTTCGTCCACCTATGACACCCTGACCAAGCGCCGCCTGCAGTTGTGCGATCTTCTCTTCCTGCCAACATCGTTTTCGTCTTACCCGCATCCGTCCGGCGCTGACGTGACTTGGTAATCCCGTTTCGCAGTGGCCTTTCCGCATCTGAGCCTCAACTCCCTTGCGTCACGCTGGCGATCCCCTGTATTCCTTTCTTCCCGTCCTTTCCTTGGTACGGCTTCGGGCGTAATTCCTGCGTTCTGCACACTGCGCTCCTTCTGCTTTCTACGGAACCACCCAAAGAATTTTGCTCGCGATGCTCGCCCAAAACTAAAATTCTTTCGGTCCCCCATAGAAAGCAGTCGCTGGGTTCGAAAGCAGCCGCCACTCAGTTTCTTCGCGCCCAAGCAAAGGGCAGAAAGAAGGAATTTCAAGTGAATCTCAATCAGCTATCAATCATCGGGTTTTTGGGCCGCGATGCGGAAAAAAAGGCGTTGACGAACGGCACAACCGTGGTGAAGTTCAGCGTCGCGACCAAAAGGTCCTGGAAGGACAACAACAACGAGTGGCAGGAGAAAACCCAATGGCGCCAGGTCGTCTGCTACGGCGACGGGTTCGCCGCATTGGCGGAACGTCTCGTCAGCGGCGCCCATGTTTTCGTACAGGGAGAACTCAGCTCCCGCGACTACGATCGTAAGATCCAAGTTAAGATTCCCAATAGCAAGAAAACCATCGACCACGTAGTGAAGCAAACGGTCGTCGAACTCAAGGCCGACACGATCCGGATTCTGGACCGTTCATCCAACGGCACGCGCCAAGCGGCCGAGCCTCAGACCGCTGACCCAGAGACGGAGGAGGCCCCTTAGGGGCCTTCTCCCAGTCCTTCGCCCTTTACAGAAAGGTGTCGCCCCGCGAAATCAGCCGACGGGCGCAAGCCACCTCTTCTCTTCCTGCTAGCGTCTCGATCCTGGCTGCGGGCGTCAAGGCTGAATGGCGCGCCGCTAGCGCTCAAACCGTACCAACTGAGTGCCCTCCGGGGTATTATTCGAGAGTAACGGATCGCGGAGCGAGATCATGCGGCGGGCACGTCAGCGGATCAGAGAACGAGGCGCTTGCCTTACGGTTGGTCGATCCCGATCTTTGATCCATAGCAGACGATAACGCCGTGTATCGTTCCTAATCCGGTAGGCCTCGACATCTATCCGCTTCCTCACGGTCACGTTGTAGCCGGTCGGCCGAACAGCAATCACTTCGGAAGATCGTGGCCGCGATACAACCCGCGGCGTGAGCAGTGAGCGCTATGATTTGCCGGTGAGATGCTTCCAGTAGAGCTCTGGCCGTTCAAGGATTTCTCGAGTGACTTGTCTACGCCTTGCGAGAGTGCCTGCCAACAAAATGTTTGAAGGCATCTCCGAGCTCCCTAAACTCAAAACGCTACGGCCCGAGTCGGCCGATCGTCGTCGCCCCGTACAGAAAGATCAGTTAATCTCGAGCTTTTCCCGCGCTCGATACGTTAAATTGCACCCTTGTTACAGCGTTGCAATGTGTTTCGGAGTAAATCCAGACCACACCGTTGCGAGCAGATAGGGCATCCGACAGGATCTCAATGAGCGATCGGTTTACATATCGCCGTTGGTCGGGTGGAGGCTTTGGCCGGGGCT
>JBAPOI010000629.1:0-3706 GCA_049279555.1 Candidatus Sulfotelmatobacter sp.
CAGCTCGGTCCGATGTGGACTAACCGTTATCATCTAACTCCTCAGACCCTCGGGCGGGTGGCGGTTTGCCTTGAGCAGGCCAGTTCGACCATCACCGGTAACCAACTACTTAGGCATGGGAACCGACACGGCCTTCCCCGCGCCGCGCTCGGCAATCCAGATCGTGTCGCCAACGGGTTCCACTCCGGTTGGAGTGTTGAGTCCATCCTTGATTACCGTTACGCTTGCCTTATCGCCATTCACGGTGAGCGCAGAGATTTTGCCGCTGGCATTCTCTGCAAGGATGAGCTTACCGTTCGCTGCGCGCATGCCATCTGGGCCTTTTATCGGCTGGTCGGTCCAGATATCAACCGGCTCCCCCGGTTTGCCGGCGACATCGACAGGAATGCGGTAGAGCTTGTTGAAGATTACGTTGTTCACATAGAGCGTGCCATCCAGGAAGGTGATGCCGTCGACACCCATCAGCGTCAGATGCTCCAGGTAAAGTTCCGCCGTGGACGCTCCGGCAGGCAGCCTGAAGATTCTGCCGGGAATGGTGTCCGTAATATAGAGCGCCTTGTCCGGCCCGATCGTAAAATCGTTGCAAACATTGTTGTCCCCGGGCAGGTTCCAGCGAATCTTCGGCGCGCCGGTAACCAGATCAAAGCCTCTCAGCGCGGTATGCCGATGTTGCGGAGTGGTGTTCGGCACCGGCGTCAGTTGACATGTCCACAACGTGTTGCTGGCGGCGTCGGCCAACATGCCGAGAAAGAACGTCCCCGGACCTTCTGCGCTGGCGTCGATAAATTTTTCGGCGGTGATGGCACCCGGACGCACCTTGTAGACGAATGGCGAACTGGCGCTGCCGACAATCAGCACGCCGCCCGGCGCCATGGTCAAACTTTCCGGCTGTGATTTCGCATCCGCGATCAGGATGTCCGCGCCGAACGCGGCTTGCGCAAAGCTAATACTAATGACGAGAACAGCGCAGGCAAGAAGCCGAGTGTATGAGACACGCATTGTTAATCTCCCCCGGAGTTGATTTTTCGGTGGCGTTCATCATAATTCATACGAGGCGGGTGCCGATCAAGCCCGGTTTTGGCTTGAGTGGGCGATCAGTCCTTCGTATAGTGCGTGCATGCGCTCAATCGGGTTGCTGCTTTGTCTGATTATTCTAGCGCTCTGCGGGGCGGCCTATGGCGTCTGCTGGTCCTGGCGGAAGATGAGTGCGGGCAAACGGATTTTGGGTGTGTTGCTGCTGGCACCGCACTTTCTGCTTGTCGTCTGCATTGTCGTGTCGCTGCTGTGTGGCCCCCCACCGCAAGGATCGCGTTGCTTCAACACACAGTTTGTATGCGCCGTTCTCATCGTATTCATTCTGCCGGTGCCAGCTTTGGTAGGCACAGTAACGGCATTTGTAATGTTTAGAAGAATGTGACGAAATGACTCCGCCCGCTGCGGGGAAAACCCGTGAGTCCCCATGGCATGAGGACAATCTAGTTTGTTCGCCGGACTAAGTCTGTTCTGTAATGTGTGAATATCCCCACTCAAGCCAAAACTGGGCTTGAGTGGGCCACCCGCCGCTGCTCGTCGCGGAGTTGCGCGGCGGGAAAATGAATTCCAGCTGATAGCTATTTAGAGCACGTCCAACCACGCTATCATGAATTCCGTGGGATCAAACTCTGCTCCAGGAATGAGCAAAATGTATACCTTCAGTAAAGAATTTAAAAACTTTTTGCCCTCTTTACTGATCATAGTGTTGGCTTTGCTCGGAACAATCGGCTTGTCGATTCTTTTGGGGTTGCATTTCTGGAATTTGTTTCTTAGGGACCCCAATAACGTCGATTGGGTGGAAAGAACTTACACTCGGGAAGGATGGCTGATAGTTATCGCGTTCGCCGGGCTGCTGTTCATGTTCGTTATGGTTCTTGTATCAAGCCGCTGGAGAGCTTCCCGACTGTTCGTTTCTTATCACGCTGGAGACTTTGAACTAGCACGGAGGATGGGCGACAGCCTTGAGGGTCAGGGATTTGTCGTTTACATCGAGCCGCCAGGGCCGGTGAACCACGATGTCATTCTGGCCAGACTCCGGGTTCTTGTCGATGCGTGCGATGCCGTGTTGGTTATCCCCGGTCGCGAGCGCTCTTTTGTAGATGCGGAGGTGTTTGCAGTGTCGGTAGCTAAGAAACCGGTTGTGGTCATCGCAGCCTCTGCCGACGATACTCTCCCCGATACCGTCCTCTGCGGATATCCTACTTTCCTGCTAGATGATCTTCTGAGGGCAGGTTTCAAGCCATTGTCCGCGTTTCTTCGTTTCCAGTTCATGCACTGGCTGGACTCTCTCTCAACGCTAGGCGAAGCGATTAGAGTGATTTGGGCGGTGCATGTCGGAATAGGAGTCTTGTTGGGGATAAGCCTTATAGTCGCTGGATGGATAAGCTTTCGCTGGTTCTTGTTCATTTCCGCACCAATAGACTCGATACAGTATCCAATCCTCCTGCTTTCCTTTGCGATTATTACAATTTATAGGCTCTATGCACGGCTCAAGGCTGCCTCGATAACGCGTCAGGTGATCATCACAGGCAACGTGACAACAGCTTCGTTGCAACGTCTTCTTCCAGACAGACTATCTCACATTTTTAAATATATGAGTCCTGAGCCGCTGGGACTCCGACATGCTCCTCTGGGTACCCCCGAAGCGTCGGTGCCCTCAAATCAATGAAGGCAGGTGGCCCACTCAAGCCCGCTTTTGGCTTGAGTGGGGCAGTTCAGATCTGGACGGAGAAAACCCGGGCCTCAGACGGAATGTTCCCAGTAACTAGTTCGAATCACAACCCAGAGAAAACCGCAGAGCGGCACACACCTCATTCATTCGTGCGGAACTGAGCTGGGCCACACGTTTCGTCAGGCGCTGTTGCGCGTCACTGCGTTGGCAGGTTCACCGCGCACGGAGACTTCATGCCGTCCTCGTGGTTCAGAACAACTTCCGATATTGAAGATGTTTCAAAGCAGGTCCCTCCACTTCGCAGATCATCGCCTTCGCGATGATCTGCTCTGGTCGGGATGACAGAATCATAGCGGTTGCAGGTTACGCTGAGCGGAGCTAGATTAGGTGCGAGCGTTGGAGTTGCACATGAAAAAGTTAGTCCCGGTGGAATCTGCTTCTGCATTCATCGATGAGAAGATCAAGGGGCTTGGGGACTGGCGCGGGAAGACGCTCGCGAAGGTGCGCGGGATCATACACGAGGCGGACCCGGAGATCGTCGAAGAGCGGAAGTGGGTCAAGCCGACGTCGCTGGGGACTCCGGTGTTTTCGCACGACGGCATCGTCTGTACGGGAGAGACGCATAAGAGCGTCGTCAAGCTGACATTTGCCAAGGGAGCTGCGTTGAAGGACCCTAAAGGTCTTTTCAACTCCAGCCTCGACGGGAATGTCAGGCGCGCCATCGACATCCACGAAGGCGACAAGATTAATGAGGCTGCGTTGAAGGATCTCATCCGCGCTGCGGTTGCGCTCAATCTCAAGGGCAAGACCGAACTGAAGCCCAAGCCGAAGAACCGACGAAAATCCCCACTCTAAATTTCGCAAAGGACGCGAAAGATTGATTGGATAAGAGTGAAGGCTCGATTCGAACCCATGTAGTCTTTGTTTGAGGACGAAGACGCTGGGAAGAAAGGAGCCTTCGATGATGATTATAGGATGTGATTTCCATCCCAGCTGGCAACA
>JBAPOI010000630.1:0-1608 GCA_049279555.1 Candidatus Sulfotelmatobacter sp.
CGTCGGCCATTACCGAAGCGGCCGAAAACATTTCGGCTGGCCAGTCGCTGGCTAAACCGCTAGGCGCCAGCGGATACTTTCCAGGCGAAGTAGTCGAAATGATCGCCGTGGCCGAGGAATCGAACACGTTGGAAACCGTACTCACCAGCATCTCCGATTCGCTGGAGCGGCGTACCTTCCGCCGGCTGGATTTAATGGTCCGGTTGCTGGAGCCGATGATGTTACTGCTGCTGGCCGGCGTAGTGCTGCTGGTCGTGGTCGCGTTGCTGCTGCCGGTCATGAAAATGAGCACGACCATCTAACATTCAGTGGATGCACAGAAAGATTACACAATTGAGAGAAAGAAGCAGTAAGATGCTAAATCGCAGGCGACAGAGGGCGGTTTAATCTTTTGCTGAAAGGCGTCTCAGCTAACACACGCTCAAATACCACTGCCATTTCAATTTTTGGGAGAATTTAACCATGCTTCGAAACGACTTGCGCTGCCGCAATCGGCGAGCAGCATTCACGTTGATGGAAGTTTTGTTGGTGCTCGTGATTTTGGTCGTACTCGGTTCGTTGGCCGTGGGTGTGTATACCGGCATTCGCAAAACGGCTCTCAAAAATGCCGCGCAAGTGCAGGTCGATACGCTCAGTGACGAATGTCTGTTGTTTTACAACGACATGAACACCTGGCCGCAATCGCTGCAGGATCTGCGCATCCGCCCTGGCTTGCAAAATGCCGACAAATGGAGCGGCCCGTATTCCGATCGCGATTTGGGTCCGGATCCTTGGGGTAATCAATACAATTACGATCCGAGCGGTTCGCAGCATCATAACGAGAAGCCCGATATCTGGTCCAACGGACCGCCGGATACAAATCAGCCTATCTACAATCACTAAAGTCGTCTCATGCGACGCCGTTTGAAAAAATCGCCCCGGCTACGGAGCGGCTTCACACTTTTCGAGTTGATGCTGGCGCTCGGGCTGTTCGTGATGATCGGCGCTATCGCGTGGCCAGCGATTCAGCGATCGTACGAAGGCATCCGCCTGAAGAAAACAGCCGAGCAGGTTTTGGCCGCCTTCGGACATGCGCGAGTGCTGGCCATGTCGACCGGTGTCACGCAAACGTTCCGTTTTCAAGCGGGAACGGGTCAGTACACCATGATGGCCATGCAGGACGATTCGGCGGGGGTCGATTCCGACGCCAGCGGAGCCGCTTCAGCCATAGCAGGATCGACCGCAACGGGTGGATCGTCATCGTCAGACACTTCATCGGCCACCACGGATCCGAATGCCAATTCCTCTGCAGCAAATTCGACGGATCCCAGCGCTTCCAATTCGAGCGGCAGTTCTTCGGGCAATACGACAGGATCATGTGCGTATCAGTTGAACGACGGGTTTGTTTTCGCCAAAGGCGAACGGACCTTGGACGCTCGAGCGGCGTTGGCGGAAAGCGAGTTGCCCTCAGACGCATCGTCCTCGGGCGCGTCGGATAGTGCCCCAGCGATATTGTTTTATCCCGATGGCACGACATCGGAAGCAGTCGTGACCGTTTCCGATAAAACCGGCCGCAGTATTTCCGTCTCGCTGCGCGGCCTGACCGGGATCGCGCGAATGGGCGATGTT
>JBAPOI010000631.1:0-13846 GCA_049279555.1 Candidatus Sulfotelmatobacter sp.
AAGCAAATCTGCTCCATTCTCCGAACACGCCCCGAGCTGCATGTCGTCGCAGAAGCAGGGGACGGCTTGGAAGCAGTTCAAAAAGCGCAGGAGTTGCAACCAGACTTGATCTTGCTAGATATCGGCCTGCCCAGCCTAAACGGATTAGAAGCTATGAGTCGTATCCGCCAAATCGTTCCCGGGGCAAAAATACTTTTCCTAACTCAGAACAGCGATAAAGATATAGTTCGAATAGCCCTGCGCACCGGTGCACAAGGGTACATCTTGAAGAGCGATGCACAGAGCGAACTCTTGCCTGCCGTGGAAAGGATTCTTGGCGATGGTACTTTCGTCGGTAGCGGAATCAAAGGGCGCAATCCTGGCGAAACCGAGGATGGGTAATACCCCTCCAATTCGAGTGAAGGCGCCAAAGTCTCCGTCTCAGCACGTTATAGGCCAGCAGCATCGCCCTCCACGAGCTGTCGTAGCTCGGTTTCGGGAACTAAAAATTCTGTGAAGCCACAATCAAAACAGACGAGCAGCTTTGGAAAGAGCCAAACGATGGGCTTGTCCAGACCATTGAGTCCGGGGAAATGAATGGCGAGTTCTCCATTAAACTCACGCTGGTTCGCGAAGTGGCATGATTTACAAGACATTCGGCCAGAAGTTCTGGATTTAAGGTCTATCTCCCGCTCACTATTTTGTCCATCAGGTAAATACGGTAACGGTAATAGTTTTTCACCCGTATTTGTAAAAAATATCGCTATTACGCTGGTTGAACACAAACTAAAATGCCTCGCCAACCCCCATGCTCCATGTCCAGGTGTCCTTGCCCCGAGCCACGTCGGCACGAAGATTGACGTTGTAGGGCTTGCTTATCTTGAACCTTACTCCGCCCCCGCCCCCGGGCAGCACGTGGTTGATCCTGAGAAGTTGGCTGCTGCCTGGTAGTACTTCACCGATGCCTGCAAATCCGACGACTCCAAATCGTTTGGGCAACGTCAGACGATACTCCAGTTGCGTCGCGAACATGTAACGATCAAGATAGCGGCCCGCCGTGTAGCCGCGCAATTCATTATTGGTTCCGTAAATGCAATTGCCGTAAAAAGGCGGCTTCCCGCCCGTCCCGCAGACAAACAAATTGTAAGCAAGAACCTGGTTCTTGCTCAGACTGCCGTATTTGTTGAAAGTGAATCGGTAGGCCTGAAAAGAATATTTACTGCCCAGATCTTGGGAGAAGAAGTCGGATGTGAAATTAAGGAACATGCCACTAGTCGGATAAAAGCGATTGGGGGAAGTATCGCGGTTCACTCGCAAACCCAAAGCCCTTAGCTCCGTTTGCAGCCCGATATCGGGTGGGGGCTCTGGCGCAGAAGTTGTATCGTTTGTCCTGAGCATGATTTCCGAACTTCCGGTCCAGAATCGCAGCCCCAGAAAAAAATCCCAGCCGACGCGGCGCAACAGTTCACCACGGAAGACCTGGCCTGTTTGTTTGAGCGGTAACTTGAGTCCTTCATTTCCAGCAACCAGTCCGATACCGTACAAATCGTAGTTGAGATTTCCCCGAGCATAGGCAGCGGTGATTCGGTAGGTATCCTCTTTCATGAACAAATCTGAATAGGCGCCGAAGGAGCGACTGCCGTTATTTGTTGCCAGACCAGCCATTCCAATCACGGAAGCGGGAGACACACTATCGCTTTTGCGGAACGGGAATATATAGCCAATGACCGGTACGATCCCCGTGCCCAAGGCCGGGCTGGAAATCGGCAGAGGAGCTATGACCCAGGAACTTTTCCTGCTAGGCGTCTTGTCTTGCTGATGCATGACTTCAGTCCCGGATTGTCCGTTCATATCTTTCAAAGGGTTGGCGGTCGGTTCTGAGCCCCATGCCGTCTCGGTGACTGTCTCACATTCGCTGCCTTGTTGTTGAGCGCTAGCCGTGGAAGTGAGTAAGACGCAGATGGCCGGAGCAACCCACAAAAGCAGGAGCTTCCGCGTCGAAGTGTTGCCGTGCGTTCGGCGAGAGTTTATTCTCGGTTCCATAACTTCAACTTCCCGTGGTCCAAACCTGATGACCGTCTCAAATCGGGCTCCCGCTTCGGTCGCAACCCGGTTCGAGCATGTCAAGCGCTGCGCGCCTGGGGCGGCGGCTGCGCAGAGCCGAGGAATGTAGCGACCGCGACATCGACTCCCCGGAATAAACGTCCGTCCAAACCCTTCAGAAAACCGCTACGATCGAACAGATCACGAACCGGATCAGCAACCCGCGCAAAGTAAAGGGGAATGCTCGAATCTCGCAGCTCGTTTCTCAGTTGGCCCAGCATCTCAAGACAAGTAACATCAATTTCCGGGCTAGCCTCAAGATTGACAATGACCGCTCTGAGTGGTTTTTCGGCACCCTTTACCAGTTCGCGCAACCGGTTGTGGACGCGATTCGCATTGGCGAAGAACACGATTCCATTGGGGCGAAAGATCAGAAGGCCCGGAATCTGTTCGGCCTCGGGATACCGCGCCACGTCCACAAAGTTCTCGGATCCCTTCAACCTACCTAAGACTGAATCCTGGGGAGCGCTGAGCTTATGCATGAGTGCAATAAGGGTCAACCCAACTGCGAACACGAGCCCTTTAAGAATTCCCATCTGCAAAACGCCCAGTAAAGCAGCCAGCGCTGCCCAAATACTTCCAGTTCGCAATTTTGCGTAGTACTTGAGTACGCGTAAATCAATCAGGTGGGCGACTGCATGGACAACGATGGCTCCCAGGACAGCCTCCGGTAGATTGCGAAACAATGGCAATAAATAGGCGAGAGTCAGCCCTACGAAGACCGCCGACGTGATGGTTGATATTTGGGTCCGCGCACCGGCCGCATCATTGGCAGCCGTTCCGGACATGCCTCCGCCCACGATCATCCCGCCGAAGAGGCCAGATGCGATATTTGCCAACCCCATGGCGCAGAGTTCTTGATTGGGGACAATTTCATAATTGTTCTTGGCAGCGAATGTGCGCGCAGCGGTTAGTGCCTCCGCGACAAGCACCAACACGATCCCGATTGCTCCTACGAATACGACAGACAGATCATCCTCTCCGAGTCTCGGCCAATTTAGAGACGGCATGCCGGCATGAATTGAGCCGACCACTTCCACGCCGTGGCGTTCTAAACCGAACCACCAGGCGCTTAAGATTCCGAGTAACAGCACTACCAGCACAGATGGCACTTTTGGACCCAGTGTGCCCAGCAAGAACAAACTGAGAATCGCTATTGTTCCGACACCGAGTGTCCACAGATTCACATTCTCTAGCGAGGTAAACACCTGCCATGACTGGTGGAAGAAGTTTCCCTGGCCAGCCGGAATTCCCAGGAGCTTGTGGGCCTGTTTCACAATAATCGTGAGTGCCAAGCCAAAAACAAATCCCTTCAGGACCGGCCTTGAGATAAATTCAGAGACAACGCCGAGTTTGAGCAGACCGCCTAGCAAAAACAAAAAGCCTGCTGCGATCGTGACCGCAGATACCAGCAGCATGTACCGTGCAGAATTTACCGCGGCAAGCGGAGCCACTAGGGCGGCAAGCATCGCGGCTGACGAAGAAGTGGATGTGACGGCAAGTTGGCGAGAAGTTCCGAAGATTGCATAGACGAACATTCCCACAAGCGCGGAATACAAACCCATTTGAGGAGGAACTCCAGCTATCCCGGCATAGGCCATTCCTTCCGGTATAAGCAGTCCGGCGATCGCGACACCGGCAACGATGTCCATGCGAGCCGCTGGCCACGAGCATCCGGGTAGCCAACTGCTCATAGGTACGAGTTGCGATATTGCTCGCCAAGATCCCAAGAGTTTTTCCTAGATACGTCGAGCGCCGATTCAGTTACTGGATAGCCGTCCCGAACTGTGGCCTCAAACGTAAGACCACTTCGTGCTCTCAGCCACTGCAACTTCTGCCAGTATCCTGCCTCATTAGGCGTTTCACTTCCTTCTACGCGTGTTTGCGCGGCGGGTCGCCACGTTCTGCCGCATAGGGGTAACCGACTGTCGATCTTGCCAGTATGCAGACTGCAACGCAGTGAATACGCTGTCCTCGTCGATCTCTTGAACAGACAATCCAAGCAGTAATGCTTAGCCTTTAGCGGCGTCGCTGGTGACAGGGTTGTTAAGCACCGCCAACAACGCAGGAGGATGCATGCATGCCGTCAAACTGGTTCAACATCTCAGAGCTAACGCGGATAGCATGTCTGAGCGATTGCTTGAGAAGATCCGCAATTCGGGCAGCTGTCGCAATCTATTGCTGAGAGTACCGGCAGAGGAACACAAGCAGTATTCGCTGAACGTTTACCTCGACCTAGTGGAGTGGCTCGCATCGGAGAGCACCCTGGCAATTGAATCCCGTTACTGGGAATTAGGCATCCGGCGGGCGCAGCAGGGCGTTCCAGTCAGCCAATTGTTTTGGGCCGTCTGCATTGCACGCGAATATCTGTGGGAGTACATCTCACAGGAATGTTTGCTCGACGAGCCAGTTGAGTTTTGGGGAGGCGTGATACTACTGCGCTCGGTCAATCAATTCTTTGACCGGGCTCTTTACATCACACTTGCCGCCTATCAAAAAGCTGAGACGGACGAACTGGCAGGTTCGCATGCCGCATAGGTGGCATCTATGAGTGTGGTTAATGTCCCGGGGCGCCAGGTACGTTCGATGTTTCCCATCATTGCGCTAGTGGTATTCCACGCCCACGCGCTGGCAAACGAACGGATTCGCTGGAGCCTATTGAGGTTTGCGAGTTCAGAACCAGGGTGGTTTCTGTTTAGATGGAAGGCCACATTGCTGCGGCTCTTCCTTGTCGTGGTCTTTGCCGGCCTAAGTATCGACTTGACTTGGGCGGCAAGCGCGGAGCCGCAGATTTCTCCGGTTATTTCAATGCAGCAGGAATCAGGTGCGGCGACTCCTCAGCCGGAAGAGCACGGCCTGTCAGCCAAGCCGGTGGAAATTGCACGGCCCTTCAACTTTCCAATTACTAATTCCATGCTCGTCAGTTGGATCGTGGCTATCGGCATCATTGGATTTGCTCAAATAGCAACCCGAAATATGAAACAGGTTCCGGCTGGAGCACAGAACTTTTTGGAGTGGCTCGTCGAGGCATTGTACAAGTTCCTCGCCGGAATCATCGGACCACACTTGGCGGAAAAGACATTCTGGTATTTTGCGACCATCTTCATCTTTATTCTTACCGCTAACTGGTTCGGTCTTATTCCCGGCGTGGGCTCGGTGGGGTGGGGCCACCCAAACTTCCACGGATTCAGGATTGATCAACCCTTGTTCCGTGGCGCCAATGCGGACGTCAACATGACGTTCGCTATGGCTCTTGTTTTTTTTGCCTGTTGGATCGTGTGGGCGTTTCAGGAAGTAGGCGTCCGGGGATTTCTGAAGGAATTGTTTGCACCCAAGGGTGAAAGCGAGGGAGTGCTGAAGGTCTTGATGGTGGTTGTGTTCTTCGCCGCAGGGTGCCTCGAGGTCGTGTCAATTCTGTTCCGACCGGTCTCGCTGGGGTTTCGTTTATACGGCAACATCTTCGCCGGCGAGAATTTGCTGGAAGCCATGGCCAAGCTGGTTCCCGGTTTTGGCTGGCTCGTCCCGATTCCATTTTACTTTTTAGAGCTACTTATGGGTTTGGTTCAGGCGCTCGTCTTCATGTTATTGACAGCTGTCTTCACCATGCTCATGTGCCAACATGACGCGGAGCAACCGGCTGTTGCACACGGTTCATGAATTAATAATCGGCAGCTTGACTGTGTTCAATCGCGGGAGCCGACGGGAAAGAAAAGGAAAAATCACATGAACGGAAGCCTGCATGTTGGGTTGGCGGCGCTCGGCGCGGCCATTGGCGTAGGACTGATCGGAATGAGCGCTTCGGAAGCCGTGGGACGAAATCCGGTTGCCTCCACGAAGATTTTGGTGCAGTCCATTCTTGCGATTGCTTTTGCGGAAGCGATCGTATTCTATGCCCTGTTCTTGGTTAAGTAGGGCACAACTTGGGCGCCTCCGTCACAACTGGAACTACGCCCTGGCGCACAAAGGAAGATCATGATTGCTGCGGTGTTGCTTATCGATCCGAATAGCGGAGGACAGATTCAGGAGATTGCCGGCAGATTCGGCGTGGACTGGCCTCATCTGCTTGCCCAAATCGTCAGCTTCTCTATTGTCTGCATTCTTCTACACCGATTCGCCTACAAGCCAATTTTGAAAGTATTGCGCGAGCGGCAGCGTCAAATTGCCCAAGGACTTGCCGACACCGAGAAAATTAGAGCCGAACTGGCCCAAGCCGAAGCTAAGTGCCGGGAGATTATCCTGCAGGCGAATGGGCAAGCCACCACGCTAATCGAAGAAGCCCACACCGCCGCCGCACGGGTGCAGCAGCAGGAAACTCAGAAGGCGATCGCCGCCGCTGAGCAGATTTTGGCTAAGTCGCGTGAGGCTGCCGCCCAGGAACATGCCCGCATGCTTCTTGCGCTCAAGCGCGAGGTAGGTCAATTAGTCGTACAGACTGCAGCGGCAGTAACCGGCAAGATCCTAACAAAAGAAGATCAGCGGCGCATGGCGGACGAGACTATTAGCCGATTAACCATGGCGGCTTAGCACAATATGCCGATTTACCGCGTACATGAAAACAACTAAACAAATCGAGCGTGAAGCAAAATACCTTCTCCGCTTGTGTCTTGTCGGCGGAAATCTGGATGAAAGCCGAGTTCGCCTTGTGGCCCAAACCATACTGGAATCTAAGCGTCGCGGTTACTTGTCTTTACTTGGACGCTTTAAACGCCTGCTCGAGCACGAGTATGCCCGTCGCCGCGCTGTAATCGAAAGCGCGGTCGCATTGCCCACTGTCTTGCGGACCCGCGTGCAGACAGGGCTAACGGCAGTCTATGGTCCGGGGCTCACATGGTTCTTCACAGGGAACCCCACGCTGATTGGGGGCATTCGCATCACAGTTGGCAGCGATGTTTATGACGGCAGCGTTCGATCAGGCTTAGCTGCATTGGCGAGAAGCTTTGAAATCACAAATACAAATGGAAGGCACGCTGAACCCTGAGTAGAGATGCTCTGGTGAAAGCGGTGACGTTCTATGGTTGATTTACTAAAGGAACTTGAGGCCCAAATCGCGGGCGTGAAGGTTACACCAGGCCGGCAGAATGTGGGTGTGATCCGCGAAATCGGGGACGGTGTCGCAAGGGTAGAAGGTCTCACCGATGCAATGCTGAATGAAATGCTCGATCTTGGCCACGGTATCACCGGCCTAGCTTTGAACCTCGAAGAAACTGAGGTCGGAGTAATAATTCTGGGGGATTACACGCAGCTTCAGGAAGGTGACGAAGTCCGTACGACGGGCATGTTATTGCAGGTGCCCGTCGGCAAGGCCCTTTTAGGACGCGTTGTGAATACGCTCGGCGAACCTCTGGATGGTAAAGGGCCCCTCGAGAGCCAACTGTTCTATCCTGTTGAGAAAATTGCTCCCGGCATCATTCGGCGCAGTCCGGTCAGACAACCGGTGCAAACTGGCATCATGGCCATTGACGCGATGATTCCCATCGGCCGCGGCCAGCGCGAACTGATCATCGGCGACCGGTCGACAGGCAAAACGACAATTTGCATCGACACCATCATCAGTCAGGCTCGTCTCAACAAAGCAGCCGAGGAATCCGGAGATAAGGATTACCGGCCACTTTATTGCATTTACGTTGCGATTGGTCAAAAGCAATCCAACATCGCTCGCATCATTACGGTTCTTGAAGACGCTGGCGCCATGCCTTACACGATCATCGTCGCTTCCCCGGCGTCAGATTCGGCCACCAATCAATATCTGGCGCCGTTCGCCGGGGCTGCGATCGGTGAATGGTTTATGGACAACGGGATGGATGCGCTGATTATTTATGACGATTTGTCGAAGCACGCCGTGGCATATCGGCAAGTCTCATTAATACTCAAACGGCCATCAGGCCGTGAAGCATATCCCGGCGACGTATTCTACCTCCATAGCAGATTGCTCGAAAGAGCGGCGCGCGTCGGAGAGAAGTATGGAAATGGGTCGCTCACGGCTCTGCCGATCATTGAAACGCAAGCAGGCGATGTCTCTGCCTACATCCCCACGAACGTCATCTCCATCACGGACGGACAGATTTATCTGGAAACTGATTTGTTTTATCAAGGCGTGCGACCTGCTATTTCGGTGGGACTCTCGGTTTCACGTGTCGGTTCCGCGGCGCAACTCAAAGCCATGAAACAGGTCGCGGGCCAGTTGAAAGGAGATCTCGCCCAGTTCCGGGAACTAGCCGCCTTTGCACAATTCGGCTCGGAGCTGGATGCTAAAACGCAGGCGCAGATCGATCGCGGCAAGCGCATTATGGAAGTCTTCAAACAACCTCAGTACAGCCCGATTCCTGTCGAGACGCAAGTGGCTGTAATCTGGGCGGTCCAAAACGGCTATGTGGATGACGTGCCGGTCGAGCGAGTCAGGGAGTTCCAATCCAAGCTCACGGAATTCCTGACTACCCGAAAGCCCGAGTTGCTCACGACGATTGCGAAGGAAAAAGCGCTCAACGCCGAATTGACTGCAGACGTAAAGGCGGCGATCGACCAGTTCAAAGAAACGTGGAGATAAAGGCTGGCATTGCCCTGCTGGATCATTTTGTCACCCTGATCTTTGTCTTGCGAAACGAGCACTTGGCATTATCGACCAGCTTATCGAGTTATGAACAGCCCTCGCGATTTGCGCCGACGAATACGCTCCATCAGTAGTACCGCGCAGATCACCAAAGCGATGCAAATGGTGGCTGCGTCGAAGATGCGCAAAGCGCAACTTGCCGCGCTTGCTGGGCGTCCGTTCGTACAGGTGCTGTACCGGATTCAGCGCGAAGCAACCACCCGGATTGGCGATTTCAGCCATCCACTGCTCGAACGTCGCGATGTCCGCAAGCGTGCCATCATCCTGATCGGTACGGATAAAGGTTTGTGCGGTGCGCTTAACAGCAACTTGTTCCGTCTGGCTGCCGAATTTGATTCTGATTCCACTGTTTTCATCACTGCGGGGCGCCGCGCTGCGCAATTCATCGTTCGCACCGGCCACCAGCTTGTTGCTGAGTTCGCTTACGGGGACACACCTCAATTCTCCGAAGCCAGAGCGATTGCAGCTTTTGCCCGTGACCTTTTTTTGAAGCACGAAGTGGACCAGGTTCAGATTGTCGCCACTCGTTTCATCAACACGATCACTCAGGAACCGCTGTGCGTGGAATTTCTTCCCGTCGGTGAAATCAAATCGTTGAACTTTCCCGGGGTCCGTTCCGAAGAGGAAATGGCCGCCGATACCACTGAGTCAGTGTTCGAACCCAGCCCTGAATTCGTGCTCAGCTATCTCCTGTCGCACTATCTCGACATCTACATTTACCAGGTTTTACTAAACGCCAAAGCCAGCGAGCAAAGCGCACGCATGGTGTCGATGAAGAATGCAACCGACAGTGCCGAAAGCCTGATCAAGGATTTGAAACTCGAATACAACAAGCTGCGACAGGGAAACATCACAAAGGAACTGCTGGAGATCGCTGGAGGGCAGTCCGAGTGAGTCTCAATTCGAAGGTGGATCGCAGTATCCGGTGTGACTATGAACACAGGAAAAATTGTGAAAGTGCTCGGTCCAGTGGTGGACGTGGAATTTCCGGACAAATTGCCCGGAATCTATAACGCTCTCACCTGTGAGTACACGGTTCAGAATGTGCCTGCAAAACTCACTCTGGAGGTGCAGCAGCACCTCGGAGACAATTGGGTGCGGGCCATTTCTATGTCGGGCACAGAAGGCCTGAAGCGCGGCTTCAAGGTTACGGACAACGGTGTACCTATTTCCATGCCTGTCGGAGAAGGCGTCATGGGACGCGTATTCGACGTGACCGGAAACCCGGTGGATGAGCGGGGGCCCGTTGAAGCCGAAAAGTACTATCCCATCCACCGTCCAGCGCCGCCGCTCGTGGATCAATCGACGTCTCCGCAACTCCTTCCCACCGGCATAAAGGTTATCGACTTGATTTGCCCTTTCTTAAAAGGTGGGAAAGTAGGCGCGTTTGGTGGGGCTGGCGTTGGCAAGACGGTGGTCATCATGGAGCTTATTAATAACATCGCCAAGCTCCACGGTGGCGTGTCTGTATTCGCAGGTGTCGGTGAACGCACGCGCGAGGGCAATGATCTGTACCACGAAATGTCAGAGGCCGGAGTTATTAACCAGGACAACTTGCGCGAATCCAAAATTGCTCTGGTGTACGGGCAGATGAACGAGCCTCCGGGGGCGCGCCTGCGTGTCGCTCTGTCTGGTCTGGCTATTACCGAATACTTCCGCGACGAGAAACACCAGGATGTGCTGCTGTTCATCGATAATATTTTTCGCTTTTCGCAGGCCGGATCCGAAGTATCTGCATTGCTGGGCCGCACCGCGAGCGCTGTGGGTTACCAGCCAACCCTTGCGGCGGAAATGGGAGCGCTTCAGGAGCGGATTACTTCCACCAAGAATGGCTCGATCACCTCTTTCCAGGCGGTGTACGTGCCGGCTGACGACCTGACTGACCCGGCGCCGGCAACAACATTCGCGCATCTGGACGCCACCATCGTGCTGGAGCGCTCCATTGCGGAACTGGGTATCTATCCGGCGGTTGACCCTCTGGCTTCAACTTCCCGCGCGTTGGCACCTGATGTGGTTGGCCAGGATCACTACGATGTAGCTCGAGGTGTGCAGAAGGTCCTGCAACGTTATAAAGATCTGCAAGACATCATTGCGATTCTCGGCATGGACGAACTTTCACCCCAAGACAAGGTGACTGTGTTCCGCGCGCGTAAAATCCAGCGATTCTTGAGTCAGCCCTTTAGTGTCGCGCAAGTGTTTACCGGCCGCGAGGGGAAACAGGTGCCAGTAGCCGAAACGGTCCGCGGCTTCAAGGAGATCCTTGATGGAAAGCACGACGACGTGCCCGAGGGCAACTTCTACATGAAGGGCGCTATTGAGGAGATCAGACAGAATTGAGCTTGTCCTGAAAGCCAGAAGTCGCTACACACCGAGTCAGACATGGCAAACACTCTGCAATTGGAAATCGTGACGCCGGATGCGACGGTTTATTCCGAAGCCGTTGAGATGGTTACACTGCCGGCAGTCGAGGGCCAAATGGGCGTCCTGCCGCAGCACATTCGCCTCATGACGACACTGGTGCCGGGCGAGTTGATTGTGCGCAAAAACGATCACGAGGAGTATTTGGCTATAGGTGAAGGGCTGGTTGAGGTAACGAACGATCGTGTCTCCATCGTGACCAACATGGCTATCTCTATTGAAAACATCGATGAAGCTGTGGCAGAGGAAGCACGTCAGCGCGCCGCAGCTCGCTTGAAAGAAAAACTCTCTTCTGAAGAGGTTGCCTCCGTAAACGCTTCGTTAGCCCGTTCTCTGGCACAGCTGCACGTTAAGCGACGGCATAGTTAACCTGCATCCCAAGTTGTTGATTGGGGAGAATGTCGTGTCTTTATGAAAAATCTGTGATCCGTTAAGTCTCTGAATCCGCTAGGGTTTGCGATCCGCGAGACCGCGCGTGGATACCGTCCTCTCATCGCTCCGTGAAAATTCCATTTGACAGAACCATCCTCCCGTAGATGATGTTCATCACAGCCTGCCGCTGTGGGGAACCTTCCCATCTGAAAAACCATGAGAATTATTAGTCTCGAATTGACACGAAGTATAAGTCTTCGTTCCTTTGGTTTGTGTGCTGGGGTGCTCCTACTGATCTGCTCCGCACGCGGACAATCTAACACCGACCTGCCAATGGTGCCACAAAACGGCTCGAACACCGTTAAGTCAATGGCAGACGCCGCGCCGACAGACCGAACATCTGTCTCGCGTGTCGCTAAACCCTTGCACGTCGACGTGGAGCTGGTTTTATTGCCAGTGACGGTCAGCGACCCTATGAACCACACGGTTACCACTTTGAAAAAAGAAGACTTCGCCCTCTATGAGGACAATACTCGGCAGGAGATTCGATATTTTTCGATCGAGGACATTCCAATTTCTGTCGCTATACTGGTAGACGTCAGCAAGAGTATGAGCGACAAGATTGATGCAGAACGAGAGGCGATTGTTGAGTTTTTTAAGAATGCAAACCCCGATGACGAGTATTTCGCCATCGCATTTTCGGATCGCCCTCGGCTATTCGCGGATTCCACACAGTCTCTTGATCAGATCCAAGGGCAGTTGCTGGCGGAGGAGCCCGGTGGGCCTACGGCCATGCTGGATGCCGTTTACCTGGCCGTCTCCAAATTAGAATCCGCCCGCTATGAGCGGAAAGCCATCCTTATCATTTCCGACGGTGGGGATAACGCAAGCCGATACAGCCTTCGAGAAATAAAGAGCGTGGTGCAAGAATCCGATATACAGATCTATGCGGTCGGATTGTTTGAGACATTTTTCCTCAACACCATTGAAGAAAAGCTAGGAAAGATATGGCTGGGCGAAATCACGGATGCGACCGGGGGTCGTACCGTTACCGTCGACAACCGCGAGAAGGTTCCCGAAGCCGCTGCTACCATTAGCCGCGAAATGCGAAACCAATATGTGCTCGGCTATCGTCCCACTGGCGCGGCCAATACCGCAGCCAATACAAAGAGGCGAAGGATTAAGGTGCGGCTCACGTCGTCCGATGAGCGGCCTTTACGGGCCTACTACAAGCAAGGCTATTTTGCGATGCATTAAAAGTCTAGCTTGAGGCAAGAAGCACCGAGGGGAACCAATGGGCAGTTTCCCCTCGGTCTGGAGCGGTATTCTAGTAGGTGGTGTGGCCGAACGAGAAAAGAACTCCAGCCGAATAGCGGAAATTGTTTTGGTTGTTGGATCCAGTAAATGGATTGCTGAATCGGGTGAGGAGGTAATCAAACTGGACCGGGCGAATTGCAACATGCTTGCCGACCGGAATGTCCACGCCACCGCCGAAGTCCATCGCGAACGCTTCGGCTGACGGCGCTTTCGATAAGGTACATCCGCCGACGATGGGCTGGCATATCGTCTGGAATGCATTGCCATATACATTCGTGTGCGCTCCTCCAAACAACAGTTGACCATAGGGCTGCAGATGATGTGCGCGCACTTTAATCTGCGGACCGAAAAGGTAAGTGAACAAATTACCCTCGGCATGTCCCTGTAGGCCCGTGGGAAAAGTCAGATTGGGAGCAATATTAAATCCCGTCGAGGTGCTGCCGTACCCTTGCAAATCCATCTTGATGCCAAGGAATTCGTTGATATTAACGTTAAGTTCTCCACCGCCGCCATTCAGGCTGTGGCCCTGTGAATAGGGAGCGCTGGGGGCGTAGCGCGCATAGGAATAATTGCCTCCTATGTCGACTCTGGGGAACTCCTGGGCCCACGCAGCCATGCCTGATAGCAGGATAATGCCAACTACAGTTACTGTTTGGAACTTCATTTTGCCTCTCCTCCGTTTGAGTTCAACTTGAGCCGACCCTGTGATCCTGATTCGCGACCGACATCGCGACCAGGCACCACTACTGTCCGACAGACATCAAGGGCTGACTGCCCTTAGTCGAGGCTAAGCAAGAAGGCCGACCATAAGAACTGGCAAAACTGACAGCTTTTGCCACTACAGCTTCGCAGTTGAACCTCACCGACACCGCTTGTGGTTCCACCCCTTATTTACGGGTACTTGACCGCAGACTATTCTCGAGGCACAAGGACTCACGTTTCGCGATTCGGACGGCGAGGGGTGTGTCGCTTTTGTGCCGATATATGGCATTCGGCTCTCAAAACTCACCAGGCAACTTCGTTTGTCAGTCTCTTTGAACCAACCTGTGA
>JBAPOI010000632.1:0-15958 GCA_049279555.1 Candidatus Sulfotelmatobacter sp.
CTACAGCGACTTGCCCTCGGCGCGCGGCGTGGAAACCTATTACACGAACTTCTTTTCTTCGCCGAGCGCAAAAGATGTCGAGGCGCGCGAGGATGGAACCGTTGCCAAGACCACAACGACGGCCGCGCTTTCGACAGTCGATCTGCACGATCGCATCGAGCAATCGCGCCGCCTCGCCGCCAGCGTGCAGCGCTCGCTCTACGGCACTTTGTCGGTGCAGAATCCCGGACTGCGCGATCGCGGCGTGAAAGAGGCATCGTATGTGGTCCTCACCGAGACCGCGATGCCCGGAATTCTTGCCGAAGTTTCCTTCGTCAGCAGCCCCACCGACGAGCAGAAACTTCGCAGCGACGGCTACCGCGAGCAGATCGCCGAGGCGTTATACAAGGGCATCGCGCGGTATGCTGTTGCTTCTCGCGGGGTGAAGATGGCCAGCACCGCGAAATAGTACCCAGTACCTAGTACAGAGAGAGACCGGGAAGGGCATGACTTCCAGTCGTGCCGATTCAGCTTCACAAAATAAAACTGGCTTTAGCCTTCCGTCACGTAATGCCGCTGCAAACTTTTATTTCTGCGAAACTCGCAGGCGGCGCAAGCACGTTGCAGAGGTCCTTCGTCGGGCAAAGAGCGCCCTCCTCAGGATGACAAGTCTCGCCTGATAACAAGCATTGCTGAGTGCGCAATCAGTTCCCTGCCTGCACGCCGCCGTACTTTTCCAGCCACTTCAGCTCTTCGCGCACTTTGATTTTTCCGTGCCAGGGATTCTTGTCCAGGCTGTGGCCTTCGCCGGGGAAGATTAGCAGCTTGTTGGGGATGCCGAGCGAGTAGAGGGCGTGCTCGAGTAGATAATCTTCGAGGACGGCGACGCGGATGTCGTCGGCGCCGGCGACCATGTGGGTGGGGGTACGGACTTTGTCGATTTGAAAGATGGCGGCTTCGTCGTGATAGCGCTGCGGAGCTTCCCAGGGACGTCCGCCGAGGAAGTAGGCGTCGTCGGCAGTGGTGTCGTCGTTGCCCCAGTTGCCGACGTGCTCGACCGCGCCGGCTCCGGTGACGGCGGCTTTGAAGCGCGTGGTTTGGGTGATGAGCCAGTTGGTCATGTATCCGCCGTAGCTGTAGCCGCCGACGGTGAGGTGGTTGGGGTCGGCGATGCCGTCTTTGACCAGGGAGTCGATGCCTTCGAGAATGTCTTTGCCGGGACGCGAAACGATTTGCGGAACGATCTGCATGAGGAACTTGTCGCCGTATCCAGTGGAACCGCGGTAGTTGGGCTCGAAGACGAGCCATCCGTTGGTGGCGGCGAGTGCGCCCCACTTATACCAGTCGGCTTCGAAGTAGTCGCCGTCGGCTTCGGCGGGGCCTCCGTGAATGAAGGTGAACATGGGAAGATTTTTCTGCTCGGGCTTTCCTGGTTCAAAGCTGCCGGGCGGGTAGATCAGCATGCCTTCGATTGTGGTGCCGTCGTCGGCTTTCCAGCGATAGGGCTTGCCTTGCGGCATTTCACGCTCGGTGAAGAGTTTGTTGAGCGCGGTGATGGGACAGGCGCTCTGTAACAGGTTCGGTCCTTCGGCGAGATAAACCTCGGAGGGGCGCGTGAGCGAGGAGTAAACGAAGGCAACGCGCAGGGAGCGCAATCCGGTTGACGGAACTTCGTAAGTGCCGGGCCAGCCCTCGAACTTGCGCAGCGGGGCAGAGGGCTTATCTGCCACGTACATTTGGACTTCGGTACCGAGCCGCGCGGTCACGACTGCACCGTTGCCGTAAGAGCCGTAGCTGGCTATCTCGCCGGTGAAATCTTTGTTCCACTGTTCGACCGTTGCGGTGTCGGAGTCGACCCAGTAGAGATGAGGCTGCAGGTCGCGGTAGGGGCCGGTGACGTCTCCCACCTCGACGGTGAAAAAGATGTGGCGGCTGTCGCTGGCCCAGCGTGGATGGGTTTCGACCGCCTGGTTGCGGGTGAGTTGGCGAGGCGCGGGCGGTTTAGGTTCGCTGCGGGCATTCGCAGCCGAAGGCGGCTGCGCCGCCACATCTATTTCGTAGAGTTCTACGTCTTCGACTTTTTCTTCGCGTTGGTTGATCGCGTTGGTGAGGAAGGCGAGTCTGGCGCCGTCGGGCGAGGTGATCATGTTCTCGACTCGCAAAGGAGACGTGGAAAGGATGCGGGCAGCCGGTGTGAGATCGGGTTCTTTTTCATCGGTCTTTTCTTTTTCTTTCGCGTCTTTTTCTTTCGCGGGAGCGGCGGTGTGATCGGCCAGAGCAGCGGCAACGTCCAGGGCGAAGATGGTGTCGCCGCGCTCCGAGGTGCGGTACTGCAGCACGTCTTTCCATTGCTTCTTGTATTCGTCTTTCTGAGATTTCGTCCACGGGTTACGAGTGGCGTAGTAGATTGTGCGCGAGTCGGCGGACCAGGAGAATGTGTGGACCTCTTCCTCGCCGGTGGTGAGCGGGATTGCCTCGCCTCCGAAGGGAGAGATCACGTAGATCTGAGCAACGTCGCCTTTGTCGTCATTTTTCTTGCCTTTGCCTTTGTCATCGTCCGAGTCCGAATCTTTTTCGGAAGACGATTTGCGCTCGGAGAGGAAGGCGATCCATCGGCCATCGGGCGACCATTTGGGCTCGGTGTCGTGACCGGACTGAGTGAGTTGGATCAGCGATGGGGTCTTCGCGTCATCGCGATAGAGCCAGAGATCGTGGCGAAAGATGTTTTGGTCCCAGTCGGCACGCTCGGTGGCGATGACGACGGAATTGCCGTCTGGAGAAAGCGCCACGGAGGTGTAGCTGACGGAGTTGAAGAATTCGTCGAGCGTGAGTTTGGGCTTACTTTGCGCGAGAACGATCGATGTGAAACTTAGAAAGATGCAATTGAGAGAGGTGAACAATAAAACGTTTTTTTTAGTTTTCATGGGGTCGGTTTCACAGGTCGAGTGATCGGGGCTCGCAGTTCTATGGCACGGGCTCAGCATCTTTGAGCGCCTGATCAAGCGGCTGGCTGGTGCGCGCTGTGCCTTGCACCACACGCCAGCCGTCATCGTAAGCGTGAAAGGTGGCGGTGGAGCGATAACGTACATCGCTGGAGTAAATGGCGGCGCCAACTTCGTTCACGGGAACCCATCTCCAGGAAAATTCGACGTCGGCCACGCGGCCCAGCTTGCTGATGCCGGTGACTGCAACAAGTTCGCGCCGCGCGACAGGAATGCGGAAAGCTTGCTTGTCGGAGTCGCCGGGCGGGATGAGAGGCCGGAATGTATCCACGCCGGCGGGTGAGAGCGAGACATCCCAGCAGGGCGGCGGAGAAACGTCGGGCGGACAGCGCGCCTGCGTGGCGGAAATCCATCCGTGATGCTGCAGGGCTAGGTATTCGGTCGAGAGATAATCCGCGTTCGAAATGATGCCGATGGTCATCTGAAACGATTGTGTCGCACGGAAAGTGCCGGAGGTCGCGATGAGGTCGGCGGCAAGGCGGCGCGTGAGAAAGTCGCGGGGAGAACAAGACGAGAGCGTAAGCAGGGCGGCAATCGACAGGGCGAAGATGTATGGTTTCCGCATCAATAAGGGAGCGAGCCGAACGCGCCATCGACGCGCGGCAAGACACTTTGCTCGGGACGACAATTCTATCGGATTGTAAACAATTGCGAGCTCTTGCGCGGCAAGAAAGGATGAGAGGCGATTTGGCCTTCGAATCGAGCTGACCAGCGACCGGGAATTGTCGTGGAGCAGTGGGGACAGCGGCCATCCGGAGTCAGGCGATAGTTCTTGATCAGATAGCCATAGCGCTCGATCAAAGTTTCGCCGCACTGCGGACAGCGCGTGTCTTCCCATTCCGCGACCATGCCAGGAAGATTTCCAGCGTAAATGTAGCGAAGGCCGGATTGGCGGCCGATTTCGATGGCGCGCAGCAAATCTTCAGGGAGAGTGTCGCGGGCGACATCATTTTGCATTTTGTAATCGCCGTGAAAAGCGGTGACGTGCCAGGGAATATCAGGAGAGATGTTCGCCAGAAATTCGGTGAGGCGGCGGAGTTCGTCGGGCGAATCGTTGAAGCCGGGGATTAGAAGCGTGACGATCTCGAGCCAGAGGCCCATCTGATGAATGCGGCGGATGCTGTCGAGGATAGGACCGATGCGTCCACCAAGTTCGTGGTAATGGCGGTCGTCGAAGCTCTTGAGATCGACTTTATAGAGATCGAGCCATGGCCTCAGGTACTCGAGCACCTGAGGTGTGCCATTGCCGTTGGAAACAAAACCGGTGATGAGTCCGGCGGCTTTGGCTTCTTTAAAAACCGCGACCGCCCACTCGCTGGTGATGAGCGGCTCGTTATAAGTACTCACTAAAATCTTCGCGCCTTGTGCGACGGCGTCGCGCACCAGATGTTCGGCCGAGGCGGGGTGCGGAGGCGAGACGGCGCTGGGGTCGCGCAGGGCTTGCGATGTAACCCAGTTCTGGCAGTAGGCGCAGTGCAGATCGCAGCCCAGCATGCCGAAGCTGTAAGCCAAGGCGCCGGGATACGCGTGAAAAAATGGCTTCTTCTCGACTGGGTCGCATTGAGTTCCGGCAGTGTATCCCCAGGGAACAAAGAGCTTGCCGCCGCGGTTGTAGCGGACTTTGCAAACACCGGGCTGGCCCTCGGGGATGGGGCAGCAATGTCCGCAGGCAAAACAGCGCACGCGGTTGTTGTCGAGTTTTTCGACGAGGGAAGGTTCAGCTTCGCGGACGCGTTCGTCGAGGATGGTGCGGAGGGTGGGCACGGCTGGTTCTATTTTAACGCTGGGTCGGCGAGAGCGCGGCAGTGGTGGAAATGCCTTGCTAGGTCTGTGGCACGGCACGCGAACAGCAGGTTCCTCGCTTCGCTCGGAATGACAAAACAATTTTGAACGGCAAAACAAGTTGAACCGCAGAGAAGGTGTCTAATGACCGGATTGCGGTTGGGTGGAGGATTCGTGCTGCTGGTACCAGATCTCGGCTTGCTGTTCGATGGTGGCAGCTTGGGCCCGGCTCATGTGGGCGGCCAGGATATTCGCGAGTTCCTTGCTGCCTTTATCTCCGCCAGCGCGAGCCAGGACAGTCCAGAAGTAGGCTTGATTCAGGCTTGCCGGAACCCCGCGGCCGCCCCAATAGAGAGCGCCTAATTTCGACTGCGCGGGAACATAGTTGTGCTCGGCCGCTTTGGTGAACCAGCGAGCGGCTTCGGCCTCATCCCGCCTCACCGCATGTTTTTCATCTCCCTGAGCATAGAGAAGACCTAACGCGTTCTCAGCGGCCGGGTCGCCTTGATCTGCTAGTGAACGAAGTTGTTTCGGATCAGCGGAATCGATCGAGGGAAATGCTGAGGCCGATTTCGAAACATCCGCAGGCGCCGGCGAGGAAGCGAGGACTGTGTGCTCACTGGTCCGGTCGCGTTCAATTAATTTTTCCTGAATCCAGGGCGCGAGAATGAAGCCAAGCGCCATGAATATGGTAGCAGCGGTGGCCATCAGCAAGAGAAGATGAGCGCGAGGAAGGCGTATTCCGCCGATTTGGTTGGGATCGTTGCTTACTTCTTCTTGCTGATTTTCGTCCCCATTCCGGTTCTCGTTTTCGTTTTTTTGTGGGGCATTGCTGGCAAAAAGAATGCTGCCTTGCGGGACAAAATTTTGCGTGGGAGTCGCGGGCGCTATCGAAGAACTGGCAATCGCGCGACGAACAGCGGCAAAAATCGTTTCGGCGAAACGGTGCAGAACTCCGCCGTCGTTTTCACTGAAGGTTCCAGGGTCGGAGGAAAAAAGCTCGATCAGGCCGATGGCTTTCCCGCTAGCGACGATAGGGCATGCGAGAATAGACCGAACTCCCAAAGCGCGGCAGCTTTCGCGGTCCACACGTTCGTCTGTTTCGGCATCGTTACAGATCAATATTTTCGCAGTGCGTATGCATTCGCCGGAAAAACCGGAACCGATTCTCAGAACTGCGCCCATTGGTGGAGCGCTTTCGCCGGAGCTCGCGCGGCAGATCATGGTGTCGGTATCTTCCCCCACGAGAGCGATCGCCGCACCGGACGCACGAAGCAGCGACCGCGCTCGCGAAGCGACTAAGGAAAGAATTGCTCCCAGATCGGTCCCGAGAGAATCAGCTTCTCGTTGGACTGCCGAGGCCGCGGTGAGCTTATCCGAGTAACTCGGTGGAGGGGTAGAATCCGCGGAAAGCTTAGCCGGGGCGGTGCCTCGAGCTGCAGCGTTTGCTGCCGCAGCGATCGCGTTGAGAAACAACCATCGCCGTAGGCTGAGAACCGCCGAGTCCGGCAAGTTGGAGAAGCTGAAACCGGTGCGGGCAGTCGAGTCTGACCAAATCACGTTGGCCGCGACGATAATCTGTGTGCTGGCTTCTGCGAGGTCGAGACACAAGTCAATCTGCTGATTGCTCTGCAATTGAGATGAACACTGAACTGCAACACCAGTTTCGCTGATGTCGAGAACCTCAAAGAGACTGAGCATCTCGCCCTTCGACGCGCCACTGAAGGTCGCGTAGGCCGGCACATGCACTTTGTGCCGGACCCGGTGGCGGCGATTCGGAGTGAAAGATCGAGAGGCTTGGGAAGTGGCAGCCATGCGCAAAAGAGCGGCTCTTGCCCGTCTATATTAACCCTGAAGTAGGAAAACGCAGCAGAAGATTCATCGCGGGAAAAAACTCAAGAGGGCAATTTATGCCCGGTGAGATTAAGCCTGCGACGAATTTAGGCCAAGCGCCGTAGAATCTGCGCGTTGTGAATGCTTGAGATGCGGGAAATGGCGGCAACCATCATACTTGAAAGAAGTTGCATAGTCGCAACATCCCGCTCGTCGAAGGCGCTGGGCGACGAAGAGAGCACTTCGAAGACGCCCAGCGTACGCCGATAGTAGCGAAGCGGCGATACCAAAATGGAACGGACACCCAAGCGCCGACAACTGGCGAGGTCCACACGCGGGTTGCGTTCGGCGTCGTGGCAAAGCATGACTTCGCCAGTGCGGACGGCTTCGGCGGAGATGCCGGCGTCGGTTTGCAAGCGGACACCGAGATCGGGGGCAGTGCGGCCGACGCGGGCGCGACAGACGATTTCATCCCCGGCACGCAGGGCAATCGCGGCGCCAGTAGCTCCGGTAAGATGCTGGGCACGTTCGGTGATGGCACTGATGGCGGGTTCGAGGTCCAACTCGGCGGCGTGAATATCGACTTCTTCTCCCGGGTGAACGGCTCGGAAACCGGAAACGGGGTGTGCGGCGTTGGCTACGCGAAGCTGGCTACGAAGAGCAATTGAGGGCACGCGAGCATGAGGGTCGGCGACGTCGATGACGTGAGGATCGGGTACAGTGCGCAACAAGTCGCGGACCAGGCTGTCGAGTTCAGAATCGGTGATGAGATGAGCCGTTTGCACGTTGCGTAGCGATCCACCCAGCACGCGAGAAAGGCTGAGCAAGGTTGTGTTTCCGCAGGCCAGACAATACGGCCGACTATTGGTGCTGATCAATTCGCACTGAATGCAAAACGTCGCGGTCTGCAGAGGAACAAAATGAACGTCTTTGAAGGTGGTGCCGTAAACTGACTTGCGAGACATGATTGCGAGTCCTCTCAACTACTTATAAGTAGACTAAGGTAAACAGGGATGGACGGCGTTTGGCAGTGTCCGCATTGGTTCCACATGTGGAAAAGTCGGAGTTTTAAGAGGTCGGGGCGTAAAGAGACACAGGACTAGAAGGCATCAGTGTGCAAATACTTGCGGTGCACTTTTGACCGGGAAGCGCCGTCCAATGCGGGTTTCGAGTCGATACTTTTGTGCGACGGGAGTCTTGATTTGAAGTCGGTCCTGAGTTAAGATATTAAAACGTTCGAGGCGGCAAGCTTCGATCGACTGGGGGTAACTCATGCAGTGGACAGCACCCGCTTTTGAAGAAGTTTGCTTGAATTGCGAAATCAACTCTTACGCCAGCGCCAAGCTTTAACTGTCGCCCTTCCTTTAATTTTCATTCTTGCTTTTGCAATCTGCCACGCGCCGGAAGGCGTGTGCGCATCTAGGCACTACGCCGCCTTTTTGTGATCTCGCTTGTTTTTGACGGTCTTCTTGAGTGATGGTCGATTAGCCAGCCTGCGCAGCTACAAATCCCGCATCATCTTTCCCGGCTTGAGGAATAACGTGAACGGTGTGGCGCAGAGTGCGATCCAGAGCGTCGGCTAGAGCGATGGGAAACGTCGAAGTCAGAAGGTTGATGTCGAGCTGCAGATCCCGCTGTGAATACGAACGGTGCAGGACGAAGGCTCCGCGGTGACGGTTGGAAGAGCTGACGAGATCGAGCGAGAGAGTCCAAACCGCCAAGTCTTCAATCGATCTCGATCCCCTGTTTTTTCCCCAGTGAAAAAAACCTTCGGAACGTCCCCGCTGCGGCGCGGGGTCGTTGACGCTGAATGGACAGGATTCACCCGGGAAGAGTTTGAACCGAACATCAAATCCATCGAAATCGTTCGAGGCAAAGGCAGCTTCGAGAATGCGAAGAATCTGCTCGTAGTCGCGCGCGACTTTGAGTTCCTCGGCGGCCCTTCGAATCGCGAGATTGTTGATAACGATCGTGCGCTGGTCGAAGGTGCGCTGAGCGACGCGAGCCAGTTCTCCTAGCTCGAGATATCCCAGGCGCTGCACGCCCACCCAAATGCCAGTGCCAAGTACGGCAAGCACCAAGCCCAGAGAACTGCCCGTGGGCCAGAGCAGAAACAAACTGAGAAGCGCGAACACGGCCGAAACGCCGTAGAGCACAACCACGACCTGCCGGTGAGAGAGCCCGTGTTGCAGAAGCTTGTGATGAATATGTTCACGGTCGGCGGTGAAGACCGGGCGTCCACTAATCAAGCGCCGGAGAATCGAAAGCGAAGTTTCGAGAATTGGCAGACCGAACGAAACAACCGGGATGGCAACGGCGACGATGGTCGGGGATTTTTGTGCGCCTTCGAGAGCGAGAGCGCTCAAAAGGAACCCGATGAAGAGGCTGCCGGAATCTCCCAGAAAAATAGTTGCCGGGTTGAAGTTGTAGCGAAGGAAACCGAGGATCGCGCCAGCCAGGGCAATGGCCAGGACAGTGACCAACGAATATCCGTTGAGTAGCGCGACCACGAAAGCAACCAGAGTAGAAAACAGAGCGGAACCGGCCGCCAGCCCGTCCAACCCATCGATGAGGTTGAAGGCGTTGGTAATGGCCAGCACCCACAAAATCGTAAGCGGCAATCCCACGAACCAAGGCAACTGACGGGTGCCGAACAAAACCGGGATACTGAGAATGCGCAGCCCACCGATAAACAGCATAGAGGCGGCAAGAGACTGAACTGCGAACTTAACGTACGGACCAACGCTGTAGACATCGTCGTAAACGCCGAGCAGGAAGACCAGGGATGCCGGACCGAGAACGGTAAACAAAGTCTTCAGGGAAAATGCGGCGTTCAGCTCTGGAACGTAGCGAGCCAGGAAAGCAGCCGCCAGCATGCTCAACGAGAACGAAACGAAAATTGCGACGCCGCCCAGGCGCGGCAGAGGAACGGAGTGCAGGTGTCTCTCATCCACTGGAACTGCGACCCATCCGCGTTGCGAGCAGAAGTCACGCACGTACCGGGTGAGGACAAACGAAAAAGCCAGCGACAAGAAAAAAATCGCAAAGATAACTACCGTCAACTAGCCTCCTTCGGCCTTTAAGTCGCGGACATAAGCGCGCAACATTCTCGTACGACCGTAAAGTATGGCAGCAGCACGGTGCTGGTTGGTAGTGAGTTAAAGGGTTCCGTTTGTTCTGAGAGTTGAAAGGAATCTAGCAGTCTCGGAACGCAGGGGTCAATTCCTTATTAGTGAAAAATCTGTGGAAAACCCGATTTAGCAGTGCATAGAAGGTCGATTCCACGCAACTTGGCTTAGCCGACAACATGCTAAACTCGCTAGCGAACCCTTCTGAACCAGAGGCCTGTCCATGGTGTTCGGCAGACGCAGTTTTGCGCGCAGCGGGAGTCTGCTCGCGTGCGGCTTGGCATTTAGCGTGGCGGTTGCTGCTCAGACGCAGCAGCAGCCTGCATCTCCGCCAGCAGAGGCCACAGTTCCGGCGCTGCCCGCGGCGGTGCCGCTCTCGCAAGCCGCAACCGGAAGCGCGCCGAACAACTCTGACCACCCAAAGCCAGCCGAGAACAGTTCTATCAACTCGAGCAGGACGGACCGTGAGAATTCTTCGCTACGGCTGGGCGCTGGGGATTTGATCGAGGTCAGCGTCTACAACGTGCCAGAGTTATCGACCAAAGCGCGAATCGGCAACTCTGGAGATATCTACCTTCCTCTGGTCGACTATGTCCACGTGGGCGACCTCACCGTGGAAGAGGCGCAAACCTTGATCGAAAAGCGGTTGGTCGATGGAGGGTTTGTCCGCAGCGCTCATGTGACCATCTTCCTTGACGAATCGGCGTCTCAGGGAGTCACTGTGCTCGGCGAAGTTGCGAGACCTGGAATCTATCCCGCGATCGGAGAGCGCAAACTATTCGATATGATTTCGGCTGCCGGAGGATTTACGGTTTCGGCAGGGCGCAAAGTAAGCATCATCCGGTTTCACAGCCAAAGCGAGCCGATTACGGTGAATCTGCCAAGAAATCTGGCGGACGATTTGCAGGATGACATTGAGATTCTTCCCGGGGACACGATTACCGTGCCACGGGCTCCGATCGTTTACGTGGTAGGAGATGTCGGGCATCCCGCGGGATTGCTCATCGACAATGGCAGCCTTACGGTGTTGCAGGCTCTGGCATTGGCTGGGGGGCCGAACCACACAGCCAAGTTAGGGAGTGTTCGCATCATCCGAAAAGGGCCGAGTGGAATGGCGGAAACCCACGTTCCGCTGAAGAAGATGTTGGAAGCGAAGGCTCCGGACATAACGCTACAGGCCGACGACATTCTTTTCGTACCGCTCAGTGGAGCCCGTGTTGCGGCGGCACAGGGGGTCTCTGCGGCAATATCCGCAGCGACGGGTTTGGCAATTATCGCCGTTCATCCCTGAAGCTCAATTACGCAGCGATTTCTTTTGCCGGCGACTCGGGCAAGCCCAGCATTTGTTCAAGTACGCGAGCGTATTTTTCAGCGGTGTGGCGGCGCGAAAATTTTCGCACTACATATTCCCTGCCGCTCCGACCCATCTCCCGAGCAATTTCTCGATTCGCAGCGAGGTAGCAAATAGCATTCGCCAGCGCAGAGGAATTCTCAGGCTCAATGGCGAGTCCGGCGCGGGCTTCCTCTAGAATGTCCCGTGCTTGCCCGTCTACCCCAAGGATGACCGGCCGCGCGCACGACATGAATTCCAGCATCTTGGTAGGGATGACAGTCTTGAACAATTCACTTTTCTTGAGCGGCACCAGGCAAACATCCGAGGCGCAAATGTAGGCTGGAACTTTTTCTCGGGGTTGCTGGTCGATGAAGCGTATATTGTGCAGTCCTCGCTGGCGCGTCAGTGCAACGATGTTTTCCTTCTCGGCGCCTTCCCCTGTCATCAGAAAGACAATCTCGGGAGCACGCTGCTGAAGTTGGGCCGCAGCCTCGAGAATCGTTTCCAAGCCGTGAGCCATCCCCATTGTGCCGATGTAAGCAACGACGAATTTTTCTTCGACGCCCAACTCCCTTCTGAGTTCACTTGGTGAATCCGGGGCAAACTGATGTGTCTCGACGCCATTCTCGATCACTGAGATTTTTTCCCGGGGAACGCGCCAGTGTTTCACCAGATGATCTTCGAAGGCAGGCGTAACGACCACGACTCGATCGCACTGGCGATAAAGAAATCCTGCAATGTTTGACAACGAGCGGTGCAGCATGGAATTTTCCTTACCGACGCCGACGGCGGCCAGAGACTCAGGCCAGAGATCGCGCACTTCAAAAACGAAAGGGACACGCTTGCAGCGTGCCAACCACCATCCGGAGAGTCCCACCAGTAACTGTGGCGACGTGGCGATCACCACATCAGACCGCGACAAGAACAGCCCTGTACTCGCAGCCGACACACAAAACGAACTGTAATTCAACATGCGCTCGTAGGTTCTGCGGTTGGGAAAAGGAAGAAGCCAGGTGCGAATCACATCGACGCCGTCGCAATGTTCGCGAGCCACGAGCCGCCTCATTTTTTCCCGATACGCAGGCGGCACAACTCCGGTGGGGTGATTGGGAAAACCCGTGAGCACGCTCACGTCGTGCCCTTGCCGGACCCAATGCTTCGATAACTCGGCGGCTCGCGCCGCCGGCGCTCCCATCTCGGGTGGAAAATATTGCGAGACGTAAAGAATTTTCATGAGCGGTGAACAACGAGTCAGGTCCAGCTTACTCCGGATGCGTGCTTCAAGAAGCTTGGTCAAAGCCGGTCGCTTCAGGCGCGTTGAGCACATCGACATTGCGGCGAAGTTCTCTAATCACCACGGGCTTTCCCGACGTTCGTGACTCTTCGAGAGCGAAGGTCGCCAGCATCGTAGTCACCACTTCGCGCAACGGAATCGGAGACTCCGCGTTTGTCTTAATCGCCGCAACGAAGGCTTCCCACTCGCCCGAATGACCTTTGTCCTGCCGCAGCAGCGAACGAAGTACGCGCTTCTTTCCCCCACGAATCATTTCGAGCCTGCGAAAGTCTTCCAACACAGCCACGGTACCGCCACCGAAGACTTCGATTCGCTCTTTGGAAAAAGATTTATCGCCATTGGCAAGGTAGCTGATCGTACCTTGCGAGCCGTTCGCAAAGCGCAACGAGCATACGATGTTGTCATTGCTGTAACGGCTGGGATTCGGCAGGCTGCGAGTCTCGACTTCGACGGGAGATGAATTCGTCAGGAAGCAGAGGAAGTCCACAAAGTGGCAGACCTCGCCGAGAATGCGTCCCCCGCCTTGCTGCGGATCGTTCAGCCAGTGATCGGCAGGCAGGAAGCCGGCGTTCACACGATAGTGAATCGCCAGCGGTTCACTTACCTCTTGCAGAAAACCTTTCATACGCACGGCCAGCGGAGCAAAGCGGCGATTGAACCCGACCATAAGAAACCGAGCGCGACCTTTGTCGGCTCCGCCGTCACCAGTTTGATCGTTAACCGCAACAATAATTTGCTCGAGGTCTGCTTCTGTGAGGCACAGAGGCTTTTCGCAGAAGACATGCTTGCCCGTCTTCAGGGCTGCGATTACCTGGCGGGCGTGCAGGTGGTGACGTGTCGCTATGACTACGGTGTTGATTGCGGGGCTGTTCAGAATCTCCTGCTCGTCGGTGGTACACGAAGAAAACCCGAATTTTTCTGCGGCGTGCCGGGCATGAGAGCCATTCGCAGCACTGACTGCGATCATCTCGACGCCGCCAGTTCGCATGATCGCAGGCAGCAGAGTGCTGACTGCAAAGTTGCCAGCGCCCAGAAGGCCGAGGCGAATTGATTCCCGGTTCTCTGCAACTTGGTTCGCCGCAACCTCGTCCTGTTTCGCCAACTGGACGGATGGAGTCTCGCTCACGAAATCGGGATAAGTAATGAGCACTCCGAGGAAAGACTCGTGCGTTCTGCCAGTGATGAGGTCATAAGCGGAGTGGGCTCGGGCAATCGGAAAGCGATGCGTAATTAGCGAGAGCAAATCGAGCTTGCGATCCGCCGCCAGCTTGAGAAAAGCTTCCATGTTTCGCGTTTCCGTCCAACGCACATAGCCGATGGGGTAGTCGATTCCCTTTTGCTCGTAAGCGGCGTCATATCGTCCCGGACCGTAGGAACGGGAGACGCGGAAGTCGAGTTCTTTGTCGTAGAACAGCCTGCGCGGGATATCCATCGCAACCGTACCGACAGCAACTACCACAGCACGATTTCGCGCGACGGCGCCGGCCAGGTTTATGGGATCGTTGCTCGCAGTTTGCGCGGTGATGAGTATGGAATCGGCTCCGTGCCCGGCAGAATGCTGCTGACACAAATCCTGAAAGCCGGAAGACGAAGTGCTAGCCGCATCAGCTCCCAGACGCAGCGCAAGATCGACGCGTTCTTTGGAGATGTCCATTCCGAGGACGACGCATCCAGCGGCTTTCAGGATCTGAACCATTAGCTGGCCCAGCAGGCCCAGCCCGATTACCGCCACAACTTCGCCCAGTTTGATATCGGCGTTTCGCACGCCGTGCAGGGCTACGGCTCCAATAGTTGTAAAAGCGGCTTCGTCAAAGCTCACTCGAGCGGAAGGAATGCGCGCGACCAGCATGCGCGGAATGCATGCGAGTTCGGCGTGCACCGCGTGACCCGCGCCGGCACAGGCCACGCGATCGCCGGGATCGAGACCGGCGACACCTTCCCCTATGGCGACAACTGTTCCAGCGCTGCTATATCCAAGGGCAGCGGGTTGATCGAGCCGGCTGCGGACGGCAGACACCGTCGCCAGAAGCCCATCGCGGCTGATTTTGCTCACGACTTCGCGAACCAGATCCGGACGCATCCGCGCTTTCTGCAGCAAATTCTTGCTGGCAAACTCTGAGGAAGCGCGCTCGGTGCCCGCCGAAACCAGCGATGCTGCGGTGCGAACCAGTACGCATCCCGGCAGCAGTTTGGGAGATGGGACCTCCACTACCGTGATCTCAGCGCTCCTCGCATCCTGGAAGACTTGCTTCATCGTATTTGCGTACTCTGTTTCTCTGTCGCCAGCGTCGGCGGCTTCTCAGCCACATCGGTCCCTTTCGATGAAAGATCGGCCCGGTAAACTTCGGATTCGGTTGAGAATCCGTCCTGACTTTCGCTCTTCAAAATGACGATCTGGCCATCGATCGTTTCAACTCTGCATCGTTCATCGGTAAGAACCACGGTCACGAATCGAACGGGCAAATGCGATCGAGTTTGATAAACGAGAGACACCGCCGGCTGAAGATCACCATACGTGGACGACTCCCATCCAAGCAACTGAGTGTCAGCCTCTGCAAACTCGTTTGCCGACGCGGTGTTGGTCGGTGTCAGTGCCCGTTTCCCGGCCCGCATAACGAACGCACTCCCTGGAGCAGTTGAAAAAATATTCCAGCGAATCTGCGACTGCATCGAGTTAAAGGTTACTCGAAAGGGCGCTTCAGAAAACTGATATGGAATATCTGGCGCCAGCCAGTGCAATCGCACATCGTGACCACCCGCACCCTCGATGTCATCGATGATCACCCAACCAGCGGCATTCAGCCATTGAACCAACCGGCGGTGCTTTACGCCAAACTTTCGGTAGCCGTCATGCTCGCCCTCAAACCGGTCAGCATACGAACGATCGGTTGAAGAATACAAGCGGCCACTCGCTTGCGCCCAATCGAGCCAGAGAAAACGACCGGCCCGGCGCATCTGGTCGTGACCATCGACCGTGACGGTGTTATGAACAGCCGTTCCTGCAAACCCATTATTCCACGGTGGAGGTCCGTTATAGAGATAGGTTCCTGCATCGCGGGCGACATTCATGCCTTGCCACCACAGATCCACATGCAACTGATCGGCCTGAAAAGGCCGGCGAGTGTATTGGCCAGCGCGAATCAAAGCCCATGAATTCTTATCTCCGAGACGGAAATATCCGGTTTCCGCCAACGGAAGCGCCCGCTTGTCTTCTTTCGCAACGCTCACAGCCGCAGGCTTCTTGCCCAGCCACAGCGTCGCTTCATCCCAAGAGCCGGGCTCTAGTCCTGGACGATTCAAGACGGATGCCCCAAGTTGCAGCAGAGGGCGGAAATCGCGATACGAACCGAGTGTAAGTGGAAGGATCAGGCTACCATCGTCCGACCCGTAGTTCGGAGCGAAGCCGCTCACCGGATCGACCCAGGCGCGTATAAAGTCGAAAGCAGCATTCGCGCGCGTGCGGATATCATCGTGGAGCGGCACGTCATGAATCTCGGCAAGGCGCAACGTCCACAGCAGGAGATGCAGAATCATGCGCTGATAGTTGAAGGAATGCTGCTGCGAAACGCCATCCGGAGTGATCTGGTCGAGAACCGCTTTCTGTAAT
>JBAPOI010000633.1:0-3430 GCA_049279555.1 Candidatus Sulfotelmatobacter sp.
GTGTATGTGGTATCAAATGCTTCGCTCACGGCGGTCCCGCCTGTGGTTGCTGCCACATAGTTTGTCACTGTAGAAAACAAATTACTGCTACCGGTATCGTTCACGCGCTTGGCAATTTGCGTTTCGCTGGCTTGTAAACTGCTAGCATTTGTTCCGATGGGCATAGAAAACGCATATCCCTGCGAATATGCCCAACGATTTGACGTATCAGCGCTGCCGGCGTTGCCGGCATCACTATTGCCATCCTGCAATAAGCGCGGAAAAGTCGTGGGAGGATTGGGAGGAGTCGAAGTATAATTACCTGGGTCGTAATACAGGCCGAAGCGGAAATCCGTCTTCTTCGCGCCACCAGCAGAAAGATCAGCGAGCTTGTTGGCGGTAGGGCCGTTGTTATTTCCGGTGGTATATACAGTCGACGGTATCACGAAGGACATCGACGCGGTAAGCGTTTGTCCTGCGCTCATCGACAGAAAGTCAGTCGGGGGATTATTAGCATCTGGCGCTTGCCCGTCGGGGGTGAAATAAGACCAAACCTTTCGTGAACCGCTGCCGATTAGATTCTGCATTTTGCCCGGCACCGTGTTCGCGGCATCGTTCAATGTTTCGGTATTAGTAGGAGAAGTACTAAAATATGCGTTGTTATCCGTGGTTGAGGCGCCGACGTACACCGGTTGCACGACGCCACTGGACGTTGTCCGCGTGCCGTCTGCAAAGCTGTCGTTTAACAGCACGGTTTGTGCGTGGGATACCGAACAGAATCCGAGTACTAATACACTCAGGAAAACTCCTCGACCTAATTCGACACCCCCGAATGCAGCCGACTTCCGATTCATGTTTGCGCTCCTTAGTCCCCGGAAAATTGCCTAACAAAAAAAGCCCGCTCAGAGCAAGTTAGCGGGCTGGATGTCCATGGTTCAAACCTCTTATCCATGTAACGCTAGGCCTCCAGCTCTGTTCCAGACAGCAGAGGCAAGCGCAGCCTTGATTATCTTCAAATCGAACTCTTCCGCCTTCGTAAAGCGCACAATCCCAAAGCGCCCGCGCCCAAGCCCAACAGAACCAGTGATGTCGGCTCAGGCACAGCTACCAGCGGAGCTGTCACTTCGAAGTTGGTCGTGGTGAACGACGTCGATGACGCCGAACCTCCGCTGCTTCTGAAAGTAAATGCATCGTACTTGAATGAACTCGGCGAACTATCGTCGAATTTGACTTCCTCCAATCCACCGTTATTCAAATCGATGGTGCCGTTATTCTGTTGCATTTTAATATCAACGTTCAAATCAGTGGCACTGACGTAAGTCAACGTCCATGTCATGGTATACGACGTGTTGCTATCGTAGCCATGAGCACCCGAGGTAGTGTTGTTGGTGACCGGGCTTACGGCATTCCAATTACCTGAAGTCCCTACCAACGCGCCCGATGTACCTGCCCATTTTCTGGCCTGGAACGGGTTGCTATTTCCCAGGGGGTTGCTCAGATTGCCAAGGATCAAATAGCCAGGGAATTGTCCACTGGGCGTACCTCCTGAGTCGGCAGTAGCCCGTGCCACGGCAGAACTATCGACCAGTGCATAATACATCGTCTGGCTGGTATTACTGGCGCTAACAGTGCCGGTGGTGAAAGTCCAGGAAGCGACCAGCGTGTCGCCTGGCGATGACAACTGAGCCGTGTATCCAGGGGCTGTAAAATAGGTCAATCCCGAGAATGAACTGCTACCGGCAGTCAAAACCATTTGGCCGGGGCTGGCGGTCATCGACGCTCCAGTGCCGTTTGCGAACCAAGCCGAGCTGAGGTCGGGAAAACTGTCTTGGTTCGTGCCGTTTTCGGAGTACGTGGTCGTATATGGCGCCGTTAATGTCGGCGGCGGATTGGAGCGCGAACCAGAATCAAAGCTGTCGTTGACGATGACGGTCGCTTGACTCAATGAAGTGCTAAAAGGATGGCCACAAAAGAGAGAAGCGCCGCACCGCGTGCACAAAACCGCGACTTTGTCGTTGGAAGAAGCCGACTGAGATGCCGAATCATTAGAAACCTCCCCTTAGGTGTTTAGCTGCCGTGCGCGGCCTCTTCCAAAACGTGCACAGCGCCGATAAGACTGCCAAATTGAAACCAACCCCCGTCTTCACCCTGTATACTCACCGACTCCGCGCATGTCAACAATTTCGGAAAAATGATGATGAAATACTTTTTACGAGGGTGTGTCACATGGCCCCAGAACTTTATCTGCCTGGTAGTGGCAGAGAGTAAAATCATCCTTCTTCCGCGCCGGGACAATTGCGTATTTTAGCGCTGTTTAAGCGACCAACTCCTGATTCACGCAATTAGAAACGCATTAAAACAAGTTAGGTATTAATTCGAGGCTCATGGCGCTTTTTGCGCAATGCAATTCATTGACTTTTGGTTGGAAATAATTTATAGATGAAGTCTGGGTTGCTTGTCTGTGAACGCACTGCGGGGAAGTTATTTCGGCTTGTGCGAATGCGCTGGGGGGTGGCGTATTCTTTGTCCGCGCTTTTGATGTTGTGTTGATGCTGCGCAGACGACCAAACAAGACACAGCGGCAAAGGGTTTGCGAATTACATCAAAAACTGACTTACCGAAGTTGTTTCACAGGCCTGCCTCATCATTGCTATTAGTTTTTCGGAGGCGTTCCTGAGACGATTCGATGGCAACGGGGACTTGACAGGCAATACTTAGCGCCTCGCTCGGCCTGTTCGTGATACGGGTATATATATCTCACTTCATACGATTGGCACCCTCATTTTCATCATTATTTCGATTTAAGGAATCGCGCAATGACCGCTGCTGCTCAAGTCGCAATGTCAATCGGATCGCCAAGCGACAAGTTTATTCGTCCTCGACCTGTGCGATTGGCTCTCCGGCCCTCCGCGTTTACGCTGGTCGAACTTCTAGTCGTGATTGCCATCATCGGAATTTTGATTGCGCTGTTGTTGCCGGCCGTGCAGTCGGCGCGTGAAGCGGCTAGGCGGTCTCAATGTAGCAACAACGTCAAACAGTTAGGTCTGGCGCTGCAAAACTATCACAGTGCCTACAAATGTTTTCCTCCAGGTGTAAGAATCGTTGCATCATTGCAGGTAGATCCTAATACTGGAGCGACAGTGAATGCCGGTAATCCATATGCTCGAACCGGTGAGACTGGAGAAGCCGCTTTTGGCTGGGCTGCCTTTATTCTGCCCTTCATGGAGGAAACGGCGATTAGCGATATCATTCGAAGCGTTAGTCCCGCGGCGTACGGAGTGACTACCGGAAATCCGGACCCTAAAGCTTTGGATTATAGTTGGACCAAAATTTTCGATCAAAGTAAAGTTGCCAATGCGCCTTTGGATATGTACCGGAACGACCCAAACGCAACCGGCGCTTTTGCGAACGCCGCGCTTTTAGCGCCGGCCGAGTTCCAATGCCCCAGTGA
>JBAPOI010000634.1:0-2798 GCA_049279555.1 Candidatus Sulfotelmatobacter sp.
ACGCGATGACCAACTCGCTCCCTGGCTCGATTACTACAACTTTCACCGCCCCCATGGTAGCCTCGGTTACGCTCCACCCGTCAGCCGCGCTCCGGTTTCCGACGGTACAACGTCTTGAGGGATCACACCCAGCCCCCAAGCACGTGAAGGCGGGGTTGCCTAAAGTCTGCGTGGAAAACAGCCGATATCGATTGAATGGCAAAGCCCGCTCTGAAACCAGACTGTGCTTCGAACGGTCGGATACGATTCATCGAGCACAAGGGCAGGCCCGTCCTGCTTTTGGATTTTTCGCTGGCAACGGCTCCACAGATGCTTCCTCTGCTTACGCAGGTTCGGAATATTGTGGCGCAGCACAGCCCGAAATCAGTGTTAGTGCTGGCCGATTACGAAGGCGCCGAAATTAATCATAAGGTGGAGATGAAGATTAAAGAAGTGCTCGCGCTCGACCGCCCGTTCGTGAAAAAAGCGGCTTGGCTGGGCACGGAGCACATTCCGCGCGCCATCGTCGATAACTTCTCGTTTTTTTCCTGGCGAGAGACTGCCACCTTCAAGTCGAGGGAAGAGGCGTTGGAGTGGCTGGTAGAGGAGTAAATCTCAGTTCGGCTTCAACCATAATTCAGCGGTACACAGCAATAATAGAGTCTTACGCTGAGAATCCCGGGCCATCCGCCCGGCTTGTGTTGCGATGTACTGAGTACAATACGAGATAGATTCCGCGGGCGAACGTTGGAAGAAACATGATTCGAGCTACCATCATTTCCGGGAAGCCAACTTTTGTAGCATCCGTTAAAAGTGTTGCGGTTTATCTCGATAATTGGGCGGTAAAGACTTTTGCGAAGAACAATCCGCAATTGGGCGAGCGTTTCATCAGAGCTATTCGTAGCGGCGGGGACATCCTGTTTTCGACTTCCCACGCTATAGAAGCACTCGGACCACAGGATGGATCGTCTGATGCGTTCAAGTCATTTCTAAATCAAGTAGGGCCGCACTGGTATCCGATAGCCGGAAACATTTTCGCCGTGCTAGAGCGCGAACAAAGGGGAATGTCACGAACCGACTGCGCTTATGGCGAGGAGTTGCTGACAGCTTACTTTCAAACGAACACCGCCTCAAATTTGCCGGGTTCTGGCAAAGTGATTGATCTATCTTCAGAGTCTTTCTTCAAGTTCGGCAACGTCATTGATTTTTCAAAAGACAAGCGAGAATATTTGCTTGGAAAGTGTGCGGAGTTTGATCGGGCGATTTTAGAGTACGTTACAAAACTTCGGGTTAAGTCTAAGAAAAAACCAGCGTGGCTTGACATTGTTCTTCCCGCCATTCCGTTCACTCCATCGTCTGCCGCCAGTTTTGCATTTGTTAACCTTATGCGGGAGCTGATAAAAGACACGGGCTACCAGATTAAGAAAGGCGATGCGATGGACCTTCAACATGCAGTAATGGCAACCGCGTTTTCAAACTTCGCGGCGCTCGATAAACAGTGGAAGCGACGGGTTGAGAATCTTCCTAAACCTAATCAGAACCCGCGAGTCTATTACGAGCCCGAACTTGAAATGATGGTGACCGACATTGAAGCCGCGCTTGCGCAGCTCAATCCGGGCCAAGCATCATGAAAAACTGTGGACACGTCAAAACTGGGGCGGACGGATCGTTCACCAATCTCTGTTCATTGGAGAAAACTAGGGACAGAGAAAACTAGGGAAAACTAGGAGGGAAAACTAGGGACAGACGGGACGTTCACCAATTTCCATTCGTCGAAAACTGGAAAACGTTCCGTCTGCCCCTGGTTTCCGTCCCTGCATTATCTCTAGACGTCGGCTCACTCCCCCGCGTCGTCGTAGGAGCCGGTCCGCAAAGGACCGCTGGGCTTGTAGGTGCTGATGATAACGCCCGAGCCCACAGCCTTCGTGCTGACGAGCGCCAGTTCGCGGGGCGGGGTCCCTTCCGAAAAGATACGTTTGCCAGTGCCTAACAGAACCGGAAAGACGAGCAGCAAGACCTCATCCGCAAGCCCGTGTTCAAGCAGCACCGGCGTTAGCGTCGAGCTGCCCCAGACGATCAGCTGCGGCCCGCTCTTCGCCTTGACGCGGCGAATGCCCTCGACGATGTCCGTTCCAAGGTCCTCGACCGGCCCCCATGCAAGACTCTTCGGCCTGTGGGTCGCAATGTATTTCGTCGCCGCGTTCAGACTGTCCGCCATCGGACTCTTCGGAGCTTTCGGCCAAAAGCCGGCAAAGATATCGTAAGTTCGGCGGCCCAGCAGCAGATCGAAAGCCTCGCCGTGAGCCGCGACGATGGCCGCTCCTCCTTCCGGGTCGGCATGCGGCACCGACCATCCGCCATAGGGATAGGGTGGGTCTTCGTTTGGCCCGCCGGGGGCCTGAATCACGCCGTCCAGCGAGATATGTTCGAGGATCTTGATTTTTCTCATAGCGTCTCCTTTAACACCGGTTGGCGGGTGGCCCAGCCTTTGAATTGCCGAAGTTACCACAATTGTAGGTACCGCGTCCCTTCGCGCTCGACCGCACGTTCGTGAAAAAAGCGGCTTGGCTGGGCACGGAGCACATTCCGCGCGCCATCGTCGAAAACTTCTCATTTTTTTCCTAGCGAGAGACTGCCACCTTCAAATCGAGGGAAGAGGAATTTGGAGTGGCTGGTGGGGGAATAAATCTCAGTCTGCTTTCAACCATGAGTGACTGAAGCCGAACAGCGCCGCAAGCGCCACATGGCCAGACAGCCGAGAAAAGGTCCCACGGCGAGAGAGACGATCGCCCAGGACCATCCCCAGCGGGCGGCGATGG
>JBAPOI010000635.1:0-18390 GCA_049279555.1 Candidatus Sulfotelmatobacter sp.
CCCTGACGATGTATCACATGGCCGTCGACCGCGCCTGGGTCCTCAACACCTGGGATCGCCTCATCATCCCGAAACCGTTCTCCCGCGTCCTCATGCGCTTCGGGAAACTCATCCCAGTGCCAAACGAAGCCAGCGACGAAGATATCGAGCGCTATCAGCAGCAGCTACAGGATGCCCTCGACCGAGTCTGCGAATTCGCGGAGGAAAATGTAAGCAATGTCGGCACGTCGGAATTTCCTTACGACAACTGAACAGGGTGCCCCCACCCGTAGCGGTTTCACGGGTGGGCTGAGATGCCGATGGAGATTTTCCGGATAGGAAGCCCTGCTTTTCGGGTTCTACTGACCCACACTTGGCCTGCGCTCGCCATAGGCGTTATGTCAAAAACTGCTCCAGAACTAAACCCCGCTGCCCGAGCGTTTGGGCCATGAAGGACAGTCGGTGCCCGACTGATCGTACTTCCTCAGAGGTCACGTTCGTAACCTGTCATGAAGTGGCGTTCACTGATATTCCTTGGGGTCGATTCGACAATTGGGATCTTCATCCATAAGGCGGGGACAATCATGAAAGCGCCACGAGCGGTATGGCTGGTATCGGCTCTATTGGCGGTGGTTTGTGGGGTTATGTTCGCGCAGAATTCGACGGTGCCCCCGGACTTAACGCGCGCGTTGGTCCAGGCGAAAACGATCTACCTCGTTTCTGGTCACGTGAAGTATTTCAAGACCAAGGGTTTCAAGACCCGTCTGGTGGAGGACTCGCCTTTTGAAGAACCAAGCCACAAGGAACTGGACAAATGGGGACGGTTCCAGGTAGTGCAGGACGCTAAGAGCGCAGACCTTGTTGTGCGCGTGTACGAGACGGGAACTATGCACCCCGTACCCGTGGGCGTCGTCAACGCGGGGAGCGGCGTCATCATTTTGGATGTAGTGCATCCTGCCTCAAAAAAGATTTTGTGGTACGCCGCCAAGAACGCTGGACTGAACTGGAGCACGAACACGGCGGTAGCCGGGCTATTCAAGAATCTGCGGGAATATGTGGAAGGCCAGGACAGCGCAACTCGCCCCGCGGCGCCGACAGCCGCGCCGAGCCCGCTTCAGCCAGTCGCTGCAAAATCGGAACAGAACTGATGTAGCGGCTGGCCCAGCCGACGAATTTCGTCCGAGCTGGCATCCCGTGTTGAGTGCGGCTAGGCCAGCCCCTTAAAGCAAAACCCCTAGATAAAACCAAACCCTGCGCTCCCACCGAACAACCTGCCCACCCAATCCAGGCATCTGATTGGCGCTGCCATCTCCGCCCCCGTGCAGCATCCTTCCGGCAGTTCCTTGCCGGTTCACCATGACCGCCACCGATTTTTGGAGAGATTTTTTGGAGTAAAGAAGTATGAAAACTTTCACTAAATTCGCCGCCCTCGTCTTAGCCGCCGTTAGTCCCGCGGCTTTCGCTCAACAGGAATTAGCCCAAGCCACAACTAACGGGACGGATCCCGTCGCTTACGTATATGTATCAAGTTATCCCACGCAAACCCAAACCCAGATCAACGCCTACGCCGCCGACCGAAAGGGAAGTCTGAAACTTATTCCCGGCTCACCCTTCGTGGAAAACGGAAGCACGCTGGCTGTCGGCGGAAAATGGCTTTACTCCTCCGACACCGTCAACATTTATTCCTTCTCCATCGCGCCCAATGGCGCTCTCAAACAAGTTTCTTCCATCAATGCTCAGGCTTATAACGGATATGCGGACGGCGGCCCAATTAGCCTCTTCCTCGACCGTACCGGCCAATCGCTCTACGATTTGGATATCTACGGCAATATCGGCGCCAACAATACCTTTCAGTTTTTCGACATTGATCAGAGCAATGGATCGCTCTCCTATGTCGGCGCAACCAGCGCGGCAACTCCCAATTTCGAAACGCCGCTCAGTTTCGTTCGCAGCGACGAGTATGGCTACGGTGCCGGCTGCTATCACGGGGACCAGGCTCTCTACGGCTTCTCGCGCACCGAAAGCGGTGTCCTTACCGACCTCAATCTGAACCCGCCTTTTCCTGTCGCACAAAACGGCGCTTACTGCCCATATATCGCGGTATCTGACGGCCGCAACCATCTCGCGGTTTCCCTGTCGCCCAATAACGACATGACCCCGACTGGCCCGACCCAGCTCGCCGTCTACACAGCCGACAGCTCTGGCACCCTCACCACCACCAGCACATACCAAAATATGCCGGTCATCGATGTCACCAACCTTCAAGCGATGTCAATGTCTCCGTCTGGCAAACTGCTTGCCGTTGCCGGTTCGGCAGGCGTGGAGGTCTACCACTTCAACGGCGCAAACCCGATCACGAAATTCACCGGTCTGCTCACCTCGGATGAAATTTCTCAGGTTTACTGGGATAACTCGCATCACCTGTACGCCATCAGCCCGGCTTCCGGAGAACTGTTCGTATTCACCGTGACGACCGGCAGCTACGCACAATCCCCCGGATCGCCTTACGCGATCGCGAACCCTTACGCCGTCGTAGTGCGGCCAAAGCCTTAAAACGAACCTACACTCCAGCCAGTTTTTAGTTGGAGTCTTTAATGTAGGGACAGCCGCCCTCGGCTGTCCGTCGAGCGCAGCTCGACGCCTTCCGGGGCGGCTGAGCCATGCGGGGTAGCATGAGGTTGTCTAGGTCTCATCGAAACGCCCGGCCATCGCGCCGGGCTTTTCGTTTTATGTCAGCTATGCTACAGCCGGATCGCCTTTTCAATGGTTCTAACTAGGGTGGAAGGGAGAACGCCCAGAGTCGCAGCCAAATCGAATAACGTGCGTAAGGATGGGCTTTTCTCGCCCCGCTCTAGCTGCCCGATGTAAGTACGATGATAGCCACTTCGCGCTCCGAGTTCCTCCTGCGAGATTTTGCGCTTGCGCCGGAGATTTCGCAGTTCGCGACCAAAGGCGATTTCCGGGCTGGTTCTGCGGGTAGAAGGCACGCATAGAGCATCGGCAATTGACGACTAAAGTGCGACACACTATAGTCATCTTTGCACGATGGAATATGCCCTCTTTCTCCGACTGCTGGCCGAAAAGGTATATACGGCGCACCTGTCCACGGGACAACCCGTGCGAGATACGACCGATTTCAATAAATGGCTGACGGAACTTGCGGACCGGGCGGAGACGAATGCGGGGGAAGCGGTAGAGACATTCTTTGGAGACTTAGGCTAGCTTATTCGGAATCCTTGCGCGGCCTGTGTCCACCGTGCGTCTTACGGCGTACTGCCAGCTTGCGAAGTAGTCAAAGCCGCGCTGGCCATCATGGAGCTATCCTTGTGCCCCAGGGCCTTCGCGGCTGGCAAGTAGTACCATCCATTTGACTTCCCACCGCCCGCCCGGTAAATTTCTCTCTCCACTTATTTTGTTCTTTGACATGTCCTTCGGTTTGCGCGTCTTTGCCTCGAGGCGAAGACAGGGAAGCGGGTGCAATTCCCGCGCTGCCGCGCAACTGTAAGCGAGACCATCGCAGCCGTCCACTGGGATCGATCCCGGGAAGGCCGCCTGCAAATTTCCGGACGCCCGAGCCAATTGTTAGTTGCCAACTGCCAATTGCTGTCGTGCATCCTCACTCGCAAAGCCAGGAGACCGGCGTAAACCGTCCACCTTAACCCCTTTCGCGTGAAAAGGAGGATGGTTATGCGCGCACTACGCGCCTCGTTTCTGATTTTCGTCGCCCTCGCGGCAGCATCCGCTGCCGACCTCAAAGTCAAAGTCATCGACCCTCAATCCGCCGCCGTCGCCGGCGCTCAAGTCACACTACTCGGAACCGAATCCGCATCGTCGACAAAAGTCGCCACAACGTCGGCCGAAGGAATCGCCACATTCCTGGACCTTCCAACTCGCCATCAATTGCAAGTGCAAGTCCTCGCCCCCGGCTTCGCTCCTCAAACCGAAGACATCACCGCTCATCCTGACATTCTCACCATCCAACTTCGCCTCGCCACAGCCTCGGAAACCGTAGTCGTCACTGCGACCAGAACTCCCGTCCCTGCCGGAGAAACTGGCGCCAGCATCTCCACGCTCGAAAATGAGCAGCTCGAAACCATGCAACCTATCGCCGCCGACGATGCCGTCCGCTTTCTTCCCGGCGCAATCGTCAACACTACGGGCCAGCGCGGAGGTCTCTCTTCACTCTTCGTGCGCGGCGGCGACTCCACTTACAACAAAGTCATCGTCGATGGCGTCACCGTCAACGAGCCCGGTGGCACATTCGACTTCGGCACGCTTCCTCTCACTCAGGCCAACCGCGTGGAATTTCTCCGCGGTGCGCAGAGCACCCTCTACGGTTCCGACGCCATGACCAGCGTGGTGCAAGTCTTCACCCGAACCGGTAGCACACCCACACCCGAACTCCGTTTCGGCGCCGACGCCGGAAATTTTTCCACTGCCAACGGCTATGCATCCCTCGCGGGAGCTCGTAGCCGCTTCGATTACAACCTCTTCGCCGACCAATTCAATACCAACGGCTCCGGCATCAATGACGCCTATTCGGACTCTTTGCAGGGCGTGAATCTCGGCGCGGCGCTGAACGATAAAGTTTCGTTGCACCTTCACCTGCGCCACTCCAACAGTCACACCGGTATTCCCGGAGAATACAGCTTCAACGGTTTCGTGCCTCTGATTCCCGTCAACGGTCCCTCGGAGCCTCTCGAGCCGCTTCCTCCCGATCCCTCCGAGTGGTCGCAATACAACAATTTGATCGGCGGCGTCGAACTTACGATCGCCGCTCCCAACGGATGGCAGCACCGTCTCTCCGCCTTCGACTATCTCTACCGTTACAACGAACTCAACCTCAACGGCGATCCTTCCCGCGTCGACTCTTTCGGCGATCCCATCGATTTTCAATCGCACGAAGTCGATCGCATCAACCGCGCCGGCTTTGAGTATCAAGGAGATTATTCCGAGCGAAGCTGGGCCCACACCACATTCGGATATCGCGTCGAAAACGAAAACGGCTTCGTGGGTGACGTCAACTTCGGTCAGACTCACGGCCAGCGCCTGGAAGATGACCTCTATGTGCAGCAGCAGATCACCTGCGGCCGGCTATCCGCGGTTGCCGGCGGACGCTTCGTCCACAACAGCGCCTACGGAAATACAGGAGTCCCGCGCGTCGCTCTCACCCTGCTCGCGCGTCGCGGCGGCGAGGTTCTTTCCGGCACGCGCCTACGCTTCTCCTATTCCACCGGATTCAAAGATCCTCGCCTCGAGGAGACATTTGCCGGCCTGCCCTTTTCTTTTCCAAATCCCGCACTCAAGCCCGAGCGTGTCCGCGCCTTCGAAGCTGGCTTTCAGCAGGATTTTTTCAACGGAAAATATGCCCTGAACGCTACCTACTTCAATAATCTCTTTCATGATCAGATTAACTACGAGACCGTCAACCCAACGACCTTCCAGGGCGAGTACTTCAATGTGAACCAGGCATTCGCACAAGGCGCGGAGGTCGAACTTCAAGCCAAGCTGCGTTCCCGGTTGCTGCTGAATGCGGCATACACCTACACTTCCACTCAGATTCTCGACGATCCCGCGCCCATCGATTCTCAATACAACGTCGGCCAGCCGCTTCTGCGCCGGCCGAAGCATTCGGCCACTACGTTAGTGTCTTATCTGAGCAATCGCTGGGGAATGAACTTGGGCGGCAGTTTCGTCGGCCGTCGCCCGGACGATGACTTCTTCGGCTTCGGCATCACCCACGCCGCCGGCTACGTGCGCGCCGACCTCGGCGGTTGGTACGCCATCAACTCTCACGTATCGGTCTACGCGAACGTCGAGAACGCCCTCGATCGCCGCTACAACGAAGTTGTCGGTTATCCAGCCCTGCCCGTCAACTTCCGCGCCGGATTTCGTTTCCGCATCGGAGGAGAATAGTTATGGGGTTTCGCCAGGAAGCATTACGAACCATGTGGGGACGGTCGCCTTCGACCGTCCCGCTGAGCGCAGCGAGGCGGAATCTGGAATGCTGCTGAAGGTTTTCTTCAGGAACGAAGCGCTCCGGATCGACCACCGTAGCGCTGTGAGCCGCCGCCCTGGAGGGGCGCCTGACATTAGCCCGGCGCGTTCAGCGCCGGGTAACCATCGCAAAACAGAAAAGCGTCCCGGAAGGACGCCTGAAATCTCAAACCAAACTCTTTCAGCTCGCCTTTTCCGGCGTCCTCGCCATCGCCATCGGCAACGCTGCGGCCAACTTCCCGCCAAAATATTTGGTCCGCGCCAGCAGCAGTTTCTCAATATCCACGCCCGTCAACGGCTGCTGCCGACCAAGAAGATGCGTGACCAGCGCAATCTGCGCGAAGTGCTCCACCGTTTCCATTTTCATGTAGGCGTGTTCAATCGTGTCACCGTAAGTCACCACGCCATGATTCGACATCAGAATCGCGTCATACTGCGGCACGTACGGTTCTAAAGTTTGCGCCAACTCCGAGGTTCCCGGCGTTCCGTAACGTGCCAGCGGAATGCATCCCAAACCCATCACCACTTCGCAAACTAACGGCTCCGTCAACGCCATGCCCGCCGCCGCAAATCCCGTAGCGGTCGGTGGATGCGCATGCACAATCGCCTGAATGTCAGGCCGCGTGCGGTAAATCAGCAGGTGCATCCCGATCTCGCTGGTTACATTCCGCCGTCCTGTAACCTGCTTGCCTTCCAGGTCCACGATCACCATATCCCCGGCTCGCATGGCCCCTTTGCTCACACAGGTGGGCGTTACCAGGATCCTCTCGCCATCCAAACGAACCGAGAGATTCCCGTCCATCGCCGCCACGAAGCCGCGCTCATGCAGCATCCGCCCGTAGCGGACAATCTCTTCCCTGTGTTTACGTTCACTGGACATGAATAATCTCTCGGGGGAGTGGCGAAAAGCGGTAGAAGCTTTCGCCCGCATAGTATCGCACATGGCTCCCACAAACAAACAAATTTACCAAAAAACACAGACAAAGTTGCCTCCAAAGAGGGGAATAAATCGCGGTGTTCGCTCCAGATTTCACTTTGGCCCCAGATCGTTCCCCGACCGGCTCTTATAATCTGGCTCTGTGCTGGTCTCCGACTTCAACTTTCATCTCCCCGAAGAACTCATCGCCCAGGAACCTCTCTCCGCCCGCGACGGCTCCCGCATGTTGCATCTTCAGCGAACCAGTGGCCAATACTCTGATCGCCTGTTCCGCGATTTCCCCGATCTGCTGGGTCCCGGCGATCTCGTCGTCTTCAACAACACCCGCGTCTTTCCTGCGCGGCTCTACGGTCGCCGCGAAGGCGCTCGCTCTCAGCCTGTCAGCCCGCACAATCCCGGAGCGAGCAACTTTCTGCAGGGACGGATTGAGATCCTGCTCACGCGCCAGCTTTCCGCCGACCCCAACGATTGGGAATGTCTGGTTCGCCCCGGACGCAAGATTGGCGTAGGCGAACGCCTTTTTTTCGGAGAGCACAACGAATTGCAGGCTGAAGTTCTCTCCCGTGCCGAGTTCGGCGAACGCCGCATTCGCTTTCAGCCCCTTGCGGGAAAACATCACAAAGAGGACCATAACAAGGATAACGGGGAAGACGACTTCTTTGCCGTTCTCGGCAGGATCGGCCACGTCCCGCTTCCGCCCTACATCGTGCGCCCCGATTCTCCTCGCGATCTCGATCGCTACCAAACCATTTACGCCCAGCAGAACGGATCGGTCGCCGCTCCCACCGCTGGCCTTCACTTCACTCCAGAAATCCTCGATCGCATCCGCCAGCGTCGCGCCGAAATCGCCGAGATCACCCTCCACGTCGGCCTCGGGACTTTCCAACCCGTTCGCGTAGATCGAGTCGAAGATCACAAACTTCACTCTGAGCCTTACTCCATCTCGACCTCGGCCGCCTCAGCCATTAACCAAGCACTACGCGCTTCGCGCCGCGTCATCGCGATCGGTACCACCACGGTTCGAACTCTGGAATACGCAATTCGCCAAGGCGGAGGATCTATCGTTGAAGGCTCCGGCGCGGCCAATCTCTTCATTTATCCCGGTTTCGAATTCAAAGCGGTGAAAGCGATGCTCACCAATTTCCATCTGCCGCAATCTTCTCTGCTAATGCTAGTCAGCGCTTTTGCCGGAAGAGAAAGTGTCCTGCGCGCCTACGAACACGCGGTTTCTGAACGTTACCGTTTCTATTCCTATGGAGATTGCATGTTCATCGAATGAGCGTTCATCGAATAACGTTCATCTAATCGTGCTCACCGACTAAATATTTCTAAGCAGAATCCCAGAAACCCTCTGTGCGCACCCCTGTGCCCCTCTGTGTTTAAGTCTTTCGTCCCCACCTGAACTGACCCATCCCCGTGCGTTATACTTTCCGCGGGAGAGCCCCGATGTCTATCGCCGTCAAACAAATCCCCATCGACTCGTTCGTCACCGAACTCCGCAAGTTACCCAACTCTGCATTCGACCAGGTTGAGCAAATCCGCGCGTTCCTGCAGGACACCCCGGTCCATCCCGAGTCGCTCACTTCCTATCTCACCTGGGATCGCCAGCACTACACCCGCAACCTGATTGATAAAACTCCTCTTTATGAGTTGATGGCCATCTGCTGGGAGGTCGGCCAGGCCAGTTCCGTGCACAATCACAAAGACCAGAATTGTTGGATGGCCGTCCCCATCGGCCGCCTGCTGGTCGAAAATTTTCGCGTGGTTCATCAGGATTTTGCTCTCGGCAAAAGCCAGATCCATGCCACTGACACTGTCGAGATGAATGCCACGCATCCCTGCGCCGTCGATCCGCTCGAGCCTGTGCATCGTGTTTTCAATCCTCGCGAGTTTAACCAGCGCGCCGTCAGCATCCACGTCTACTCCCGCCCTTTCGACAGCTGTATCGTCTACTCCGCCGAGCATGGCACCTGTGGCGAAATTCAACTGCATTACACCACCGAATACGGAAAACCAACGTAACTTCGGAATTGTAAAGATATGTTGGAATCGACTCCTCCCAGCGGTAATTTCAACTGTGGAGTAGGAGGTCCCATGCATCGCCTCGCGTTGTTGCTAGTGAGTATTGGCTTGCTCGGGGGCGTTGTTTATTACCGGAATCATGCTGCCCAAGCTAAGCTGCACGCTGACCAATCGCAAGATGAGGAGAGTAAACCTGAGGCCAACTTTCAGGACCAGGCCAAAGACAAGATGGTCAAAATCGCAAGCCCGCTCGCGGAGTTTCTCGAGAAATCGGAATCCGACAAGCCCGGCGATCCGGACAAACCGCAAAAGCCAGTGCCGTTGCGAAAGCCACATCCCAGCGACCTCATCGCTCCATCGCCTGTGGGCACCAGCACAGCTATCGTTCACAAAACATTCTCCGTCTCATCGGCCTCAAATTTTGCTTTTCAGGTTCCACCTCATGCTGCCAGCCCACAACTGCGCGGCTCTTATCATTCCTTTGTGCCGGCGTCCCGGGATCACCCGAATAACGATCAATCGAACGACGACCCAGGCGACGTAGATCTTCTTCTTATGAATGACGAACAGTACGCCGGCTACCTTCACGGCCAGCCCGCCGACGTGGTGTACTCCGTCGACTCTTCTCACGATCAGGATGTGAGCCTTGGCCTTCCCGCCACGCTTGATCGGCCAGCGCAGTATTATCTGGTTTTCCGCAATACCTCCGGCAGCCGCGGCAGAAAAGCCGTAAAAGCAGACTTCTGGATCGATTTCTAGCCATCCCTGATTCTTGGAAGTGTCTCAGTTTCCGCAAAGTCTCATGTGGGGACAGCCGCCCTCGGCTGTCCATCGAGCGAAGCTCGATTCACTTTTCCTCTAAGCCGGCAGCCGAACTCCGCTCGGTTTTCTTGAATGGCGCAGCAGGTTCCCCGCTGCGATAAATGCCCCCTTCTGATCTAGGCTTTAGCCCGGAAAGCACGCAGGTTTCATCCACTCCCCCCGCCCGCTCCGGCTGTTAAACTACTGCCTTGTCCCCTCGAACAAAACCTCCGGAACCCCAATCTAGTCCCGTACCACCATCCTCTGACCCCCAGCGCATCTTTCTCATCGACACCATGAGCTTCATCTTCCGCGCCTATCACGCCATGGCGCGCCAGCGTTCGGGAATGTCCACAAAGTCCGGAATCCCCACCGCGGCGGTCCTCGTTTTCGTCAACATGCTGCGCAAACTGCGCGACGATTTCTCCCCCGCCTATCTCGCCGCCGTCTTCGACGTAGCCGCCAAAACTTTTCGCGACACACAGGCCGAAGCCATCACCAAGGTCCGTAAGTTCGACATCAAGACGCAAACTTTCACCGAGATCGAATACAAGGGCTACAAAGCCAACCGCTCTGCCATGCCGGAAGATCTCGCCCAGCAGATTCCCTACATCCGCCGCGCCCTCGAGGCTTACCGCATCCCCATCCTCGAACTCGCCGGCTTCGAAGCCGATGACGTCATCGGCACTCTCGCCCGTAAAGCCGCCGCCGCATCTCATCCCGTCTACGTCGTCTCCAGCGACAAGGACATGATGCAACTCGTCAACGATGACGTTTGCATCCTGAATCCCCCCAAAGACAATCTGATTTGTGACGCCGCCAAGGTTGAAGAAATTCTCGGAGTCCCTCCCGAGCGCGTCATCGACATCATGGCCCTCCGCGGCGACTCCGTCGACAACATTCCCGGAGCCCCCGGCATCGGCGACAAAGGCTCCGTCGAGATCATCAAGCGCTTCGGCACCGTTGAGCAGGCTCTCGACCGCGCCGCCGAAGTCGAAAAGAAAACCTATCGCGAATCGCTTCAGAACAATCGCGACATCATCCTGTTCAGCAAAAGCATGGCCACCATCGACACCAACGTTCCCGTCGAGCTCAATGTCGAAGCCATGCAGGCCGGAGAGCCGGATGTCGATCTCCTCCGCCAGCTCTTCACTGAGCTGGAATTCACCTCGCTGTTAAAAAAATTGTTGCCCGAGGTTCAAGTCACCGAAACTCACTACGCGGAAGCAGAATCCGCCGCCGATGTAGAAAAAGTTCTCAGCTCTCTCGCTGCGGAACATGTTCTGGCAATTGCCGTGGAGTCCGATCAAACAGAACCTGTTTCGGAAGCTGAAGCTGAAGAAGAAGTGGTTGAGGAAGAATCCCAGCTGGGGATGTCCGGCATGCTCGCGCTGACCGATGACTCACCTCCCGCGCCCCCACCCGCGTCCCGGAGCATTGCCATCTCCGCCGCTGCGGGTTCGGCAACCATCGTGAAGCTCGACTCCTCCGATGCCGCTGCCAAACTGCGCTCGATCCTGGGTTCCGAGTCCACCCCTAAATCGATCCACGACTACAAATCCGCAATCCATGCTTTCGATTCTCTCCGCATCCCTCTGCAAGCCGTCGAGCACGATCCCATGCTCTACTCGTACCTGCTCGATCCCACCTATTCCTCGCATCGTTTGCCCGAAGTCGCTCTCCGTCGCTTCAATCTCAGGCTTAGCCAGCTCCAAACCAACAACGATCTGGCCGAAGGCGCCGACGTCACCGGCCGCCTAACCGCCGCGCTGCGCGCAGAAGTCAAACAAGCGGGACTCGCCAAGCTCTACGAAGAAATCGATCTGCCGCTAGTTCCCGTCCTCGCACGCATGGAGCAAGCCGGAGTAAAAATCGACACCACCGCGCTTGCCAAAATGTCGTCCGAACTCGAGCGCGAGATCGCAATCAAAGCCAAAGAGATTTGCGATATCGCGGGATGCGAATTCAACATCGGCTCGCCAAAGCAACTCGGCGATGTTCTCTTCAACCGGATGAATCTTCCCAAGCCGGTCAAATACGGCAAGGGCCGCACCATATCGACCGCCGTCGATGTTCTCGAAACCCTGGCCGAAGACTATCCCATCGCCCGCGTGGTCCTCGATTACCGCCAGCTCACCAAGCTGAAGTCCACCTACGTCGACACTTTGCCCGCGCTCATCAACTCTTCCACCGGCCGCCTGCACACCACCTTCGGTCAAACCGGAACTGCTACCGGTCGGCTTTCATCGGCCAATCCGAATCTGCAAAACATTCCCATCCGCACCGAACTCGGACGCGGCATCCGCGCCGCCTTCATCGCCGAGCCCGGCCACGTCCTGCTAACGGCCGATTATTCTCAGATCGAACTCCGCCTGCTCGCCCACTTCTCGCGCGACCCGCTCCTGGTCGAAGCCTATCGCCGCGGCGACGACATCCACACCCTCACCGCCTCGCAAGTCTTCGGAGTTCCGCCGCTCATGGTCACGCCCGACCACCGCCGCCAAGCCAAAGTCGTCAACTTCGGCATCGTCTACGGCCTCTCGCCCTTCGGCCTGTCGCAAAATCTCGGCATCGAACCCGCCGAAGCCAAACAATTCATCGCCAACTATTTCGAACAATACAAAGGTGTCCGCGCCTTCATCGACAAAACTCTCGAAGAAGCCCGCCGCGACCTGAAAGTAAAAACCCTCCACGGCCGCATCCGCCCCATCCCCGACATCAACAGCAAAAACGCCAACCAACGCGGCTTCGCCGAGCGCACTGCAGTCAACACCCCGCTCCAAGGCACCGCGGCAGATTTAATTAAAGTAGCCATGATCCGCATCGATAAGGCGTTGCGTGAACGCAAACTGAAATCAAGAATGACCCTGCAAGTTCACGACGAGCTAGTCTTCGAAGTCCCGGAAAAAGAAGTGGACACGATGCAGTCTCTAGTCCGCGAGCAGATGGAAAAAGTGCACGCGCTAGCTGTCCCGCTGCTAGTAGAGATGGGCACGGGCCCTAACTGGCGCGACCTGGATTAGCGAGCTGGCAAGACTCATGTAGGGACAGCCGCCTCGGCTGTCCGCCGAGCGTAGCGAGGCCAGTCTGCAGGCTCCCTGCGCCTGATTTCGCCCCGTGTCCACGAATCCTCAGATTCCCATTGCTCTTGACTATCACGTTGCGCGACACTCCTACAAAGATTTGTCTGCAAAAAGGGGCGTGTGTAATGACAAGCAAGTTTTTCCCCGCACGTGTCGTCGTGTTGTTCTGCACCGTAGTCGTGACGGCCCAGCAGGCCCAATACAAGCAGAGCGGGCCAGCTCTCCTGCCCGATCCCTCAATCACCAAAGGCGCGCTGCGGTTAAGCAGCAAGGCCAAAATCTGCGCGATCAAATGGGGCAAAGACGAGCGGCACGTCACCCAGAAAATGAAAGACGATGCCTACGCCCAATACGGTACCGCACCAGGCGAGGGCGTCTGTGCCTTAAAGACTCATACGGGCACGAACGGCCAGCCTGTGACTGAGGGCTGCGAAGTCGACCACCTGATCAGCCGCGACCTCGGAGGCGCAGATACGCTCGAGAACCTATGGCCGCAGCCCTACACGCAGCACCCCGGAGCGCGCGAAAAAGACTGGCTGGAAACCGAACTCCACAAAGAGGTCTGTGCCGGCAAGACGACGCTGCAGGACGCGCAGAACGAAATTAAAACCGACTGGTACGGCGCCTACCTGAAGCGAAAATCGCCGAACTAGCCACGTTGGGCGGGGGTAGTGGGTCAGTTTGAAAAAAGCAGCGTGTACTTCTCCCCGCCGGTGTCATCCTGAGCGTAGCCGCTTTTCAGGCGGAGCGAAGGACCTCCCGCTTGACCGGCCCGGCGCGCAAAGCCAAAATCAAAACCCTAGGAAAATCAAAACCCTAGGAAATTCAAAACCTTAGGAAACCCAACATAGATGGCTTCTAGACGAAAACATCGGACCGTCCGCGTCCTCGATCTCGCCGCGCGCGGCGGCAGGAAACTAGAGAACATCCCGGACGCGATCCTGGAAGAGGTGCTCGCAAGGCTGGCACCGATCTTCGAATGAAGGACATTCGAATGAACGATCTTCGAGTGAACGTGATCCGGAATGAACCGCAGCCCTCATCGGCGCTAAACTCATCCCGATGCTCGATCCCGCCGCAACCCTCGTCCTCGACTGGCTCCGGCAGAGATCGGCCTGACCGTTCACCTCGCTCCCCTCGGCGCTGATACCTTCCTGCCTGGCGTCACGCTCGCGCCGGGCGGCCTCATCGTCGACCCCGATCGCCTGCTCTACCCCGGGGATCTCCTCCACGAAGCTGGCCATCTTGCCACGATGCTGCCCGAGCAGCGCGCCTCCGCCGGATCGAATGCCGGCTCCGACATGGGCGACGAGATCGCTGCCCAAACCTGGTCCTATGCCGCCGCCATCCACCTCGGACTCCCGCCCGAGACGGTCTTTCACTCCACCGGCTACAAAGGCGCCGCCGCGTCGCTCATCCAGACTTACCGCGATGGCAGCGCCGGCGTTCCCCTGCTGCAATGGATGGGCCTCACTCTAGATTGCACCCGCGCCGCAGCAGTCTCCGTTCCCCCCTACCCGCACATGATTCGCTGGGTCCGCCGTGAGGCGGAATGTGTCGAAGGTGAGTGATTCCAAGATAAGTGATCAAAATGAAGATTGGAAGAAAAACAGAATTTGCCTTAGTCCTGCGGCCGCCTGAGCCGATCCGAACTCTCACTCACGCCCGCTTCTACACCCACAGCAGCGTAAAGATCTCTGGCCTCGCTCCAAAGCGACCGTGCTTCTTCGTTCTTGTCGATCTCTTCTTTCAACAGCGCCATGCCGCGCAACGCATTGGCTAAGTCCAGTCGCGAGGTCGCAGTGTCACTGCGATAGAGCCGCAGCGCCTCACCGTAGTTCGCCGCAGCTTGATCGTAATGGCCCTCATGCCGCTGAATGTCCGCGACATGCCGGACCATATGAGCCAACTTGAGAGCTTCACCTTCCGTGCGATAGATCGCGCCCGCTTCCTCATAGTGCCGCATCGCCACATCGCTGCAACCGAGGTCCCGTTCGATTTGTCCCAGTCCCGCAAGCGCCTTAGCCAACTCATTTCGCAGTCCGGATTCACGGCAAATGCCCACCGCACGAACAAGGTCGCGCTTAGCGTCCTCAAGGCGATTTTCTCTTCGCGCCCGTAGAGCATTCTGAGTCAGATTGTCGGATTCGCTAGTCATATCGTGAACTACACTCCCAGCGCCTTCTGAATCTCCCCCGCGATCCCCGCCGTGATCGCCTTCATCTTTTCTTCCGACTCCGCCTCTACCATCACGCGAGCGAGCGCCTCCGTCCCTGAATACCGCACCACCACCCGCCCATTTCCATCCAATTCGCGCTCAGCCGCGTCAATTGCCTTCTGCAGCTCTGGCACCTGCGCAAATGGAGTCTTTTCCCGCACCCGCACGTTCTGAATTTTCTGCGGAAACACTTTCAAGTCGCTCACTAGCTCCGCAAGCGACTTCCCAGACCGCACGATCACATCCATCACTCGCAACGCCGTCAGCAAACCGTCACCGGTAGTCGCATCGCCATCACGGAAAATAATGTGCCCCGATTGCTCCCCGCCCAAAGTCGCGCCCATCTTCAGCATCTCTTCCAAAACATATTTGTCGCCTACATTCGCCCGCAGCATGCGAATGCCCGATTTCTTCAACGCAATCTCCACTCCCATATTCGACATCGTCGTCGCCACCACCGTGGATCCGCTCAATTTCTCGCGCGACTGCAAATCCCGCGCCGTCAGCAGCAGCACGCCATCCCCATTCACCACCCGCCCATCGCCATCGCAAAACAAAGCCCGGTCGGCATCGCCGTCAAACGTCACACCCAAATCAAACTTGCCGCCCGATTCCGCCACGGTCTTCCCCAAAGTCTCGGGATGCAGCGCACCGCAGCCTTCGTTAATATTTTTCCCATCCGGAGTAACGTGCGTGAACGTTGCCCGTACGCGCAACTCACGAAACAATTCCGGAGCTTCCGCGGTCGCCGCCCCATTCGCGCAATCCACCAACACGCGCAGCCCGCTTAAGTCAGCCGTCACGCTCTCAGCCAGCGACTCGATGTAGGCCTGCCGCAGCTCTAATTCGCCAGGCAGCGATGGACCGGCAATTTTCAGCGCAGTATCGTCCGCCGCTCCCGGCCTTTCCAGCAGCGCAAAGATTTCGCCCTCAATCGCCAACTCGCGCGCATCAGTCAGCTTGAATCCGTCTCCGGAAAAAACTTTGATCCCATTATCCGTCCAAGGATTATGCGACGCCGAAATCACAACTCCTGCCGCAAACCCGCGCGACCGCGCGAGGTAGGCAGCTCCAGGAGTCGTAATCACGCCCGCGCTGTGCACCTCCACTCCCATCGCCGCCAGTCCAGCCGCCACTCGGTCCGCAATCCAACCGCTCGATTCGCGCGTGTCCTGTCCCATCACCGCCCGCGGCTTAACCGCGTTGCGAATCAAGTCGTGTCCCAGCGCCCGCCCAATCAGATACGTGCTTTCCTTCGTCAGCGGAAAGTCTCCCGCCACGCCGCGGATCCCGTCTGTACCAAATAATTGTCTGCCCTGATTATTCATAGATGTCTTGTGGAATCTAGAAATCTGTCATTCCGACCGGAGCGTTCAGCTCCGAAGGAAGCGGAATGCGAAGTGGAGGAACCTGCTGTTGCTTGTCTGCTTGCGTGAGATTGCAAGTTCAATGCCCACCCGCCCCCGCACTCTTCTCCATGACCACCGTCACCCGCACCGGCGTGGGCTGCACCACTTGCACCAGCGCATCTGGAATATATACGTTGGTCACAAAGGTAGACTGAGTCAACACTCCAGAAGCATCCACCGGATCGGTCGCGGCCGCATCCACGGCTTCCACATGATGCGCCGGTCCCGTGATCGTAATACTCTCCGGGTCCACCAGCACTCTGGCGATCTGTTCGCCCGCGGCAAAATTCCCCGTTACCTTGGGATGAATCTTGACCTCGCGCGTCAGCCGCGTATCGAAACTGAGATGCACTTGCCCCGGCACAACCTGCACGATGTGAAGATCGCGCTGATGCCGAATCTGCTCCGCGGTCAGGTCGAACGTGCGCTCGCCAGGTTTCGCGTCGCCCAATTCAAGTTCTGCATGAAGGTCGGTCGACCGCAATTGCCGGATCAACCGCTCCGGCCCGCGCACCCGGATCTGCGCCTCTGGGATCGTGACCGAGCTGATTTCCAGATGCTGCGGCACATGCTGAAACTCGATTGGCACTCGCACCGCCACTTCCGCCGTCTCTTCATCCGGCGCGATCGCCAACCACAAGCCCGTCGCGATCAGCAGCGACAAAATCTTCAGCCAGAAGTTGTGCAGCACCCAGCGCCGCCAAAAACTCATCATAGCGGCCGCTCCGCTTCCGCCGAATCAGAGTCCTCGTCAGCCAGCCGCACTTGCGTTCCCATGCCGGCCCGCAACGGCGATTGCAGCCCCGCGTCCGATTCGTCGCTTGGCGCGACCACCGTCGGCAATGCCACGGGAGACATATACCGCCGCAACTCTCCGCTCAACCGTTCGCGAAGTTGCTCCACCGTCAAATCCCGTTCGATCTTTCCCCCAACCGCCATGCTGATTGCGCCCGATTCTTCCGACACAATCACCGCAATCGCGTCGGTCTCTTCGGTGATTCCAATCCCCGCCCGATGCCGCGTCCCCATCTGGGTTGAGAGCACAGGATTCATCGACAGCGGCAGAAAACAAGCCGCCGCCGCCAGCCGGTCTTTCTGGATAATCACCGCCCCATCGTGCAACGGCGCGCTCGGCCGGAAGATCGTCGCCAGCAGATCGTACGAGAGCTTCGCGTCCATTGCCACGCCGCTCTCAATGTAGGTTCGCAACCCAATCTCGCGCTCAATCACGATCAATGCGCCGGTCTGGTGTTGCGAAAATAAATTCGCCGCCAGCACAATGTCGTCGTAGGAATCGCCCTCCACGGCCGACCCGCGCAAAAAGCTCACCCGCCGCCCCACATCTGACAACACGTGCCGGATCTCCGCCTGGAACACCACGATCAGCGCGAACACAACATACGGCAACAGATGCCCAACCAGCCAGTTCAGCGTGGCCAGTTCCCCAATGCGCGCCAGGTAAAACGTAACCGCAACCGCTCCAAGTCCCGCAAGCATCGGCGCCGCCCGCGTCCCTCGGATCATCACCAGCACTTCATAAATGATCAACGCCACCAGCAGAATGTCGAGTACCGTAAACGACACTCTCAACCATGGCGCCGTAAGTTGCTTCACCAGCTCTCCATCCGCCGCTAAGTTTCTGGCTCTAGAACCCTACATTCTAATGCACTCCTTGAGATTCAACGGAAATAGGTGAGGAGGGGGTAGTAGGACAGTTTGAAAAAAGCAGCGTGCACTTCCCCCCGTCGGCGTCATCCTGAGCGTAGCCGCTTTTCAGGCGGAGCGAAGAGCCTGCCCTGAGCGAAGTCGAAGGGATCTCCCACTTGACCGGCCCGGCGCGCCGCTTCGGCGCCACCGATGGACACAAGTTCGTCAACGGCGTGCTCGACCGCGCCGCCCGGCTGTGGCGCCCGCAAGAGCATTGAGCCCGATGATTTCGGAAAC
>JBAPOI010000636.1:0-3168 GCA_049279555.1 Candidatus Sulfotelmatobacter sp.
ACAGATTGGAACTCGCCGTTGCCAGCGCCGGGCTCCCTCCCAGAGGGGCAGTCTGGCTTCCTTGCCCTGCGAACCACCGCACTGCGAGGTGGTGCTTGTCGGTGAAGTTGTGATCGATCTTGGCAACACCGTTATAGCTGTAGCCAGTGGAGGCCACCGGACTAAAAAAATTATTGACGTTTGCGGCAAGATTATCGATTGTGCTTGGCCAGAGGTTGGCGATCAGCTGGGTTGAAATCGAGCTAGGCGTAACCGGCGCATAGCCACCGTAAACACCGCCTGCGTTGGCGAGAATGGCCAGAGCCTCATTTTGGTAGGCAACGGACGGTTCGGTAGCGACGCCAGACAGACCAATGACGTACTGCTGCTTTTCGAACGATACAAACCAGAAAGTCTTGTCCTTGATGATGGGGCCACCCAGCGAGAATCCATAATTCTGGTTGCGCAATTCCGGCTTCTTGACGCCATCCGGAGTGAACGGCGAGGCGTCGCCGAAGGCTTCATTTCGGTTGAAGTAGTAAGCCGAACCATGCAACTGGTTGGTGCCGGACTTTAGAACGACGTTGACAAGACCGCCCGCGTTCCTTCCGCCCTCTGCGTTCGATTGCGTCTGCGCGGAAAACTCGTCGACCGCATCCAGCGGCATGATGGTACCGGCTATGCCGGACACGCCGCCCTGGTTCACGGCAGGAATGTTGTGCCAGAAATCGTTGTTGTCGACACCGTCAATCTGCCAGTTCATCTGGTTGGCGCGGGTTCCATTCAGAGAGCCGAAACCGCCGACCGAGTAGCCACCGTAACCGGGCTGCACCGCAATCAACTGTGAAAAGTCACGCCCGTTCATTGGCACGTCTTGCACGGCTTCGGTAGTCAAGACGTTGTCCTGCGCCGCGGTCGTGGTGTCCAGGGTGAGCGCGGCAGCGGAGACTTCCACGGCAGTCGTGCCGGTTCCGCCGACCGTTAACTTCACCGGCAGGGTATAGGCGCTGCCTGCGGTAACCTCGATTTTATCGACCGTAGTAGTGTGGAAACCCGCCGCAGCGACCGTGATCTTGTAGGTGCCAAGCGGCAAGTCCTGGAATGCGAACTGCCCGTCGCTGGTGGTTGTAGCTTCAATATTGACGCCGGTGGCCACGTTCGTGGCCTTCACCGATGCTCCGGCCACAACGGCTCCAGAAGGATCGGTCACGCTTCCGTTGATGGCGCCGCGGAAGGTCTGGCTAAAGCTCATTAACGTAAGACATAAAATCACTACAACGGTAGCGCTAATTCGTCGCATCAAATTGCCTCCGCTTAAAATGGCAAGAAATCCCGAGCAAGCTCAGTGAGTTGTCAGAGGCATGTTTCTCGCCAAACGAGTTGTCAGCTATTACCCATATTTTTCAGTGAGTTATATCGGAAGGTGCGGGATAAAATACGTTATGCCGGATAACCCTGGTGAAAGTCTATGAAAATCTGGATGCGTAACGGGAGGATTTATATGAGTTTCTGATAACATACATCGAATTTATTGATCCTAAGAGGGTTACGAGATCAATTAGAGGAACGATTTTGTATGGAGATACTTCAGAAGTTGATTGTCACACCGCCACGCACCGACCTCGCGGATTGCACAAGATAAACCGTCTGTCCGTCCTGCCCTACGACTGGCACATAGCCTTGTGCCAGTAGGTTGCGTAGGTCGATGACTGCCTCCATATGCGCTGGCAGGAAGCCGAGGCTAGGAATCGGTTGGCGAATGCAAACGTTCAGGTAGGGGTCGGTCCGTCCCGGTGAAGCGTTGAACATATCGACCGGAGTCAGCGCTTGACCACCGACCCAACGATAGGACGTAATCCAGCGAGTATGCGTACGCGGTAAAGTACCGCTGAATTTCGCGGCTAAGGCGTGCCGCCTCTGCGTGGTGATCGCTTGCTCGACGTTCTGGATCTCAATGTCAGGCGTGGTCAAATCTAGAACGCCGCCGTAGGCGTAATCGAGCGTCGCGGTGAGATCGGAATTAAATTTCCGCTGGAGCACTAGGCGCACGCCCTGCGTGTCTAAAGTGTCGCCGGCATAGGTGAAGGTGCCAGAATACGCATCCGGCAAAAGGAAGCCGCCAGCCGCGGTCACATCCCCGGTCCCGAGTAGCGCAGTGTTGTTTACGCGATCGGTGAATACCGCAACCTGGAAACTGTTTTTGCCCAGCCGATGAGAGATATTCAGTTCCTGATGGTGAGCGCTTTCAAGTTTGGTGGAGAAATTCGTCACGCTGAGCCGAGGAGCGGCCTCACTCATATCGGTCGGAGGAGAATCGAAGCCCTTCTCCTCGCTTGTAGTGGGCAAGGAAGTCGCATAGTCGTAACTCACGACTGTGTTTGGCGAAGAATGGAGTCGGAGCGAGGCATGAGGCCGGAAAGCCGTGACACGGCCTAGAAACTGGATGATCTGCAGTTCGCTGCCGAACTTTAGCTCGAGAACGTCACCGATGGCAAAATCATCTCCCGCCGATAGTGACACAGCCTGCAGCGAGGCGTAATGCAAATTAGGATCGGAGGGCGCAAAGCGGCGCACCGCAACCGCCATCGAGGGTCCAGAACCGTCGAGCAGTCGATGTGAGTACATAGCGCGTAAAACGGCCGCAGGAAGGCCGTCTCCGTAACCGACATTTCCGCTGAGGCCCACGCGGTCGGCAGAGAAAATGGATCGCTCCACCGAAAAACCGGTGCTCATGTCCGAGCCGCTGCCATACCCGCCAGCCTCAGAACCAGCGAGGAAAGAAAGGCTCGTCTTCAAGTCGTGATCCTGCTTTTCGGAGCTGGTCGCGGGATCGTCGAGGACGCGCAGGACCGGGCGATTGGCCACGGAACGCAGAGTCCACTTCCAGTCATCATCGTCGGAGGCGCCACGCAACGGCCCGACTCGCATAGCATTCAGCAAGGTGTTCAAGGTGATATTCAGATGAACGCTGGTGCCTGGGCGCAAGCCAACCTTGTCATGCAAGGCAGGAAGGAAGGAAGCTGCTGAAACTCGAACCGAGTAAGACCCCGGCAGCAGATTCGCTGCCAAATAGAACCCCGCGCCATCAGTAAATACCGTGAGCGAACGCGCCGCAGTTCCGGCAATCTCAACGATTGCGCCCATCTGTGGTATGCCAGAGGAGTCGCGCACGTATCCCGAGATCGCTCC
>JBAPOI010000637.1:0-1936 GCA_049279555.1 Candidatus Sulfotelmatobacter sp.
TTTCGACGGATTGAATTCGCTGTGTTGCACGCCGGTGCCGGCGGCCATGTACTGGAAATCGCCCGGCTGGATGACGCGCCCGTTGCCCATCGAATCCTTGTGCTCCAACGCGCCGCTCAGGACGTAGGTGATGATTTCCATGTCGCGATGCGGATGCGCGCCGAAGCCGTTGCCCGGCAACACGAGGTCGTCGTTGATCACGCGCAAGCTGCGAAAACCCATCCATTGCGGATCGTAATCATCTCCGAAACTGAAAGTGTGATAGGTATCGAGCCAGCCATAATTGGCATGCCCCCTTTCATTTGCTTTTCGTAACGTGATCATGTGGCATTAGCTGGAGGTTGGTGACTGCTGCCGCAAAGCAGGCGCAACGCTTGCACCGAGCAATTCGATAGCACGGAGGAGTTTTGCTGGCGGCAATTCGGCAACGTCCATCTGGAAACTAATCCGTGAGATATTGCCCAGCGCTTCGCTGTGGCGCAGAATCTTTTCGGTCACTTCTTCTGGGTTGCCCACCAGCAGCGCGCCATGCTTGCCTCGCACAGCATCGAAATGAGCGCGGGTGACTGGCGGCCAGCCGCGCTCCTTGCCGATGCGGGTAAAGGATTTGGCGTAACCCGGAAAAAAATCTTCGATCGCCTGTTGCGTAGTTTCGGCAACGTAACCCAAGGCGTGAACTCCAACCTTGAGCTTTTCGGGCGCATGTCCCGCGCGCCGGCCAAATTCCCGGTAGATGTCAACGAGCGGACGGAACCGCCGCGTCTCGCCGCCGATAATGGCGATCATCAGGGGCAATCCAAGTGTCCCGGCGCGGGCGAACGACTCCGGCGTCCCGCCGACTCCGAGCCAAATTGGCAGCGGATTTTGCTTCGGTCGCGGATAAACGCCTTGCCCGGTGAGTGGTGCCCGGTGTTTGCCGGACCAGTGAACAAATTCGTTTTCACGGATGTTGAGCAGCAAATCCAGATTTTCGGCAAACAGTGAATCATAGTCCTTGAGTTGCAAACCAAACAACGGAAATGACTCGGTAAATGAACCGCGACCAACGACCATTTCCGCCCTGCCTTGCGAGAGCAGATCAAGGGTCGCAAAGTTTTGGAACACCCGCACCGGATCAGCGGCGCTCAAAACCGTGACGGCGCTGGTGAGGCGGATGCGTTGCGTCCGTGCCGCCGCCGCCGCGAGTATGACCACCGGCGCGGAATCAAGAAATTCCCGGCGATGATGTTCCCCGACTCCGAACACGTCCAACCCCACCTGGTCAGCAAGTTCAATCCGCTCGACGAGATTGCGGATGCTGTCGGACGCGCTGACCACGACACCCTTGTCATCGTCAGGCGATGCCGCAGCGAAACTGTCAACGCCGACCTGCAATGTCTCGTCATGCTTATTCGAGACCGGCTTTCCGGGTTCGGCCCCGCTTCGCTCTTTCGTTTCAAGTAAATCTGTCATGGTCAGACAATACCCCGACGAGAGCGCACCGCGGAAATACCATGTTTCTTGCCTGACAATAACTTTTGGCTATGCTCGCGGAAATGGAACCTGCGCCATCTCCGCTACTTCGTCGCCGTCGCCGAGGAAGAAAATGTTTCGCGCGCCGCGCTCTACTTTTCCGGCGGCCACGGCATGTCCGAGTGGAATGACTTAGCCGGGATAATCATCGTCCGGGTTCAGTTGGTGAGTGCCAACATCCACGACCTCGTGGGGCGCCGCGCGAAGCTTGGCAACCAGTTTTTTCTTCTATTCAAACCCACCGTGATCGGTTGCAATTCCTATGCGCGTGGATTCCTTCCGGTGTTTTAGCTGGACACATTAGGCTTCCTCCAGCCGCCAGGCGGCTTGACCGAATGCGTTTCGTTCGGGTCGGTCACTGCGGTTGCCACCGTCGTCCATTCTTCCACCGGGAACTTGTTGTTCTGCCAGGTGTCAATTCCTC
>JBAPOI010000638.1:0-17818 GCA_049279555.1 Candidatus Sulfotelmatobacter sp.
TGGAAATAACTCCGGCACTGTCGAAGACTTTCCGGAACTGCAACAGAAATGGCTCTCTGATATCCACACGCGTGCGCAGGTGGTCGGCGGCAATTGGATTTGGACTCCGACCACACGCCTCGTGAACGAAGCGCGTGTTGGCTACAACCGTCTCTACCAGCCAACTCTCCCTGGCGACCTCAATACGCCCGCCTCCGCTTACGGTCTGGATACGGGCGTGAGCGGGCCCGAAACTGGCGGCCTGCCGCGCATCGGTTTTGGCGGCTACTTCTTCCCAGGGCTGGGTGGGTTCAAGTGGCCCAAGTTCCAGGGGCCCGATTCGATCACACAGTTTATCGATCACATCTCTTATACGGTGGGCAAGCACGCGATAAAATTCGGCGGCGAGCTCCACTATGACGACGTGAAGAATGCGGCTTACGGCAATGCTCGAGGCAGCGTCACATTCCTGGGCGGCGTTGCCAGCGCAAACCCGGGTCCCAACGGTTCGGCCCCGCTGGAAGATTTCTTTGCCGGCGCGCCATTCAAGTCGTCGGTGACCGTGGGCAACCCGACCCTGCAACTGCACAACTGGGCGTACGCAGGATTTTTCCAGGATGACTTTCGGGCTACCAGGAATCTGACCATCAACTTCGGCGTTCGCTACGAATTCAGCAGCGTGCCTCAGGAAGCTCACAACCTACTCGGAAATTTTGATCCGAACGTCGGCCTGGTTCAGGTTGGACATCAGATCAGCAGCCTCTGGAATCCCGATCATAAGAACTTCGGTCCCCGCGCGGGTTTTGCATGGGATATCGGCGGTAACGGGCGAACTGTCGTGCGCGGCGGCGGAGGGTTGATTTACGAGACCGTGAACTGGCAATCGTTCGTCGCCTTCAACAATGCTTTCGGGCCTGGCAGCGTTCCCACGGGAGCTCCGATCGACGCTGCGGGAGATACATCCGGCGGAACAATTACGACAGGGAACGTCACGATAAAGAACTTCTTGAGTTATCCGGCGACCTGGGACGCTGCAAATGGGCCGCTCTACGGCGGCAGCACAATCAATTGCTTTAACAGCCCGTGCCCCATCATGACGGTAGACCGGGGCCTCACGACACCCTACGTCTGGAACTGGACGTTAAACCTACAGCATGCATTCAACTCGAATCTGTCGATTGAAGCAGCGTATGTGGGCAATCACGGCTCGAATCTGACGGGAATTCGGGACATTAATCAGCCGCCGGTGGGGAGTGACTACAATCCGCTTTGTGCAGAGGGTAACTCTCCGGATCAGCTTTGCCTTCCGTTCAACGGCAAGTTCCCCTACCTGGCCAATATCTTCCAGATGGGAAATGTCTACCGGTCCAACTACAACGGATTGCAAGTCACATTGAATGCGCGCAACTATCACGGTCTTAGCATGGTTGCGGGTTACACCTACTCGCACGCACTCGATGATGTGGGCGCCAACTGGGACTTCGGGTACGGCTCGGGTTTGCCACAGAATGCTCACAACGTCGCAGCCGAGTACGCCAATAGCGACTTCGACATCCGGCATCGGCTTACCGTGTCGCTCACCTATGCGATTCCCGGACGAAAGGGTTTCGGACAGCTGCGAGAAGGCTGGGAGCTCAACTCGATCATCACGCTGGAAAGCCCGCAGTACTGGGGGCCGATCGACGAGGGAACAGACGCTGCCGGAGTGGGGCCGCTCCCGGTGAGCCCGCCAGCGAACAGCCCGATTCGCTGGAGTTTCTATGGCAAGACATCGGACTTCAAGTCTCAGAAGGGGGTTGGGATTCCATATTTCGCGGGCGCGTCTAATCAAGCCTGCGCCACGCAGGCGGCGACCGTGGATGGAGGAGCAGTGGGACCTTCGACCACTTCTCTGAATATGTTTGGTTGCTACGCCAACGGAAGCTCGGTGATGATTCCTCCTCCGCTGGGTCAGTTCGGAAACATGAGCCGCAACATGTTCGAGGACACCGGCTTCAGGAATTTCGATTTCTCTCTGGCCAAGAATTTCCACTTTGGAGAAACCATGCGGCTGCAGGGCCGCGTCGAGTTCTTCAACATTTTCAATCACCCCAGCTTCGCGAATCCTTACGGCGGTCAAAATGGATTCGGCTTGAACGATCCGTCGGTTCAGCCTTTCGGCTGCGGTTGTGCCACGCCGGATGTTGCAGCCGCCAATCCGGCCGTCGGTTCCGGTGGACCCCGCTCAGTGCAGTTGGGCATGAAGTTCACGTTCTAGTTATGCGGTCAGCCCGGTGAGCGTGAGAAAGGCCGGATGCAATTCGGTCCGGCCTTTTTTGCAGACTGCGACATGTGCCGCTGCGGGCGAGTGAAAATATTCCGGCATGTCCCGAAGGGACAACTGACAATAGCCCGGCGTTTCGACGCCGGGTAAATAGCGCAATGAAACTCGTCCCGTAGGGACGATTGAGAACCTCGCAATCAATTTGTACGAACTCTATTGCGTAACTGAGATCACAAACGATCGGGCCCAATTATGAAAACAAATCATTTTCACTTCGCAATTTTCTTCGCTGCGCTATTCGTACTTCTCTCTTCAATCGCTCTTGCTCAAAACGAACCACGCCGTGAGCGCACCATCGACGAGATACGCGTTGAAGCCATTCACCGCGCAGAAGTCGGCCAGTATCCGCTGATTGGGCTCGACCCCGGCGACGTAAAAGAGGCGTTCGAAAGCATTCATACCAGCGACAAGGATGAGTGGGCCGCTGGCTTTATGCACGTGGCTGATCGCTATTTCAATGAAGCGAAGTCGCTAGAGAAAGACAAATCTGATCCGACCAAGGCGAATGCCGACTACATTCGCGCATGGCGGCTCTACTCGTTTGGACGCTGGCCGATTCCGGCATCACCGGGCAAGCAGCGGTCGTACGAAAAGGCCCTCGAAGCATTTCTCGATCATGCAAAGTTCTTCGATCCGCCGCTCGAAGTGGTTCGCATTCCGTTCGAAGGCAAAGAAATCATCGGCTATCTGCGCTTGCCGAAAGAAGCAAAAGGCCCGGTGCCGCTGGTGATCGCTGTGAACGGCCTCGACAGCCGCAAAGAAGATTTGACGGAGAGTTTCAGCGCAATTCTTCCCTTCGGTATCGGCTATCTCGCGATCGATGGGCCCGGCACCGGACAAAATCCAATCAAGGTTAGCGAGAATGCCGACCGCATGCTTTCCCGTGTGATCGATTACGTGCAGTCCCGCCCGGAGATCGACAAGAATCGCCTTGCCATGCACGGCGTGAGTTGGGGAGCCTACTGGGCCACGAAGATGGCCATCGTGGAGCATGAGCGGTTGCGCGGTTGCAGCGCGCAGTCGCCGCCGGTGAATAAGTTTTTTCAAAAAGATTTTCTGATGAACTCGCTGATGGGCAATCGTGAATATTTATTCGATCAGGTGCCCGCGCTGATGAGCATTCTGCAGGACGTTCACACCCTCGACGAGATGGGTGACTACCTTCCCAAGCTTTCGCTAGTGCGCCAAGGCTTGCTGGGTAAGCCCATGTCGCCCATGCTGATTCTCGCCGGGGTTCTCGACACACAGGTTCCCATTGACGACGAATATCTGCTGCTGAGCAACGGCGACGTGCCGAAAGACGCATGGATCAATCCTCACGGCGGGCATCTTGGCCGTCAGGTTGGCGTGTGGCCCGATCCCCGAATTTTCAAGCAAGTAATCATTCCGTGGCTGGTTAAGACTCTGCAAGCTCCGGCAAACTAGAACAGACCGTGTCAAGTTTGTCGGGAAAACCGCTGCCACGAATCAACTCATGTAGAGACAGCCGCCTTCGGCTGTCCCGCCTGGGCGAAGCCCGGCGACCGTAAATTAAGACTCGCGCTCGCTAATTCAATCATGCCGACCCCGACCGCCGCTTCCGAGTTCGACACTGGACAAGCCTCACCGCCAACTCCGCACCGTAAGCCGTTCTACGCGTCGCTGTGGGTGCAAGTGGCCATCGCCATGGTTCTTGCCGTGGCCTTGGGATATTTTTCTCCCGCCCGCGCCGTCGCCATGAAGCCGCTGGGCGACGCCTTTATCCGGATGATCACGATGATCATCACGATTCTCATCTTCTGCACCGTGGTCACCGGCATTGCCGGAATGCAGGACTTGAAAAAGGTCGGCCGAGTCGGCGGTAAGGCGCTGCTCTACTTTGAAATCGTTTCAACGATTGCTCTCGCGGTTGGGCTCATCGTCGGCAACGTGGTTCGCCCAGGCAGCGGATTCAACGTAAACGCATCCACGCTCGATGCCCACGCGGTCGCCGATTATGCGGGGCAAGCCAAGGCGCAATCGGTTACAGAATTTCTGATGCACATCATCCCTACAACGGTAACCGATGCCTTCGCCAAGGGCGATATCCTGCAGGTCGTCTTTGTTTCGATTCTGTTTGGGGTTGCGTTGTCGTCGGCAGGGCCGCGCGCCAAACCGATCGTGAATCTGCTCGAATCGCTGACCCACATTGTCTTTCGCGTGGTGAACATCTTAATGATATTCGCTCCCATCGGCGCATTCGGCGCAATGGCTTTCACCATCGGCAAATACGGACTGGCCTCGCTCGGCCCGCTGGTCAAGCTGATCGCCACGTTTTATGTGACTTCTATTCTGTTCGTCCTCATCGTGCTGGGCGCAATTTGCTGGGCCGCGGGATTCAACATCGTGAAATTTCTGTTGCACATCAAAGAAGAAATTTTGCTGGTGCTGGCTACCAGTTCCTCGGAAACTGCGCTCCCTACGTTGATGGAGAAGCTTGAAAAGCTGGGCTGCTCGCGCTCTCTGGTCGGTCTGGTGGTTCCCACCGGCTACACCTTCAATACCGACGGCAGTGGCCTCTATATGACGCTCGCCGCATTATTCGTCGCCCAGGCTACCAATACGCACCTGACGTTGCTGGAACAGCTCACCATTTTCTCGGTCGCTACCCTCACCTCGAAAGGAGCAAGCGGCGTGCAGGGAGCATCGTTCATCGCGCTGGTCGCGACCTTGTCTGTGATCCCGACAATTCCGGTAGCGGGGATGGCGCTGATTCTTGGCATCGACCGCTTCATGAGCATGTTCCGAGGGCTGGTCAACATGATCGGCAATGGCGTAGCCACGCTGGTGGTGGCGCGGTGGGAGAATGAGTTGAACCGCGAAACACTGCAACAGAAACTCGCGTGAAACTCAGAGGGCTGGCAAGGTAGCTCACGAATGGATTTGAATGTAATAGCCTGTCTGCTCGAATAATCGACAGGAAAGACCCTTAAGGCCGGATTTCGCCCAGTCTCTTGAGCTTGAGTTGGGCGCTGCCGCGAATTGCATCGCGGCGTGCCTGCGGATCAGTGGTGTCGGAAGCCAGGAGTTCGAGCGCCTTCTTGGCGTTCTGCCGCGCCAGTTCTTTTTGACCGTCTGCCAGATAGACGTCGGAGAGGCTGTCGTAGGCGTTGGGCGACTCCGGAAACGCCTTGACGTTGAGCTTCATAATCTCCACTGCGGTCTTAACGTCACCCGCCTGAAGATGCTGATAGCCGATGAGGTTGACGATGGTTTCCGGAAAAATTACTGCCTTGGGATTGCTCTGGCGGGCCTCGGCCAGCTTCCGGGCGGCCTGCTCGACTCCGCCTGGCATCTCGATTTGATCTAGTATTTGCGCCGATTGCGAGACCGACTCACTGCTTTTGTCAGGCGCCGCCTTGCCCGGGGTTTTCATCAAGGTGGTCACGTACCAGTCCACGATTACACTACGCAATTCGGGGTGAACTGCGAACATCTCGGCTCCGTGTCCTCCAGAGGCATAGTGCACAAATTTCTTGCCGGGGTTGGAGGCGACGTCGAAGAGCCAAGGCACTATCTCCACTGTGGCCCGGAATTCGTCGTCGTCGGCCATCGCGAAGAGTTCGGGCAGCCGCGACTCCTGGCGCAGAAACCGACGCCCGGCCAGATCGGTCCCGCCGGACAGCAGTACCAGCGATTTGACCTCTGCAGGATGACGGCGTGCAGTCTGAATGGAATGATTGACGCCGCAACTCGCTCCCCCCACGCCGATCACATCTCGCGTGACGCCGGGCTGCGAGACCAGGTACTGAAAGGCCGTTTCAATGTCACCCGGCCACTTCTCCGCCTCCACCTTTGCGTCGTCCTCAGGCGTCAGCTTGTCGTTTGGTACGCCACCGCTTTCGCCGAAGCCGCGCAGATCAAAGGTCAACGTGTTGATCCCCGCTGTCGCCAACTGCCCGGCAAGGTCGTCCCATACTTTCCTCTGACGGTTGCATTGGTGCAGCAGCAAAACACCGGGGCCGGAATTGCCCGCGGCGAAATAGGTTGCCTTGAGGATGGTACCGTCGGACGACTTCAAGTCAATGACATGCGGTGCAGGCACTTGTAGTGCCGCGGCATCGAGGGTTAGCGGGACTACGACGAGCAATAGCAGAACCATGTGATGGCGAATCATGGGCCACCTCGCACCTATTTTCCGCGCAGTTATAGGCAATGGTCAAATATTTGTGCCCTTCTATTCATGGTTGCGAGCTTCGTATCAGCAAACACGAATTTACATTCCGAGTAGTCGACGCCTCGGAGTTACGAAGTAGTCGGCGAAAAATCGCGATCACACCAACACCTCGCTTGAGTTGACGCGTTTATGATGATATCCAAGGGGGCCTCACTCATGCTTGACAAGACCGCTCTAGTAACCGGCGCCAACGGCGGACTCGGCACTCACGTCACGAAAGCGCTGCTGGATGCGAACTTCACAGTAGTCGGCCTCGCGCCGCGAATCCAGCAGTCTGATTTCGACCATCCCAATTTCATCGCGCTTCCTGCCACGCTCACCAGTCTGGACACGGCGAAGCAGGCAGTCGCCAGCGTGATTGCGCGCTGCGGAAAGATTGATGTGCTGGCGCATCTGGTTGGCGGCTTCGCCGGGGGCCAGACCGTCGCTGCCATGGACGACGCTATCTGGCAGCGCATGTTCGACGCCAACCTGAACAGCGCCTTTCATCTGCTGCGCGCGGTGATCCCTGAAATGCGCAAGGCTGGAAGCGGGCGCATCATTGCCATCGGCAGCCGGCAGGCCGAAGAACCCGCGCCCACAATTGGTGCCTATAGCGCGTCGAAGGCGGCGCTGGTATCGCTGATGAAGACGGTCGCACTTGAGAATAAAGACAAAGGCATCACCGCCAACGTGATTCTGCCCGGCACCATGGACACGCCAAGCAACAGAAAAGACATGCCCGGCGCCGATCTCTCGCAGTGGGTGCAGCCCGCATCGGTGGCCAGCCTGATCGTGTGGCTGACAGGCGACGCCGGAAAAGACATGACTGGAGCCGCGATCCCGGTGTATGGCCGGGGCCTGTAGAGGTCGTGGAGAGAAAAAAGCCGATCGAGCTCGCTCGATGGACAGCCGAGGGCGGCTGTCCCCACATAGATAGTATGTCTGCAATTCTGTCATGCTGAGCGAAGCGAAGCTCAACCGCAGTCGAAGTTGAGGCGATTGCGCGGCGTATGAGCCGCGCGCCGAAATCCTGAGCTTGTCGAAGGACCGCATCCCTACCGCCGGTCAACACTCTCAGACTGCTGCTTAAAGTGCCAGCGTCCCTCCCCTTTCGGAACAGTTAACGCTTTCGTAACCCCATACTGCACATTTTTGGTTGCACGTTAACATTCATGCAACATCCCGCATCTACTATCTTCTAAGGAGATCGCCGCCCATGGCTTCACAGCGCGCTTCAAAGTCACTTCCGCTGCAGGTGGCTGCGGTCTGCTTCCGCCATCGTGGCAACGCGGTCGAGTTCCTGCTGGTAAACACCAACGGAGGCAATAAGTGGACCTTCCCCAAAGGCTCGCCTGAAGCGCGCCTTTCACACAGCCAGGCCGCAGAGCGCGAAGCCGCGGAAGAAGCGGGAGCGATCGGTACCATCGAACCGCGCCATTTCCATCTCTACATTCACTCGAAAGGCGTGTTCTGGCAGCCCGGCGGAGTGCAGGAGTTCGTGGTCAAAGCATTTCTGATGGAAGTCCACCAGGTACGCCGCGCCGATGAACCGATGCGCCATCCCACGTGGTTCAGCCCCGAAGAAGCGCGCCGCCGCCTCGCCAAAGGCCGCGAGGTAAAGTACGCCCACGAACTGGAAGCCGCCATTGACCGCGCCCTTGAACGCATTCACTTCCATAGTGCGCTCTGGGGCGGCGATGAAAATCGCCAACTTCCCGCCGCCGCTCGCTCCTGAATCATATTTTTTATGCTGTCATCATGAGGAAAGGCGTGCTGCGCGCAAAACGCAGGACTCCCGACGAAGGGCCTGTGTACTTGCTCTCGGCAGCTTAGCCGCAGCAAACGACATGCATGGGTCCTTCACTTGCTTCCATCCGGCTTCGCCAGATGAAAGGCGGCGTTCAGGATGACAAACATTTTCGGGAGGAAAGGGAGATTGAAAACTAGCGACTTGGTACTAGGTACTGGGTACTGGTTTTATGAGACGATAATTGCAGCATGATTCAGCTTTCCGGCGCCGGAAAACGCTTCGGCCACAAACTTCTTTTCGAAAACGTCGACTGGCTGATCACGCCCCGTGACCGCGTTGGACTCGTTGGCGGCAACGGCACCGGCAAGTCCACGCTGATGAAGATTCTCGCCGGCTTGGACAGCTTCGATTACGGCTCGATCAGCGTGGCCAAAGGTACGACTGCCGGCTATTTGCCCCAGGATGGCCTCACGCTTTCCGGTCGTACAGTCTTCGCCGAATGCATGGAAGTTTTCAGCGATCTTCATGCCATGGAGCGGGAGCTCGAAACGCTCACGCATCGCATCTCCGAACTCGACCACACCAGCACCGAATATGCCGAAGTCGCTGACCGCTATCACAGCCTGGAGCACGAATTCCAGACCCGCGGCGGCTACTCGATCGAATCCGAAGTCGGCAGAGTTCTGATGGGGTTGGGTTTTTCTAAAGAAGATTGGGAGCGGCAGACCGACGAATTTTCTGGCGGCTGGCAGATGCGGCTAGCCTTGGCCAAACTGCTTCTGCAAAAGCCCAACCTGCTGCTGCTCGACGAACCTACCAACCATCTCGACCTCGAAGCCCGCAACTGGCTGGAAGAGTATCTGCACAATTATCCGCATGCCTTCGTGCTGATTTCGCACGACCGTTATTTTCTCGATGTCACGGTGAACAAGATCGCGGAAATCTGGAACAAGCGCTTCTGGTTTTACACCGGCAACTACGACAAATTTCTGGCGCAGAAGACGCAGCGCAACGAGCAGATGCAGGCCGCCTACCGCAACCAGCGCGACCGGATCGAGCAACTGGAAGTCTTTATCAACCGCTTCCGCTACCAGGCAACGAAGGCCAAGCAGGTGCAGAGCCGCATCAAAGAGCTCGAAAAGATCGAGCGCATCGAAGTCCCGCCGGAAGAGAAGACGATTCATTTCTCGTTCCCGCAGCCTAAGCCGAGCGGCCGCATTGTGGCGGAATTTGAAGGCGTGTCCAAGAGTTATCCGCGTAGAGTTGACGCAAACAAGAACGACGGGAAAACGAACGTGGCGAAAACGAACGGCAACCCGAATGACGCTGGCGAGAAAGAAGTCTTCCGCAACGTCAACTTCCTCATCGAGAAGGGCGACCGCATCGCACTGGTCGGAGTCAACGGCGCAGGCAAATCAACTCTGATAAAGCTGCTCGCAGGCACCGAGCGGCCAACTCAAGGCGAATTCCGCCTCGGCTACAACGTGCAGGCCGATTACTTCGCGCAGGATCAATATAAGGAACTGAATCCCGAGGCGAACCTTCTCGATGATCTCGGGGCAGCGTCGCCGCGCTCCACGCAAACCGAATTACGCAACCTGCTGGGATGTTTTCTCTTCTCCGAGGACGACGTATTCAAGAAGATCGGCGTGCTCTCCGGCGGCGAGCGCGGACGCTACGCCCTGCTCCGACTGCTCTTGCATCCGGCGAACTTTTTGCTGCTCGACGAACCCACCAATCACCTCGATCTGCGCGCCAAAGATGTCCTGCTCGAGGCGCTTATGGCGTACACCGGCACCGTCGTTTTCGTCTCGCATGATCGTTACTTTATCGACAAGCTGGCGACGCGGGTTTTTGAAATTGGAGACGGAAAAGTCGAAGTCTATCCCGGCAACTACGAAGATTATCTCTGGCGAAAACAGGGCGGCAGCGCGAAACAGAACGAGGCGATTCGCCAGCAACTGGGCACAGTAGAGCCTGCCGTAGAAGTTCCTTCCAACGGCAACCATTCTTCTCCCGCCGATTCAGCGCCTGCCGCTAAGGCGAAGCGTCTGAATCCCATCAAGCGCAAGAAGATCGAGGACCGCATTCACGAACTGGAGGTAGGAATCAGCCGTGCCGAAAGCGCAATCACGCGGTGCGAAACCGCCCTGCAGGATTTCGTCAGCGCCGACGAGAGCCTGCGCCAGTCGCAGGAGCTTGATCAGCAGAAAACCGCACACGCTGCCTTGCTGCGCGAATGGGAAGATCTCAGCCAGTCTCTTCAAGAGAGCGACTGACGAAGAAGCCGACTGACAGCCAGACTCCACCCAACCGTACACTCTCTTCCGTAATCTCGGAGGATTACTTACTTCTGTGCGATAGTCGGATTGGCCAAAGGGAATGACGTATCCCTAGGCCCAAAATCCCAGACCAACCGCAGAGCCGGCGCCCGAGTGACCTGCCGCGCGGAATAAGGAAGGTCGCATGCTTCAGCCCTCAGAGTACTCGTACGGCAAACCAAATTCTCCAATTCCGACGCCCAACCCCCAACCAAACCCAGTCAAAACCGTCAGCGCGCCGGTCGAGCAAGCCACCATCGGCCGTTCGCTCGTCATCAAAGGCGAAATCAGCGGCTCCGAAGCGCTTTATGTGGATGGCCGCATCGAAGGCAAAATCAGCCTGCCCAACAACCGCGTCACCATTGGCCGTAATGGCATTGTGCAGGCCAACATCGTTGCCGCCGAGGTTGTGGTCATGGGCAAGGTTAACGGAAACATCGAATGCAGCGACCGCATCGATATCCGCAGCGAAGGTTCCGTCACCGGAGACGTTTCCACCATTCGCATCAGCGTGGAAGATGGTGCCGTGTTGAAGGGCGGTGTCGAAGTTCGTAGTGGTGGGCAAAAGCAGCAGAGCCAGGCGTCCCAGGCCAAACCATCGGCAGCCGAGCCACCCAAAGCGATGGCCGCGACTGCCAGCGCGTAGTTTTTATCGGAAATCCATCGCGAAAAGGGCACGCCGGTCGCGTGCCCTTATTTCTTTCTGCGATCAATCCTTACTTCTCTTTCGGCTTCAAATCGAGCGACGCGGAATTCATGCAATATCGCAATCCGGTCGGCGCCGGGCCATCCTCAAACACGTGCCCCAAGTGTGCCCCGCACTTCGCACAGCGCGCCTCGGTGCGGACCATTCCGTAGCTCGAATCCTTGTGTTCCTTGACCTTGGTCTTATCCGTCGGGGTATAAAAACTCGGCCAGCCAGTGCCGGAATCGAATTTTGTCGAGGAATCAAATAGCGGCTCGCCGCAGCACACGCAGTGGTAGGTTCCTGCGTCTTTTGTTTTCCAGTACTTGCCGGTAAAAGCCGGTTCGGTTCCCGCCTCTTGAGTCACATGGTACTGCTCCGGCGTAAGCTTCTGCTTCAAGTCGGATTCGCTTCTTGCCATTTTTTCTGCCATGGAAATATGCCTCCAGTTCCATTAAGTAATGTTTTCAGTGGGTGTTCATTAAGATGTTCCGTGCCCCGAAAAGTGGCAAACCCCATTTCTATACTGCCCCGAGATTGTGACATCCGTCACAATGAGATTGTGACATCCAACCTTGTGCTCCACAGGATATACAAGCAAATATGGTTGAAACGTCTGCGAGTCCCTACGGCCCGGCGCCCCCCCTCATAAGGCGCCGGGCCTTCTCAGTTCAACCCTCCACTTCCTGACCAATCTTGCGGTATTTGCCGCGAAAAAACAGTAGTGGCTCGCCGGAGCGCACCACGACGTCCTCGACTTCCGCAATAAAGATGGTGTGGTCGCCGGCCTCTCGCGCCGACTGCAGCTTGCATTCCAGGTATGCCAGCGCCCCGTGCAACACTGGGGTTCCATGCGCCGTCCGGTCAAAGCGCGCCCCAGCTTCTGCCTCGGCTCGAACTTGCTCCCGGCCTTGCTCGGCGTGAACCTGTACTTGAACCGGTTGTGCGTAGTATTCGGAAATCGGCCGCTGGCTCTCCGCCAAAATATTGATTCCAAAACGCTTCTTGGCATGGATATAGCCGTGCGTGTGCGCGATGTGTCCCACGCAGACCAGCACCAGCAGCGGGTCGAGCGACACGGATGCGACCGCGTTCGCCGTCATTCCGTGGACTTCGCCACCCAAATCGAGGGTGATGATGGTCACTCCCGTGGCAAAGCAGCCCATCGCCTTCCGGAACTCGATTGTGCTGAGGCTCATGTGTTCCTTGCAGTTTTTCTCCGTCGCGACTGCCCACATTATCACGCCAGCGCCCGCTGATCCCCCTCCGAAAAGAATGAATTACATTCTGCTGACCTGCCCGGTAGGGGATGCCGGACAATGGATACCTAAGGTATGATTCGATGCATCTGCCGCTTGCGGAATCATGCAGTGACACCCACCATTCTCAAAGCCGCCACTCTAAAGCAAAACTCGCTAGGGGCGGCCTTATTGTCGGCTCTGCAGCCCTACCCGCCAATCTCACGCGAATTGGCGTTAAGTCTGATTCGCTGCAGCGATCATGATCTTCCGGCGCTTCTTTCCGCCGCCGGTGCCGCGAAAAAAAACTTTAAGCCCGACGTCATCACCTACTCTCGCAAGGTTTTTCTGCCGCTGACCAATCTTTGCAGGGATTATTGCGGCTACTGCACCTTTCGCCACGATCCAAGCGACCTCGGAGCCCACACCATGACTCCCGAGGAGGTTCTGGCTGTGGCTCGCGCGGGTGAAAAGCTTGGATGCACCGAAGCTCTTTTCAGCCTCGGCGACAAGCCGGAGCTGCTCTTCCCCGAGATGCGCGATGCCCTTCGGCATCTCGGCTATAAATCCACACTTCACTACCTTGAAGCGATGTGCGAACTCGTACTTCGTGAGACAACTTTGCTACCGCACCCCAATCCCGGCCTGCTTAGCGCCGAGTGGATCGGTCGACTCGCCGCCGTCTCACCCAGCATGGGCCTGATGCTCGAAAGCACGAACCGCGCCCTACTCGCCCCCGGCGCAGCCCACGACAACGCTCCCGACAAGCTTCCCGCAAAGCGTCTTCGCACCATTGAAGAGGCCGGGAAGCAGCGAGTTCCCTTCACTACCGGCGTGCTGATTGGCATCGGCGAAACCCTTGAAGACCGCGTCGCTACACTCATTGCCATTCGCGATTTGCACGAGCGCTACGGCCATATTCAGGAAGTGATCGTCCAGAATTTCCGCGCCAAGCCCGGCATTCCGATGGCTCAGGTTCCGGAACCCAGTCAGGGAGAGATGCTTCGTGCCGTGGCGGTAGCTCGTTTGTTAATGCCCAACGTCAATATTCAGGCGCCTCCCAACCTCAATGCACCGTATTATGAGGAGTTGATCGATGCTGGCATCAACGATTGGGGAGGAATTTCGCCGCTGACTCCTGACTTCATCAATCCCGAAAAGCCGTGGCCGCATCTTGATCAACTACGCCTGTGCACCGAGGGTAAAGGACAGCAATTGCGTCAGCGTTTGCCCGTGTATCCCGAATTCTTGCCGGCACTCGTCTCTCGATCTGGTTCGCGACAATCGCAATTGCTGGCAGAAAAACTCGAGGCTGCCAGCGATGCCGATGGTCTCGCCCGGATCAGGAGCGCCGCATGATCTGCGTGCTCAGCGGCGGCACCGGCGGCGCAAAATTCGTGGACGGACTGCGGCAAGTCATCCCGCCCGAAGAAATCACACTCGTCGTCAATACTGGCGACGATCTGCTCTGGTGGGGCCTTTACGTCTCCCCGGATATCGATTCCATCACTTACGTCCTCTCCGGCCTGCTCAGCCGCGAGCGCGGCTGGGGAGTGAAAGGCGATACTTTTCTCTGCCTGCAGGCGATGGGGCAACTTGGCGAGCCTACGTGGTTCCACACCGGCGACCGCGATCTCGCCGTGCACTTGCTGCGATCACGCCTGCTGGCTGAGGGCAAAACTCTTTCCGAAGCAACGGCCGCGATCAACGAAAAACTCGGGGTGAAAGCTCGCATTCTTCCCATGAGCGATTCGCGCGTCGAAACCCGTGTGGATACGCCCTCCGGCGAACTCAGCTTCGAAGAGTATTTCGTGCAGCGCTGGTATCAAGATCCTGTGAACTCCGTGCGTTTTGCCGGCGCCTCCGACGCCGAACCCGCGCCAGGCGTGATCGACGCCATCGTTTCGGCAGACGCCGTGTTGATCGCTCCCAGCAATCCCATCACTAGCATTGGACCAATCCTCGCCGTCCCCGGCATTCGCGATGCTCTGATGCGCGCCCGCGGTAAAGTTGCCGCCGTGAGCCCGATTGTTGGAAGCGCTCCGGTAGCGGGCCCAGCAGGCATTCTTATGGCGGCGCAGGGACTGCCATGCTCAATCGCGGGCGTAGCGAAAGCCTATGAGGATTTTCTCGATCTCCTCGTTTGTGATACCCGCGATTCCCGCGCCGCTGACGCGCTCCGCGGAAACGGTTTGCGCGTGCAGTGCGCGCAGACCATCATGCGTTCCGCTGAAGACAAGGCCTCTCTCGCGCGAACCGTGCTTTCGTTCGCGGTAACCGGACTGCTCACGGGCGAATCTGCTTCCCGCGAAACCACGGCGCGCGCCGCCTCTGACCAGACGTGATCCTCATCCCAGTCAAGAATCTGTCGGACGCCAAACAACGGCTCGCTTCGGTGCTCGATCAATCCGCGCGCACGGAATTGGCACAAGCCATGCTGCATGACGTTGTGGCGGCGCTGGCTGCTTGGCCGCAACGGCCAGCCTGCACGTTGGTAACGAGCGATCCCTTCGCTTTCGAACTCGCCGAAAAATACGACCTCGAAGTCATTCCCGAACGCAAAAACCCCGGCGAAACCGGAGCCATCGAAATGGCAACGCGCCTCTGCGAAGCTCGCGGTATCGATTACACGCTCGTCATTCCCGCCGACATTCCGCTCATTCAGGCAGCCGAGCTCGAACAAATTTTGGCGGCAGCTCCGAAAGAAGGTTCAGTCCTGGTTCCTGCCGCCGACGGACGTGGCACCAACGCCGCCTTTCGCCGCCCTGCCAATCTCTTCCCCTTACGTTTTGGCAACGATAGTTTCAGGCCGCACCTCGCCGCCGCTCAAGCCACAGGAAAACCTTGCGAGGTGCTGCAACTTCCCAGTATCGCGCTCGATGTCGACAACCCGGGAGATTTGCAGCAAATTATCGAACGTCCCGGCGAAACCCGCACCCAGCAACTGGCTCGCCGTTGGACCATCGTCGATCGCTTAGCCGCAGGTAAGGATGGTCTGTGAGGAAGGTGGCAACTCGCAAAATGGTCGCGAGGAGTAAGCAGCGAGCGTCGAGTGACTTCCCTAGGAATGATTTGCCGAAAGAAGTTCGTCTGATTCCAATTTCTTTCACGGATGATATACAGCGGGGGGACGCGCTGGCTGAAAAGCTGCTGCAATCGATGCGGCAAGACGCTCTCGCATTCGAGCTCGGCGACATTCTAGTCGTGAAACACAAGATCGTTTCGAAATCCGAAGGCCGCATCGTCGATCTCGAAACGATCAAACCCTCCACCGGTTCGCTCGCTTGGGCGAAGAAATACAAGCTTGACGCTCGCGTCGTCGAACTATCCCTGCGCGAGAGCGTCGCGGTGATCCGCCGCAAGGACGGCGTGCTCATTACCGAAACAAAACATGGTTTCATCTGCGCCAACAGCGGAGTCGATGTCTCGAATGTCGATGGCGGACGCCATGCGCTGCTGCTCCCCGCCGATCCCGACCGATCCGCGCGCGAAATTCATAGCCAACTCAAAAAACTCACCAGACTCGCGATTCCGGTCCTTGTCACTGACACCTTCGGCCGCCCCTGGCGCGAAGGCCTGGTCGATTTCTGCATCGGCATCGCCGGTATAAAGCCGCTACGCGACGATCGCGGCCGCCGCGATCCCCACGGCTATACTTTGCACGCCAGCATCGAGGCGGTCGCCGATGAACTAGCCTGTGCCGCTGGACTCATCTGCGGCAAACTCAATCGCACTCCAGCGTGCATCATTCGTGGATTTCGATTTCATCAGGCTCGCAACGCCAGCGCCCGCGACCTGCTTCGCCCCGCCGCATCCGACCTATTCCGCTAGCCACACTCCGTTGCCGGCCCAATGTGATCTGTCATTCCGATTCGGAGTATCCCTTTCCCCGAAGGAAGGGGGATGCGAAGTGGAGGAACCTGCTGCTAGCCCTCTTGCAAAAACTCTAAGGATGTCCGGCTCTCGCCAACTGCAGCCGTAAGGAGTAATTTGGAATACGAAAATGTTTGGAGAACTCATGCCCCGCCAACTTTCATACTCGGAACTCGAAGGTTTTTCCTCGCTCGATTGGTACGATATAGCGCCGCGAGTCAAGCCCGCCATTCGCTCTTCGCTAGAAAAAATTCTCGAAACGCAAAACGGAAATGCGATCTCGCAGGAAGAGGCCTACGCCCTCGCCCACGCTGATGCAGACGATCTGCTCGGCCTCCTTACCGCCGCTAATCTGCTCCGCGCCGAACTTGCCGGCAATCTCATCACCTACGTCGTGAATCGCAATATCAACTTCACCAACATCTGTTTTGTGGGATGCAAATTCTGCGCCTTCAGCCGTGGCCCGCGCGAGTCCGACACATACTTTCTAGAGCCGGAGCAAGTCGCGCAGAAGGCCGTCGAAGCCGCGCAAATCGGCGCTACCGAGGTTTGCATTCAAGGCGGACTGCCCCACGGTCTCCCTCCGCTTTATTATCGCGACATTCTACGCGCGGTGAAAAATGCCTCGCCCACAATGCATATTCACGCCTTCTCGCCCATGGAAATTGTCTATGGCGTCGAACTCACCGGCATGCCGCTCGCCGATTATCTCGCGATGCTGCGCGATAACGGTCTCGATACGCTGCCCGGCACTGCCGCCGAAATTCTCGACGACGAGATTCGCGCCATTCTGTCAGCCAACAAACTCACGACTGCGCAATGGATCGAAGTCATTCGCACCGCGCACCGCCTCGGCATTCGCTCCACTTCGACCATGATGTATGGACACTGCGAAACCCCCGAACATTGGATTCGCCAGATGCTTTTGCTGCGCGAGATTCAGAACGAAACTGGAGGCTTTACCGAATTCGTTCCCCTTGGCTTCGTTCATCAAAATACACTGCTGTTTCAGCAACGCCTGGCGCGCTCCGGTCCGGTTCTGGCCGAGCACCTCAAGGTTCACGCGCTTGCGCGCCTGCTGCTGGCCGGCTCCATCAACAACATTCAGGTTTCGTGGGTAAAGTTGAACCGCCAACTTTCGCAACTCTGCCTGCACGCTGGTGCGAATGATTACGGTGGCACCCTGATGGAAGAAAATATTTCTCGCGAAGCCGGGGCAACCGCGGGCCAGTACACCAGCCCGGAAGATTTTCAGGCGCTGATCCTCGAAACTGGCCGCATCCCTGCCGAGCGCAATACTCTCTACACGCGCATCAAGCTCAAACTACCGCTGGAAGAATTCACCACGGAAGAAACGCTGGAGCCGCAATTTGCCTGAGCTCGGAATTTCTGAAAGAAGATCATGAGCGACACTGATCTTCGTCCCATCGCGATTCTCGGCGGAACCGGGCCTGCAGGCATGGGTCTGGCTC
>JBAPOI010000639.1:0-25491 GCA_049279555.1 Candidatus Sulfotelmatobacter sp.
TTGAATTTCCTAAGGTTTTGAATTTCCTAAGGTTTTGAATTTCCTAAGGTTTTGAATTTCCTAAGGTTTTGAATTTCCTAAGGTTTTGAATTTCGGTGGTCGTGCAATTTGGCGTACGCGCCGGGCCGGTCAAGCGGGAGATCCTTCGCTCCGCCTGAAAAGCGGCTACGCTCAGGATGACGCCGACGGGAGAAGTGCACGCTGCTTTTTCAAACTGATCCACTACCACCCGACCTGTCCGTGATTGACCGAGAGTAACCAGACTGTCCAACAACAAGAGTTGTTCCGGTCCGGCTATACGTTTACGATGATCTAGTTGCGACGGGTCCCCGCTCGATACTCACGCGTAAGGTAATTTTTCTCATGAGCCAGGCTTCTTCCGGCGCATCCCGGCCCTCCCGGCCTCCGCAAAATCTGGAGCGCGAAGAATCTCAACTTTGGCGCTGGATTCTCTTGTTCATGGTGTTGCTGGCGGCGGGCTTTGCGGCGCTGGCCTGGGAACGCCTGCAGGGCCTGCCATACCACCTGGGGCCGTTGGCGTTGGGTGTGCTCGCTTTGTCGGTTCTGCTGGCGGTGTATGCCTATGGACGACGGCGGGAGGTCGGCGAACTCAAGGTGTTGTTGCAGAACCTGCAGGAGAACGTGGGCGCGGCCCCCTCGGAGCAGCAACTCGACCAACTCAACCAGATGATTGCGCGCTCGCAGCGGAGCTTCAAGGAGCTGATCGATTCCTTCGAAGATGCCGCCTGCGCCGTCTCTTTGGATGGCACTCTGCGCACGGTCAACAAGAGTATCGCCGACCTCGTGGGACAACCCTATACCTCAATTATCGGGCACAAGTTTTTCGATTTTATCGAGGAGCCGACGCGGAACAGCGTAGAGGCGGGGCTGGCCCGCTTTCTGGAGAGAAGGCACTGGACCGGAACGGTGCGGTTGCGGCTGAAGGACGATTCGAGGCCGCGGTACTTCGATTGTGTGCTCAACGCGATTATGAAGAGCGATGAAGTGGTTGGAGTCAGCGTGCTGGGACGGGATGTGACGGGACAGCACGAAAAGGAGATGCGCTTTACCGAACTGTTTGAGACGCTGCAGGAAGGCGCTTACTTCAGCACGCCCGAGGGCCGGCTGCTGGATGCGAATCCGGCACTGGTGAAGATTCTGGGATATGCGACGAAAGACGAATTGCTCGGGCTCGATGCCGAAAAATTGAACGTGGACCCCGCGGCCGCGCCTGTGCTGGGGCGGGCTGTTGACGATGGCGGGCAAGTGAGGGCTCGCGAGATTACGCTGCGAAAAAAGGATGGGAGTGCCGCGGTATTTCTCGAGTCATCGCGCGCCGTGTGGGATGCTGCGGGAAAGCTCATCCGCTACCAGGGCACGCTAATCGATGTCACGGAAAGGCGGAAGCTGGAGCGGCAGGTGATGCAGCAGGAGGAATTCCGCCGGTATTTGCTGGAAAGTTTTCCCGACCTCATTCTGGTGGTCGATCTGCAAGAGCGATATACATTCGTGAGTTCGAGGGTGCGCGACTTGCTGGGATATGCGCCTGAGGACCTGATGGGAAAGAAGATTTCGGAGACGCAGGATCACTCGCCGGAACTGGCGGCGCTTTACCACGACGTGGTTTCCGGCGACCGGGTCTTTGGATCGTCGGAATATGGTGCGAGGCATCGCGACGGGAGCTGGCGCACGATGCGAGCCTCGGCCAGCCAATTGTTCGACGCGGATTCCAAGCCGGGCGGCGTGATCATTTCTGTTCGCGACATTACGACCGAGAAAAAACTCGAGCAGCAGATTGTGCAGAGCGAACGTTTGGCTGCCATGGGAGCGATGATCGGCGGAGTGGCGCACGAGTTGAACAATCCGCTGACCAGTATTTTGGGGGTGAGCGAACTTCTGCAGGACACCCAGACCACGGACTCGGCGCGCAAGCAGGTCGCAATCCTGCAGCAGCAAGCACGCCGCGCGGCTGAGATTGTTCACAACCTCACCTATTTTGCGACGCCACCAACTCCGGGTAAGACTCGCGTCAATCTCCTAGAGATCGTGGACCGCACGCTCAACTTGCACGCTTACTCGCTGCGGAAAAACAGCATCACGGTGGACTTTCTTCGCGAACCGGGATTGCCATACGCCGAGGGCGACCCGCATCAACTGATGCAAGTGTTTTTGAATTTGATCCTGAATGCCGAGCACGCGATTCGCGAGGCACGCGACCGCGGGACGTTACGAATCCGGCTGGGACAGGGCGTTGAGACAGTTTGGGCTAGCTTTCAAGACGACGGGCCGGGGATTCCAAATGAGACTCTGGCCAGCATCTTCGATCCGTTCTATACGACGAAGCGTCCAGGACGAGGGACCGGGCTCGGGCTGAGCATCTGCAAGTCGGTGATGAAAGAACACAATGGCACCATCGAAGCCGCGAATGCGCCCGGAGGCGGAGCCGTTTTTACGGTTACGCTGCGTGCGGCGACCGCCAGTTAGTTAGTCTCTTTCCACGGCCATCGCAACCGCATTGCCTCCACCAAGGCACAACGCGGCGATTCCTCGCTTCACGTCACGGCGAATCATTTCGTAGATCAGCGTTACCAGCACGCGGGCACCGCTGGCTCCGATGGGATGTCCGATGGCGACTGCGCCACCATTCACGTTAACCTTGTGAGGATCGAGGCCAAGCTCTCGCATCACGCCCAGCGCCTGTACCGAGAAAGCTTCGTTGAGTTCGTAGAGGTCGACCTCGTCAGTTTTCCAGCCTGTTTTCTCCCAGATTTTTCGCACCGCATCGACCGGCGCCATCATCACCCATTTCGGTTCGACCCCGCTGGTGGCTTGCGCAATGATTCGAACCATCGGCTGCGCGCCGAGTTCTTTCGCGCGCTTCGCGCTCGTTACGACCACGGCCGCGGCTCCATCATTAACTCCGGGAGCGTTGCCGGCGGTGACAGTTCCATCTTTCTTGAAAGCGGGCTTCAACGAGCGGAGGGTTTCGATGGTCGTATCCTCACGCGCGGACTCATCTTTTTCGAAGAGCACCGGGGGCTCGCCTTTTTTCTTTGCCGGAATTTCGACTGGCACGATCTGAGACTTGAAGCGGCACTCTTTCATAGCGGCGACCGCCTTGCGATGCGAGTGGACGGCAAACTCATCCTGCTCTTCGCGGGTGATGCCATATTTCTCGGCAACGTTCTCGCCAGTAATGCCCATGTGATAGTCGTTGTAAATGTCCCACAGGCCGTCGTGCACCATGGAGTCGATGACCTGGCCATTGCCAAGGCGATATCCCTTGCGCGCTTGTGGCAGCAGGTAAGGAGCGTTGGTCATCGATTCCATGCCGCCCGCGACCACGATGGAACTGTTTCCGGTTTGCACCGCTTGCGCCGCGAGAGCGACCGCTTTCAATCCGGAGCCACAAACTTTGTTGATTGTCATGGCACCTGTTGCGGAAGACAATCCTCCGAAGATTGCCGCCTGGCGCGCAGGATTTTGTCCGAGTCCGGCAGGAAGCACGTTGCCCATGATGCATTCATCGACTTGATCGGAGTTGAGGCCTGCGCGCTTCACCGCTTCGCGCACGACAATCGCACCGAGCTTCGGAGCGCTGAAATCAGCCAGACTGCCCTGGAATTTTCCCACCGGTGTACGACAACCAGAGATGATGACAACATCGTCGAAAGCCGCCATTGATCATGCTCCCGCAAAGATTTCGCAACTGCCATTATAGATGCAGCAGCGAGCTGAAATGATGAACTTCTGTGATGGGGACGTTTCGCATTCACTTCGCATTGAAGTCGAACGCTTCAGCATGCACAGAGTATGTCGATTGCTTTTTCTTGCTGGTCGGCATCGACGATTGCACGCAAATCGTGTCTTTGGATGCGACGACGATGAAAATTCTTCGTTCACTCTCAATCATCAGTGACTTTGGTACACCACCGCACGCTACACCTCATGCATTTTTTTCTTGACTTCATTTTGAATGAACTCTATACAATCAAATAGTTGCAACAATTCATCGTTGCAGATTTTTCCATGAACAATGGAAGGGAGAATAGAACCAATGGCAACCAAGAAAAAGGCAAAGAAGAAAAAGAAGCACTAAGAAAGCTGTATGAGTTAAAAGGGGACGCCAAAAGCGTCCCCTAAGTTTTTGTGCGGAGGATTTGGTTTCGGCGGCGCTCGCTGCTCTCTTCTATTTCAGTTCGATGGCTTCGCGGTACTCTTCGCCAGATTCGGCACGCGCTTTTCGCGCTCGGGGCACAGTCCGCGAAAGGCGCAGAAGTTGCAGTGGAAGTCGATCTTCGCCTCGAAGTTGCCGTCTGCGATTCCGCGAGCAACGGCCAGCACTCGCTCTCGCGCCTCTTTTAATTGAAACTCCGAACGCTTCGAGACGACAGGGACATTGCCTTCCAGATTGTGAAAGACTAATTGACCTACGTTGTATCCCCATTTTTCGTGCGCAGCCATCGCGTAAATCGATAGCTGCAGGCTGTCGTCAGCGTCCTCCTGCGAGCGGGCCTTGCCCGTTTTGTAGTCGATGACTGCGACCGTGCCATCGGGTGAGCAATCGATTCGGTCGATCCGTCCGGCAACTTTGGATCCCGCGATTCTTATGTCGAACCACTCTTCCGTGTGCAGGACTTCGGCTGTGGCAGAGGAGCGTGTGCCGGCAAGGAAATCGCGGAGCTGCTCCAACCCTTGGTTCAGATACAACTCGCGCTGATATTCGTCCTGAATCCCAGACGCGGCCAGATCATCACGAAAAAGCTGCAGCAACTCTTCGTCGGACTTTACTCTGTTCAGACGGATGGAATCATAATAGGCGCGAAGTACGCGGTGGACGGCCGCACCATACTGCGCAGCGGCGTGAATTTGCCGGGACAACTTCCACTCGCGTTCAAACTTAAACTGCAGTGGACAAGTTTCGTAGGTCTCGACCGCGCTTGCGCTCAACCGTGTTTCCAGGCCTTTGATGGCAGGCAGAGCAAGCCACTCGGGTAAATGAGAACCCTGAGGGTAAGCATCATCTGCCGTCGCAGCAATCTCGATCAGCTCGGGTTGGGAAGGCAGCGCGGCGCGCGCCCTGAGCCAGGGATGCAGCCCGGCGTTGCAGAGCATCTCTCGCATGAAGCCCGCGGGAGTTTTGTCCCGGCCGATTCCCTGCTTTCCGTAAATGTGCAGCGAATCTTTGGCGCGAGTCATGGCGACGTAAAAAAGACGGCGCTCTTCTTGATCGTGGAAGATCTTGTCATCCCCACCCGCGGCCGAATCGGGATCGCGAAGCTCGCAGGGGAACTCCACCAGAGTCTCCCGATAACTGGCAGGAAACGATCCGCGAGTTGCGCGCAGAATGAAAACATGTGAGAACTCGAGTCCCTTGGCGCCGTGCGCGGTCATCAGGCGAACCGCGTCTTCGTTGTCGTTCGAAGCCATCGGAATTACGCCGCCCGCTTGGCGGAAATAGTCGAGGTACTCGATCCATTCTCCGAGTTCTTTGGTCTTCGTGGTCGCCTTTTGTTCCCAGTCGTCGGCGAACTTGAGGGCCGCTCGCAGGATTGTGGAACGGAGATCGAGGCGGAAATGCTTTCCGATAATTTCGACAGCGGCGCGAGCCTTAGCCTTCTTTCGTCCGACTTCTTCTCTTGCCTGATGAATCGTTTCCAGCACCGCCTGGCCGCCGGAGATTCCGTCTAATACGGATGAAAGAGGAACGACGCCACCCTCTCTCGACTCCCGAGCGATCGCACGCAAGGCAGCCCGCAGCTGTTCCGGATTTACATCGAACTGGGGTAGTGCAGCGACACGAAAAAGGCTCGGGTCCGACCCGAGATCGACGACGACCGCGACGCAGGCGAACAAATCCCGCACTTCGGGCGTATCGCTCACGTCCATGTTTTCGATGGAGAAAGGAATTTCACGGTCGGCCAGTTGCTCCACAACCCGATCGCGGTTAACGTGCGACCGGTATAGCACGCCAAAATCCTTCCACTTGCATCGCAAACGCCGCTGCGTATCTTCGATGATGCGGGAAACGTCAGGAGCTTCGGCATCTTTCGCGGCAAAGGAGACCGCTTCGACGGGAAATGCGGCGAGCGTCTTTCCTTCGTTCCGCGCTTCTTCTTCGCGAGCCGATTCCAGGGGAGTTCTGCGATAAGCCAGCGTCGCAGGTTCGCCTGCAGCGAAGACTGGAGGGTTCTTATCGACCACGGCAAAGGCGCACTGAAGAATTGGACTGATGGATCGCCGGTTCTTGCCGAGCACAACCAGCTTCGTCTGGGGAAAATGCCTGCGGAATATGTGAAACGCAGCGCTGGATGCGCCACGGAAGCGGTAAATGGCCTGATCGGGATCTCCGACGGCAAATACGTTGCCGGCGCCGCCTGCCAGAGCGGCAAGCACCTTAATCTGCGCGAAGTTCGCGTCCTGAAATTCGTCGACGAGAATAAAGCGGGCGCGAGACCGCTCGGTGGCCAGCAGGTTCGCGTCGCTGGCGAGCAACTCATGAGCCCGCGTGATCATGTGGCCGAACGTGCCCAGGTTTTCCTGGCGCAGCCAAGCCTCGGTGGTTGCGAACACGCGCGCGATTTCCTGACAGCGCGCGATGATTTCGTCGTCGCTCAACTGATCTTTTGACTTTGCGACGCGGGGAACCGGCAGCTCGCCTCGCTCTAGGCGCGAAACGTATTCGGCATATCTTTCGGGCGTCACCAACTCGTCGTGACAGCGGCTGAGAAAACCGAGCAGGTCGTTGAGGAATTGTCCAGTGTTGGCCGCGCGGATGTAATGTTGCAGGTGAAGGTCACGGACCCTTTTGCGTAGAAAGATCCACAAGTCTTTTTCATCGAGGACGCCGAAGGATTGCCTAGCGCGCTTCAGGATGTCGAGACAGTAGTCGTGGAATGTCGAAGAATTTATCTCGTTGCCGAGCAGCGCGCTGACTCGATCCCGCATTTCTTTGGCAGCGGCCACAGTGTAGGTGAGGGCCAGGACCTCAGTGGGCTGCGCGTGCTGCTGCTGCACCAGCCGAGCGATGCGGTGAATCAGGACCGAGGTTTTGCCGGTACCGGCGCCGGCTACTACCAGCATGGGGCCAGTGAGATGTTCAATGGCTTCATGTTGACGATCATCGGGAGCGAACGGGCGCGATTTTAGTTTGGAAGGAGACATCCGGGGTCAGAATATCATTCTGTTTGAAGTGGCGAGTGTGGAGAAAAGCGTCGAGCTTCGCTCGATTGGACAGCCGAGGGCACCTGTCCCTACATGAGTGTGGTTGCAGCCGAGAAAGGTTCTGATCACATTAATCGTCAAAGCGCGGAAAGAATGGAGGCAACAATGGCGGTGGCGGCGATTGCGGCAGTTTCGGCGCGGAGAATTGTGTTGCCGAGCGAAGCGGAAATCCATCCGGCTCGTTCAAAGGCGGCCAGTTCGTCCTCGGTCCATCCACCTTCAGGACCAATCGCCAGAACGAATTGCTCATGTTTCACAACGTCGCCAGTTGCTCTGGAAGCCAAGGCATCGCGCAGCAAGGTCTGGTCTTCCGATTCTGCGAGCACGATCCGCGTGAAGCCCGCGAAGATCAACGACTCCGAAAGCTTGATGGGCGTGACAATCTCCGGTGGAGCGGCGCGGCGGGACTGTTCAGACGCCTGGCGCGCGATACGCTGCCAGCGCTCGACTCGCTTCGCAGAGGCAGTGGCCAGATGAGCGCCGGTGCGGCGCGCGATCACGGGAATAATCCTCGAGACACCAAGCTCTGTGCACTTCTCAATCGCCCACTCCATGCGGTCGAATTTGAAGATCGCCAGAAGCAAGGTGATCTGCGGTAGTCCCGAGCTGGAAATCCCTTCGGCTAATTCAAACTCGACGCGATCGTTGGTTAAGGAAGTGATGCGGCCGCGGCGTACGACCGCCCCGGTTGCGATATCAAAATCCTGCCCCACGCGGGCGCGCAAGATGCGTATCAGGTGATCGGCGTGATCGCCCACTAGGACTGCGTGATTCCCCGAGGATTCGTCGGCAATCCAACAACGGCGTGTCATGGAATGAGGATACCAGCGCCTGAAGGCGCGATGAGGTATGGCTGTTCCGGTATGCCTGAAGGCATACCCTGATACGAAGCGTTAATAGCGACGAAGCATTAGTCGCGAATCTTAATGCGCAAACTTGGTACGAATGGCGGAATCCGTAATCTCAGGAATCTACGTCGCCGCTAGCCGAACATCTCTTTTACTTTACCTAGCAGCGAGCGCATCAGCGGCTGATTGTCTACTTTCGTGGTGGCCTCAAGCTCCTGCAGCAACTCTTTTTGGCGCTTACTCAGCTTGGATGGAATCTGAACGCGGACTTCCACGTAGAGATCGCCTTTGCCGTGACCGTTCAGGACAGGCATGCCTTTGTTGCGGATGCGAAAAGTAGTGCCGGGCTGCGTGCCATCGGGAATCTTGAGCGCGTGCTCGCCATCGAGCGTAGGCACTTTAATCTCTGCGCCCATCGCGGCCTGGGTTACCGAGAGCGGGACGGCGCAGTGCAGATCGTTCCCTTCTCTGATAAAAAACGGATGCTCCTTCACGTGGAGCACGAGATAGAGATCGCCGGCCGGGCCACCAAAAGCTCCAGCTTCGCCGCCGCCGGTGAAGCGAATGCGCGTGCCGTCTTCCACGCCCGCGGGAATTTTCGCATCGACCGAGCGATGCCGCAGCATACGGCCTTCGCCTTTGCACTTCGAGCAGGGATCGGTGATGACATTGCCGGTTCCCTGACAAGTTGGACAGGTGCGCGCGATGCTGAAGAAACCCTGCTGATACCGTACCTGACCTCGGCCCTGGCACGAACGGCATGCCGTGGGGCTTTTTCCAGGCGCAGCGCCTGAGCCCCGGCAGTCTTCACAGGTTTCGTGACGGCGCACGGTGACGCGGGTCTCTGTGCCAAACGCAGCTTGTTCGAATTCGATGGTTAAGTCTTCACGCAGATCCGCGCCGCGCTGCACACGGCTGCGACGGCGTCCGCCTCCGCCTCCGAAAGCGTCTCCAAAACCAAAGAACTCGCCGAAGATTTCGCCGAAGTCTTGAAAGACGGTGGCGTCGAAACCCGCGCCCGCACCCCCTGCTCCGCCGACTCCGGCATGACCGTAGCGATCGTAGAGCGAGCGTTTGTCCGTGTCGGCCAAGATGGCGTAGGCCTCGGTGACTTCTTTGAACTTCTCTTCCGCATCGGGATTGTTCGGATTCCGGTCGGGATGCCACTGCATGGCGAGCTTGCGGTAAGCGCTCTTCAGCTCTATTTCAGTTACCGTCCGGCTGACGCCCAGCACCTCGTAATAATCGCGTTTTGCGTTCGTGGTCAGAATAAGAACCTTTCTTTCTTTAGCAATCCAACTTCAAATCCCAGGTGAAAATCTCAGTTAGAAATCGTTAAGCGATGAGAGGACCAATCTGAATTGAAGACTCAATGTCCCGGATTCCTTGCCACCTTCACCATCGCGGGCCGCAGCAGGCGATCTTTGTACTTGTAGCCACGCTGTAACTCTTCCACAACATGATGGTCCGGAGCTTCAGTGGTTTCCACCATCTCGATGGCTTCGTGAACGTGCGGGTCGAAGGGCTCACCCTTCGATGCGATGGGATGAACCGAAAGCTTGGCCAGAGCAGTTTGTAGCTGCTTGTAAATCAGGTCGACACCGTTGCGGAACTCCTCTGCATCGGACTTTACCTGCAGAGCGCGATCCAGACTATCGACCACAGGCAAGAGCGACTTGAGCGCGTCTGCAGCAGCGTACTCGCGGAACTCCTGCTGCTCTCTGACCGTACGCTTGCGGGCATTGTCGAACTCCGCTTGCTGGCGCGCCAACCGGTCGAGCAGCGAGTCGCGCTCGGCCTTCAGCTTTTCTAAATCCGTTCCCTCACCGGATGCGGACGTACTCACCGTGCTCTGTGAGGTCTCGGGTCCGTCGTTGCCACCATCGGACGCCGGGAGTTCACGCTCCAAATCCAGCGTGGACTTTTCTGCTTCTGATCTGCCGTTTGCTTTCACCATAACCAACTTACTTACTCCGATTCATTCAAGATTTTGTCAAAGAGGCGCGCGATATAAGAAACTGCGGTAATGGTGTGCTGATAGTCCATGCGCGTGGGCCCGATCACGGCCAACGATCCGACCATGTCGCTGCCCGAGCGCGCCGGAGCGCCGATCAGCACGAAGTTTTGCATCGAAGGCAGCGCGTCATCGAGACCGATCACCACTCGCACTGCCTCCTGCTTAGCGTCGAGATACGCGCCGAGGAGCTGCGCTACTTTTTCTTTCTCGCCCAGAGTCTGCAACATCTCCTGCAGACGTTTGCGATCTTCCTGGCCGGTTACAAGGTTGGCCGCACCTTCGACGAAAACAACCTGCGTAGCGGTTTCTCCGGCGAGCGCGCCTTGCTTATAAAGCTGCTCGATCGAATTCATCAGCCGGTCGTATTCGCTGCGCTCCTGCTCTATGCGGCGGGCAAGTTCGGTGCGCATCGATTCCATCGTCCATCCGCGAAAGTTCTCATTGATGTAGCGCGCCGCAAGATCGAGTTCAGCCTGCGGCAAGTCGAGGCGAAGGACGCGATCGCGCACCAAACCCGAACGCGTCACCAGCACCGCAAGCACCTTCTGATCAGTGAGCCGTGAGAAGTAGACATGCTCGAGTGCGTTCTTTGCGCCGCTGGTGGCTACAGCGACGCCAACATTGCGTGAAATCAAGGAGAGGACATGCGAGGTCCGCTCCATGAACTCCTGCACATCGCTGATGCCGGCCAGCGAGTCGGAAATCATGCTCGCTTCCTGCGGCGCCAGCTGGGCAGTTCCGGAGATCTGCTCGACGTAATAGCGGTAGGCCTCGGGCGTTGGAACACGACCTGAGGACGAATGGGTCTGCTCCAAAAACCCAGCATCCGAGAGATCGGCCATCACGTTGCGAATCGTCGCCGGGCTCAGCCCTTCGCGATTCGAGCGGGACAGTGTCCGCGAACCCACCGGTTCGCCCGTGGAAATGAAGGTTTCCACGATCGCAGTCAGGACTTCGCGCTCCCGTTTGCCGATATTGGGGTCAGAGGGCATTCTGCTCACAGCTAAGTATTTTAGATGCAGAAACTTAGATTCGGACGCAAAGGGCGTTCCCTGTTCGGATTTTAGGAACACCTCTGGTTCCTGTCAAGGACCGTACCGTGCCATTCGAGTGGCATCGATGTGCTACTAAGGCAACTTTAGTGTCACGAACAACAAACGAACTTTTACCAATGACTTTCGGCTAATTAAGCGGGTGAGACAGCGGCCGCCGTTCGAATCCACACTGGCACCTTCCCCTGCGCAACGCTCTACGCGTATCCTTCAAATTTCGTGATGCGAAATTCCCTATGAAGTCCAAACCGCACGTTGCCGTCGTGGGAGCTGGCGCCTTCGGGGGCTGGACTGCGCTGCAACTGCTTGAGTGCGGGGCTCGGGTAACGCTGCTCGACGCCTGGGGTCCGGGCAATTCGCGCGCGTCTTCCGGTGGAGAGACTCGCATCATGCGCGCTACCTACGGCCCTGACCAGCCTTATAGCAAGCTCGCCGCGCGCGCCTTGGAATTGTGGGAGAAATATGAACGGCGATGGAGGAAGCGGTTTTTGCATCGCAGTGGCGTTCTGTGGATGGTCAGCAGCCGCGACGATGCCTATGAGCGCGGATCGCTCGCAATGCTTCGCGAAGCCCGAGTCAAGTTTCAGGAGCTTTCTACTGCGAAGATGAAGAAGCGCTGGCCACAGATCAATTTTTCAGACGTGCGATGGGGAATCTTCGAGCCGCAGTGTGGGTACCTCGAAGCGCGGGCGAGCTGCCAGGCGGTGGTCGATGCTTTCGTCGCGGCGGGCGGCAAGTACCGGCAAGTGGAGGTCTTACCCGATGGTCTGGAAGAGCAACCCCTTCGCGACTTGACGCTCTCCGACGGCTCGCGGCTCAAGGCTGATCACTACGTCTTCGCTTGCGGTCCGTGGCTGGGAAAGTTATTTCCGCTTAGTCTTGGCAAGATCATTCGCCCCACGAAGCAGGATATTTTTTTCTTTGGACCGCCTTCCGGAGATTTCCGGTTCACCGACGTGCACCTTCCGGTGTGGGGTGACCATTTATCTGAAGATCATGGCAACCGCTTTTTCTACGGCATCCCCGGCAGCGACCGGCGCGGCTTCAAGGTGGCCGACGATACACGCGGTCACGCGTTCGATCCAACTGACGGTGAGCGAGTGGTCAGCCGGGCAACGCTGAAGCGAGTTCGCGAATATCTTGCGTTTCGATTTCCAGCGATGAAGGATGCGCCCTTGATCGAGACGCGAGTCTGCCAATATGAGCAGACATCCGACAGCCACTTCGTTATGGATCGGCATCCGCGATTGAGTAATGTCTGGGTGCTGGGCGGCGGCTCGGGGCACGGGTTTAAGCACGGCCCGGCGTTAGGAGAAGTGATGGCGGAAATAATTATGAAGGATCTCGAACCTGACTCGCAGTGGCGAATATCGAGGTTCTCTAAAGGGCGGGAAAAGTCGAAGGCTTAAACACAGGGGACACAGAGGTGCACAGAGGGATTCACCCTGTGTTCCCCTATGTTTAGGGCTACTGAATCTGAATCACGCCAGCCGACTCGTTAGCTTTGATCTCACCCACGCGCGCCACCACCCGCCGCGCAAACTCGTAGATCGACTTGGCGTGCGGCGAATTCTCGCCTTCGAGCACAACTGGCTTGCCGCCGTCGCCGGACTTGCGGACTTCGGGGTCGAGTTCAATGCTCCCGAGAAACGAAACGCCAAACTGCTTTGCCATGTTTTCGGCGCCGCCGCGCGAAAAAATGTCGATCTCGTGATTGCAGTGCGGGCAGGTAAAAAAGCTCATGTTCTCGACCACGCCGACCAAGTCAACTTTCATCTGGCGAAACATTTCGATGGCCTTGCGAGCGTCCTGCAGGGAAACGTCAGACGGAGTCGAAACCACGACCGCGCCCGTCAGCGGCACCGTCTGCACCAGAGACAATGCGATATCGCCCGTTCCGGGCGGGAGATCGACGATCATGTAATCGAGCAGACCCCACTCGACCATGCCCAGGAACTGTTTCACGATCTGATGCAGCATAGGACCGCGCCAGATGATCGGCTTGTCGCCAGGATTGAGAAAGCCAACCGAAATCACCTTCAGCCCGAAGGCTTGCAGCGGCTCGATACGGTTTTCTCCCGCCATTTTTGGTTGCGCGTTGACCCCCAACATCAGCGGGACGTTCGGCCCGTAGACATCGGCATCGAGCAGGCCAACTTTGTGGCCCATCTTGGCCAGCGCGACCGCGAGGTTCACAGCGAGCGTGGTTTTACCAACGCCTCCCTTGCCGGAACCGACGGCGATAATGGCATCGACTCCCGGCAACGGTTGCGGCCCCGGCGCGGCTTGCCCGGGATGAGACGGCATATGTGCATTCAAGGGATCACACTCCAAAGAATTAAGAACGATGATGAGGCAGAACCCAAGTCTGATTATACAGGCGGAGGTGGACCGTTGCCTTCAGGCGTCAGCCATCAGCTATCAGCAAAACAAGTTGCTGCTGGAATAGATCGGATCGAGCTGACGGTTTGATAAATGGTTATCCTTGCTGATTCAATGGCTTGGAGTATATTCCGAGCGCAGCAGAGGTGTGCACGTGCCCTTCCCTCCATTTCCGGCATTGCCCGACGACGATCCTCTCGGCTCACTCAAGACGTTTCGGGACTACATAAAAGCAATAGCGAACTACATGCGGCCTTACCAACTTCTCGGAGCGAGTGTTGCAATTCCGATTCTGGCTTTTGCCATTGGGTATTTGCTGCTTGGGTTTGAGTCAGCGCTGTCTTGGGCTTCCGATCTCGTGCCACTGAGTTTCGCGGTGATTTCGGTTTTTGTTTCAGTAAAAACTTTGAGAGACAAACATCAAACGGCCGCGATCGCTTTTGTATTGGTATTAGGCTTCCTAGGGACCCTGATTATGCACTCCTCGCGTGTACATACGGAACGCGAACACCACTCCGAGATGACGCAGTTAGGACAGAAAGTAGAGGCGGTTGGTGCGCAAAACTCACAATTACTTACAGCGTTCCTAGCAAAGCCGCCGCTCACATCACAGGAGGTCGAAATGGAGCGGCGCGAGAATATTCAGAAAGCTTTGCGCGGTGAATATATCCTGTCTCACGATAATGTGAGTCCCGGATTGCTAGCTGGCACTGAATTTCCACCCGCCGATTGGACGAATAGAAGACTCCAGGAGCTGGGAGAAAAGTGGACAGTGTCAGAAACTGCCAAAACACTAAGCGCAACCCCTGTGACGCCCCGTAGCTATATTGAATTTGACGGGGACTTCCATTTTCCGCAAGGGAGAGACGAGAAAGGGGAACTTCTCCCACAGCATAATTTCAAGGCAGGAGATCCGCTTTTCTTTAATTATTTTTTCAAGGCTAGTGGACCCAATCCAGTTGAACAATTTCCTAGTTCGCGGGCGTTATACATCAAACCCAATTTCGACGATAAAATGCAGTGGGAAATGATCGCCGCTTTTCAGCACAAGATCGTAACTGACTGGAAGTCATTTAAGAAGAAACCGGAATCCGTGACACTCATGGCAGGAGCCGGTGGATTCGGGAGTGCTTTCGCGAAAAATGATAAGGATGAGAATCGCGCGATCACCGAAGATGACTTGAACGCTCTACAACGCGGCACCGAAATAGCATTTGTAATTGTGGAAATACCATACGAGGACAACAAAAAGATGCACCATCTCAGAACATGTCGGTGGCTCCAGCCCCCAGCACTTGCCCCTGCGACTTGGCACTATTGCGTAGGATTCACCAAGTCGGATTAGACTGTGACTATAGGAAAACCGAATACGGAGAACGGGTGAAGACCGGGTGCACCAGGTCTCGCCGCTTTTGCGAGACCTGGGAATCGAGCCAATCCATGCTTTCTTGAGATCACCTTCGCCGCGCCGCAGCCCACAGTCTGATTTGTCATCCTGAGGAAGCGGAGTCGTCCGCGAAGCGGGCGACTCCCGACGAAGGACCTGTGCACCTTGCCGGCAGCGTCGCCGCCGCCGGCAAGTTGCATAGGTCCTTCGGCCCGCAAAATACGCGGGCCTCAGGATGACAATCGCACTTGCGCTGATGAGATGACCGTGTCGGCTCCTTTGCCTGCTGCCCAGGTTTCGCTGCTCTTGCGGGACCTTCGGAATCGAGCACAATCCATGGGGCTGGCCCGGCCTAACCCGCTCTCCTGCTATCGAGGGTGCCTCGTCCAAGCTCCGCTTGGGCGGGGTTTTTCCATCAGGGGGCGCACGTTAAGCAAAAGGGAAATATTCACGGCGCATCCCTGTGATATCCATCCTTGTGCTTGCCCGTAATCACTTCGGAGTTAGTTGTCCCACTTTCGCTTTGTACGCTAGATACCAAAGCCGCGGTCCAACGCAACCTCGACAGCGTGGTGGTGCGTTTCAGCAACACAGACATGCCTTCCGTCCACTTCAGTGGCGCCGCCAACTGCATAGGTCCTTCGCGCAAAGAACGCGCTCAGGATGACAGGGCATAAGAGCGGGCGATTTTCCACCGCAGCAAAGTTCATTCATCACCGACCCGCGCCCCCAAAGTTTGTCATCCTGAGCCCCGCGTGCTCCGGCGCGGCCGAGAACCACTACGCGAAGGACCTATGTACTTTGTGTACATCATGTCGAACCGCTCGAAGACTTTGTACACCGGCGTCACCAACAATCTCACGCGAAGAGTACGCGAGCACAAGACCGGCACTGGATCAGGATTCACCGCAAAATACAAGCTGGGCCGATTAGTTTATTTCGAACGTTTCGACGACATTCGCAACGCCATCGAACGCGAAAAGCGCATCAAAGGCTGGCTGCGAATCAAGAAAATCGCACTCATCGTTTCAGGCAATCCATCCTGGAGAGATCTAAGCGAGGAATGGTACGAGCGTCATCAGTACCAACCGCAGAGCCGGGGGCAGATATCCCTACACAAACATGCCAATCAAGATCCAGTATGAGGCCTTCGAAGGCTGTTAGTAGCCTTCCCCTTCCAGTCGCACTTTTCCGCGGAACATGCGGAACAGCAGAACGAAATATCCGAAGGCGAGAACCATTCCTAGAGACCACCAGGTGAGGCCGACGGTTAGGCCGTGACGGCCTGCGGCCGTGTTGTAAATGGTCAGGCTGTAGGCGGGATTCGTGCTGGCCGGCAATACTACGGGATACAGCGCAAAGGCCGCACCGACCAGCATTCCAACGACATAAAGAGCCGAGCCTACAAAAGCAAGTTTGTCCTGGGCTTTTCGGATGGCATAGATCATGACTCCGAGGCTGCCGAACACGATCACCGGAATCAGATAGCCAATGGCATGCTGCTTGTAGTTGTTGAGGACGCTCGGCTGCACGTAGCAGGTTGCCGCCAGGCCCACGATGGTCAGGAGCAGTTGCAGCGGCCACGCCCACATTGCGATGGCGCGGGTGCGCTGATTCAAGTCGCCGTCTGTTTTGACGGCGATATACAGAGACCCATGTGCGGTTAAAGTTACTAGTGCGATTACGCCGGTGAGCACGGTGTACCAGTCGAGGATTCCGGTAATCGCGCCGACTCTGAAATTCGTCCAGAGCGGCTCGAAGAAATATCCATCCGCTCCCAGAGGTACGCCGCGCACGACGTTGCCAAGAGCTGCGCCGAAGAAAATCGCAAGCAGGACGCTGGCTACGCAGAAGATTAGATCGAAAAAGCCGACCCAGACGGGATTCTCCATGTGGGCGCGGAGTTCGATGCCAATGCCGCGCAGCATCAGCAGCCACAGGACTATCATCAGCGGTAGGTAGAAGCCGCTGAAGCTCGAGGCATAGAGCAGCGGAAAAGCGAAGTAGAGAGTGCCGCCGGCGGCGAGCAGCCAGACTTCGTTGCCGTCCCACACCGGACCGATGGCGCGCAGGATTTTGCGGCGGTCTTCGGTGGTCTTGCCCGCGCCGAGATAGATTGCGCCGGCGCCCAGGTCGAAGCCGTCGAGCACCACGTAAGCCGCCACCATCACGGCCACGATCATGAACCATAAGGTTTCCATGGCTCCCTCAAGGCTAAAGCCCGTTACTTTCTTGGAGCATTATCGGCACGACTAAAGTCGTGCCCTTCCCAACACATCCTGATGTCCTGAACTCACTAGTGTCCTGAACTCGCTTCGGCCACGGGGCCGCGCTCAATCTCACGGCGCACCAAGAATAGGAACAAAATTCCCAACACCATATACATTCCGAGAAAGCCCAACAGCGTGAACATGGCGTTGCCTGCCGACACCATCTTCGAAAATCCGTCGGCTGTGCGCATCAAGCCGTAAACCAGCCAGGGCTGTCTGCCGAGTTCCGCTGTCATCCATCCGGCGGTGTTAGCGATGTAAGGGAATGGCAAGGCCATCAGCAGAATCCACAGCATCCATCGCGCAGAAAATAGCTTGCGACGCCACAACAAGAATGCCGAGATCACCATGATGGCGATGAAGAACGTCCCCAGCCCAACCATGATGTGGTAGCTGTAGTAGAGAAGCGCGATATTCTCCGGCCACAAGTTCGACGGGAACGCGTCGAGTCCCTGCACGTCGGCCTTCCACGCCCGGTAGGTCAGGAAGCTAAGCACGTCGGGAAACTGCAGCGGATTATCGATCTTTCGCTGATCGACATCCGGCTGCCCGAGGATGACCAGCGGCGCTCCGGCTTGGCTTACGAAGAGCGCTTCCATGGCCGCCAGTGTGACAGGTTGATGCACAGCGACCATGCGCCCCTGGCCGTCGCCGGTTGGAAACAACTGCAAGACACTGAAGATCAATCCGGCCACAACGCCTACACGTAGAAAAATCCGGCCATGCGCCTCAAACTTTCCCCACAGCAGATAAAACGCACCCACGGAAGCCATCACAAATGCGCCCGTGATCATAGCGCCACCCATATTGTGCGCATACTGCCACCAGGCCCACGGATTCAGAACGAGTTCCCAGAAGCTGGCGAGTTGCAGCGAACCGTCGGCGGCGCGGGTGTAGCCTACGGGATGCTGCATCCACGCGTCGGTGACGATGATGAAGAAACCGGAAAGCCACGATCCCAGGAATACGGCTACCGCGGACCACCAGTGCGCGCGCGGGCTGAGGCGCTTTTCCCCATAGAGAAAGAGGCCGAGGAATGTGGACTCCAGAAAGAACGAGAAGACCCCTTCCATAGCGAGCGTCTGCCCGATCACGCCGCCGGCAAAGCGCGAGAAGTGCGACCAGTTCGTGCCAAACTGAAATTCCATGGGAATTCCGGTCACCACGCCGAGCACGAAGTTGATACCAAAAATCCGTGCCCAGAAGCGCGCTGCCTGATGGTAGGTTTCGTCGTTGTGGCGCAGCGCGATCGTTTTGAGCACCACAATCAGCGGGGCCAAGCCCATGGTGAGTTGCGGGAAGAGATAGTGGAAGGTGACCGTAAATGCGAAATGAATGCGGTGGACTAGAAGCGCACTATCCATGAAACGCCCTCGGGGGAACTCGGATAGGATATCCGTTTTGTAGGAGATGAGGTGTGATCCCGATCACATCGGCGGGCGGATCACTTTTTCGTCTTGCGCCGCCGCTCCACTTCCGAGCGACGGCTTTCGCGCCGCCGGCCAGCATCGTCATACCGCCGTCGCTGTTCGTCGGTTTCCGGAATCACCGGCGTAACCGTCAGGCGATTCCCTTCCCGGTCGATGGCGACAAACGTCAGGTACGCCGAGGCCACGTGCTGCGCTGTATCCGCGATGTAATTCTCTACAAAAACTTTTACGCCAACTTCCGCCGAGGTGTGAAAAACGCGATTCACCGAAGAACGCAGGATCACCAGATCGCCGACCCTAACTGGAACCAAGAAGTCGATGTGATCCACCGACGCGGTGACCGCGTAGCTTCGCGCGTGGCGATGAACGGCCATGGCCCCGGCAAGATCAATCCAATGCATCAAGCGCCCGCCGAGCAAGGCGCCGAGTGGGTTCGCATCGTTCGGTAGAACAAGCTCCGCCATTTCCGATTGCGAGTCTCGCACCGGCCGGCCTAACAGCGATTCGTCGATCACCTCGACCCGTACGTCGATTTCTTCCGCTTTTTCCACTTTGCGTTGGCCGTGATTTGAAACTGTTTTCTTTCGCGTCTGCAATCGGCACCTCAGTTCTAAGATATCCGTAACTAATACGCCCTAGCTGGCGCGCGGCGTCACTTCCTGCGGCTTTCGCTTCTCCACATACGAAGCCAGAAAGCACTCGGCCATACGTTGCACACGGCGGTCGCGATGAGGCTGCTCGCAATGCGCCGTGGATGGCTCAAATTCCAGCACTCCATGCTCCGCGGGAAAGTGACTCCGCTCGCATACATAACGCACTTGAATCCGCCCTCCGGTCGCGTTCCCATCGCCACAGACCGTTCTGGCGGCAAAGCGGACTGAATCCCAGGCGCGCTCTATGGGCAGCCGTCCGCAAGCGTCGGCGTAACCAAGGTTGCAGAAATCGCGCAAATCTTCCGGCGACGGAATCTCGCCTTCGTGTCCGGGTGCGGTGCAATGCCCTCGCCATCCGCATCCCAGCGGTAGCCGCTGCGCATGCAACCAATGGCCGTTCTCCAACTTCTCTATCGGCATAAAAAACGGACACGCCACCGCTCGACCTCCTGAGATCAAAAGAAGATCAAAATATTAAAGAGTGCTCATTCTACCTAGCCTGTGGGGACAAGCCAACTCGAAGGGAAAAGACCTAGCGACGATTTGTAGTACCCTTTTCTAACTGAGAACTAACTTATGGACCGCATCGCCGCACTCAACGATATCCTTACTCAGAACCCGAACGACACTTTCGCTCGCTATGGCTTAGCGATGGAATATTCGAAGCAGGGCGATCTGGATCGTTCGCTGGCAGAGTTTTCGATTCTACTGAAAGCTAGTCCTGATTACACCCCGGGCTACTTCATGGCCGCGCAGACGCTGGCACGTGCCGACCGGATCGCCGATGCAAAGACGATGCTTACTGATGGCATCGCCTCCGCTCGCCGCACCGGCAATTTGCACGCGCAGTCGGAGATGGAAGCTATGCTGGCAGAGCTGGGATAAACATTCTCACTTCGCCATCTTCGCCATTGCCCACTCGACCAGCCACGGGAAGAGTTGATAAATCTTCTGCGGCACGTACATCGTCCAGGGCACAATGACTTCCCGCTTCTGTTTCAAATATCCCTGCAGCGTGGCCCGCGCCACGCGCTCGGCGCTGATGCCGCGCACGGACTGTGGACGCACTCGCTTCATTTCGTTCCCTTGAACCGCATTCTTGCCGAAATCCGTACGCACGTAACCAGGACACACCGTTAGCACATGGATACCGTCATTCTTTAATTCCACGCCTGCTGCTTTGCCCATGGCGTTCAGCGCGAATTTTGTAGCGCTGTAAGCGGCATGAAACGGGATTGGAATATGCCCTGCGACGCTTGAAATGTTGATAATCGTTCCACCCCCCTGCCGCCGCATTACTGGGATTACCGCCTGCATCGCTCCGATCGCTCCGAAAAAGTTTGTGTCGAACATCTCCCGGCAGGCCGCCATGTTGAGCTGCGCGACTGAGTCCAGCAATCCATGACCGGCATTGTTCACCCATACATCAATTCTTTGAAAATGATGCACCGTGAGCCCAATCGCGCGGTCGATATCCTCGCGATGCCGCACATCGCAGGTCAGGGCCAGCGTGCGCTCGGTATGTCCCACGCGCGCTCTGGCCTCTTCCAGCCGGCTGGCGTCGCGAGAGAGCATCACAACGCTGGCTCCCTGATCGGCGAAAATCTTCGCGATGGCCTCTCCGATCCCCATCGAAGCGCCGGTAATGACCACGATTTTGCCTGCTAAGTCCATAGCGCGCTTTTATTCCTCTGCGACGAGTGAAGTCAAGCGCTGAGGTACAATCAGGAGCGGCGCGCTCGTGCTGCTGTCATCCCCGCGTTCGCTACCGGAGAGTCCTTGGACGCCCTCATTCCACTTTTTCCGCTCGATGTTGTCCTGTTTCCCGGCACTCCCCTGCCCTTGCACATCTTCGAACCACGTTACAAAGAAATGATCGGCGAGTGTCTCGCACAGGATCGCACATTTGGCATTGTGCGCGCCGTCGAACAAAATCTGTCTGAGATAGGATGCACCGCCGAGATTGTCACCGTGGTGAAAGAGTACGACGACGGCCGCCTTGATATCGTTACCGAAGGCCGTCAACGTTTCGAGGTCGTACGTGTGAACCAGGAACGGAGTTTTCTCCGCGCCGAAGTTGTCATGATCGAAGACGCACCCGGAACAGCGCCGAACGAAGAAGAGGCGGCGCGCGCGGTGCAGTTGCACTCCGAATTGCTCGCCCTCGCCGGCGCTGCGCAGGATCTCTCGGCCGCGGACCCATCGATGCTGTCTTTTTATCTGGCGGGGTCGCTGCCGCTCGATCTGGATTTCAAGCAGAAGCTTCTTTCTCTGCGCTCCGAACCAGAGCGAATCTCTTTACTCATTACTTATCTCGAGACAGTTATTCCCAACCTGCATCGCGCCGCACGAGCGCGAACAAAGGCGGGCGGCAACGGGCACGTCCGCTAGAAAGTTCGTCGTTAGCCGTTCGTCGTTAGCCGTTCGTCGTTAGTCGTTCGCCGCATACCAACGGCTGGATTTGCTTTCCAGGAACGGTTCCGGATTTTGGCACCGCTTGACGCCTCAGATAAACGGCTCGTCCATCTCCGCGTATAATCCAGAAAAGTGCTCCCGGGGGTTTTCATGAGTCTTCCGCATACGCTCGGCGAACTGCGCCGCAGTGTCTTTTCCGAAAATCGTTTGCGCACACGCCGCGTGAAAGACGAACTCCGTGAAAACCTGATCGCCCGGTTGCGTGACAGTGAGGACGCCAGCATTTTCCCCGGCATTGTGGGCTACGACGATACGGTTGTGCCGCAAATTGTGAACGCGATTCTTTCGCGGCACAACTTCATTCTGCTCGGCTTGCGAGGCCAGGCCAAAAGCCGCATCCTGCGCGCGCTTACGACGCTGCTTGATCCTCACATGCCTTATCTCGCCGGATGCGAGATTCGCGACAATCCTTACGCGCCCATCTGCCGCCGTTGCCGCGAAGAAGTTGCGCGCCTCGGAGACGCGACTCCGATTTCTTATCTCACCGCTGATGATCGCTACGTGGAGAAACTTGCTACGCCTGACGTGACGATCGCGGACCTCATCGGCGATATTGACCCCATCAAAGCCGCCCGCGGAGGGCACGAACTTTCGAGCGAGTTCACGGTTCATTACGGCCTGCTGCCTCGCGCGAATCGCGGCATCTTCGCCATCAACGAGCTTCCCGACCTCGCTGGAAAAATTCAGGTGGGCCTGTTTAACATCATGCAGGAAGGCGATGTGCAAATTAAGGGCTATCCCATTCGCCTGCCGCTCGACGTCGCCATCGTCTTCAGCGCAAATCCCGAAGATTACACGGCGCGTGGAAAAATCATCACGCCTTTGAAAGACCGCATCGGCTCCGAGATTCGCACCCACTACCCTGCGACTGTGGATGAAGGTATCGCCATCACCGCGCAGGAAGCCTGGACCAGGCGTAACGGACAACTTCTGCACCTGCCCAATTACATTCAAGAAGTAATCGAGCGCATCGCCTTCGCGGCGCGCGAGGATAAGAAAATCGACAAACGCTCCGGTGTCAGCCAGCGCCTGCCGATCTCTGCCATGGAGAACGTGATTTCGAACGCCGAGCGCCGCGCCATTCGCAATGATGAGAAGATCGTAGTCCCTCGCGTCAGCGATGTTTACTCGGCTCTGCCCGCGATTACCGGCAAACTCGAACTCGAATACGAGGGCGAGATGAAAGGCGCCGACTTTGTGGGCCGCGAGCTGATCCGCGCGGCCATCGCCAAAACTTACGATCAATATTTCACCGGCGCGAACGTGCAGCAAATCGTGCAGTGGTTTGACCTTGGAGGCGAGATTCAGTTGTCGGATTCCGTTGCAGCTCTCGAAGCTCTTGAAAACTTGAAAGAGATTCAGGGATTGATCGACAAGTTAGGTCCGCTCGGCGTCTCGCAGAAAGAAAGCCCGGAGCAGCAAGTATCCGCTGCGGAGTTCATCCTCGAAGGCCTGCACGCGCACAAACGCATCGGACGCAACGAAGAGCGAGTTTTCAAAGCTGGCGAGAAAAAACCCGAGCCGCGCGAGCGAGACAAGAGTTTCGAGAAAGAAGAACCACCGTACCGGCAGAGAAGGCAATTCAATTGAAAGCTTCTAGCTCCTGGCTTCTAGCCAAACATTTCTTGCTAGAAGCTAGCAGCTAGAAGCCAGCAGCGATTATGAAGCGCATACGTTATTCCAAATACGTTCCCGACCCCGCCGGCGAGATGAGCATGGAAGACTTGCTCAGCGCGCTCTCGGATTATCTGCTGCAAAGCGGCTTTCAGAGCGACATGTGGTACGAGATGCCTGAGGGCGAGCAGACGCTCGACGACCTTCGCCGAGCGATTGAGCAGGCCTTGATGGAGGGCGATCAGTTCGACGATGACATGCGGGAACGCCTGCAGCAAATGGCGGCCGATGGCGAACTCGACGAGCTGATCGAAAAGCTGATTGAGCGCATGCAGCAGGAAGATTACATCTCCATCGATGAGCCGCCCGACCCCTCGCGACCGTCAGGCACCGGTGGGCAAATTGGCGAAAACCAGCAGCAAGCCAAATTCGAGATCACCGATAAGAGCCTCGACTTCCTCGGCTTCAAATCGCTGCGGAACCTGCTCGGCTCGCTCGGCAAATCCAGCTTTGGACGCCACGATACGCGCGACCTGGCGACCGGCATCGAGGCCAGCGGCGCTTCCCGTACTTATGAATTTGGCGACACGCTAAACCTCGACATCACGGCAACGTTATCCAGCGCAATCCAGCGCGAAGGCCTCTCACTGCCGCTCAACATCGAATATTCCGACCTAAAGGTTCACCAGTGCGAATATCAGTCTTCGTGCGCGACGGTGCTCATGCTCGATTGTTCACACTCGATGATTCTCTACGGCGAAGATCGATTTACGCCGGCCAAAAAAGTTGCCATGGCGTTGTCGCATCTGATCCGCACGCAGTATCCCGGTGACTCGCTGTCGCTCGTGCTCTTTCACGACTCCGCCGAAGAAGTTCCTCTCTCGCAACTGGCTCGCGTTAAGGTTGGCCCTTATTACACCAACACGCGCGAGGGCCTGCGCATGGCGCAGAGAATTCTGCAGCGCCAGCGAAAAGACATGAAGCAGATCGTGATGATCACCGACGGCAAGCCCTCCGCCCTCACCCTTGAAGACGGACGCATCTACAAGAACGCCTTCGGCCTCGATCCCTTAGTAGTGAGCCAGACGCTCGAAGAAGTCTCGAAGTGCAAGCGCGCCGGAGTGCTCATCAACACCTTCATGCTCGCATCGGATTATGGACTGGTGCAGTTTGTCCAGAAAGTAACTGAAATGTGCCGCGGCAAAGCCTACTTCACCACGCCGTACACGCTGGGGCAGTATTTGCTGATGGACTATATGTCGAGGAAGACCAAGACAATTCACTAGCCCGCCGCCCACTAACGCGCTTTGCCCCACGATCAGGCGAGCCTCGCCACACGAAAGCGCTATCGAAAATTCTAGGCCGGTGCAGTAAGCTGCTCGCGGCATGATGCTTTTCGTGCGGTACATCCCATTTTTTTTACAGGCGTTTCTGCTTTGGCTGTTGTTTCGCAGGCGCGCTTACCGCACGTTTCCGTTTTTCTTTGCCTACACGGCTTTCGGAGTGGCCGCTGGCGCCGCGAGATTCGTTGTCCATAACCGCCCTTACGCACGCGTTTGGACATACTGGTCCACCGACGCGGTGTACATACTCTTAGGAACGCTGGCGCTCTTCGAGGTGTTTCAAGGTGTTTTCCGGAATGTAACCCGGGTTTGGTGGAGGCACTTGCTCTTCCCCGCCATCATAGCCGCCGGTGTTTTCCTAAGCATCGCGCGAATGCAGGCTGTACCGCCGCAAGTGAAGGATTACATGATCTGGATTATCACAGGACAAATCGCTGTTCGCGTTGCCCAGGTCCTTACTTTCGCTGCATTAGCAAGCCTGACACCGCTCCTAAGCCTGCGCTGGCCTCAGCACTCGATTGGCATTGCTGCGGGTTTTGGCATGTACGCGACGATCATGCTTTTGATGACAACGAAACTTTCCGACTACGGAGCCAGCTTCGAGTATATATGGGGAGTTGTATCACTTACTGCTTACGACGCTGCCCTGTTGATCTGGATGTGGTCCTTCCGCCTCTCGCAGAGTTCAAAGAATCCGCCCTTGGGAATCACTCAGAGCTAAAATCCAGCCCCAACTGAACTGCTCTTCCAGCAGCGCTGTCATCCTGAGCGGAATTTGTCTCGCGCGAAGCGCGAG
>JBAPOI010000640.1:0-2681 GCA_049279555.1 Candidatus Sulfotelmatobacter sp.
GAGCAAGATCGAGGTTTGCGCCCTTCCTGGAAAGCTGATGGCGATGCGACTATTGTTTGCGTTCTTTCTAGCCTTTGCGGCAGCAAATGCCGCAAAGGCGGAGTCTTTCGTCTTCGAGAGCAGCACGGCACGGTTGGTGATCGGGTCGAATGGCGATGCACTCAACCTGATCGAGAAGCAGAATGGCAAAGAGCTATTGCGACCGAAGGGACTTCCATTTGCGGCGGTCAGGAAAGATGGCCGGCTGTTCTCATCTTCGGCGATGGAGCGAAAAGGTGTCATGCTCCACGTCACGTTCGGGACCTCCGGCGTGTTTGCAGATTACCGCATCACTTCGTCGGCAGAGTACATAGTGGTCAAACTCGAGGGAGTTCAGGGAGACGGCATCGAAGAAGTTCGTCTGATGCAACTCAGCACAACGTTGGCGAACTCGGGTGGAGTGCTCGGCGTGCAATGGGATGACGAATTTGCAGCCGGCCTCATGGGCTTAAGCCAACAGGTCAACTCCCACATCACAGGCCAGGTTCTAGGGGCCTCTGTCTATTCTGAGTTGTCTATGCAGGGCCAAAGCGTTGCGATCATCGCCGTGCCCACTTCCCGGTTCCTAGATGTAGTTCAGAAAGTGGAGCAGGATTTTCAACTTCCAAATCCAACGATAGGCGGCAAATGGGCCAAACATTCGATGGATGCACGCACCAGTTATCTCTTTACCGACCTGAGTGAAGCCAACGCAGACGAGACGATTCGGTGCGCGAAATTGGGTGGATTCCGATACATCCTCATTTATGTTGGCACGTGGTCCTCGTCTTTGGGGTCTTATCCGATCAACTTGAAGAACTTTCCCCACGGAGAGGCGGGCCTCAAGTCAGTAATCGAAAAGTGTCATGCTGCGGGACTCAAAGTTGGCATGCACATGCTGACGAGCTTCGTGGGGAAGAACGATCCGTTGGTACATCCGACGCCGGATCCTGGATTGCTCAAGGACGGCCAGACGACGCTCTCGGCGGATGTGAGCGAGAGTGCGACAGAACTGATAGCGACGTCGATCTTGGCTGGTTCTTTGATGGCAGCGGGTTCCTCCGACTTCGTTATCGACCACGAGATCATTCACTGCGACCAGATCGACGGCGCGAGACTGGTCCGGTGTGGGCGCGGGTTTGCGGGATCGAAGCCCGAGCCGCACTTGGCTGGCGCAATCGTCCAGCACCTGGTCGAGCGATACAACTCATACTTGGCGGATCTTCGATCACCGCTGGCGGAGACGATTTCCGATCGCATCTCTGGAGTGGTCAACCGAGTCGGCTTTGACATGATCTATTTCGACGGTGGGGAAGTAAATGTTGCAGACGGGCCGTTCTGGTATTGGGTAGGCGTGCAGCAGATGCAGATATGGGAGCGGTCGACGCGCGACCTGCTCGTACAGGGTTCGGGGATAACGCCTTGGACGTGGCATATCTTTTCCCGTGGCACCTGCGACGACTTTGCGGCGGTGGCCGCAAAGCAATATTTAGACGATCACAAGATCGCCGACGTTTGGCTCCTCCACCACAACAATTTTCTTCCCGCGGAACTAGGCTGGGTAGGATTCCTCCAAGATACACCAGATCACCCTGCTACCACCCCTGATGAATTGGAGTACTACGCGGTGCGGATGCTTGCGCTGGATTCGGCCGTGTCTCTTGAGACAGACCTGAGTGCGCTGAAAGCAAATGGCCGCAGTGAGGAGATGCTGAAGCTGCTGGGCGAATATGAACAATTGAGGCTCAGTGGCGCAGTGCCGAAGGCGGTACGCGACAAGTTGGCGCTGGGCGAGTGGCATATGAGCAGGCGCGGAGAGTTCCATCCGATCCGGTACGACGCGCAACGGATGGCGATACCGGGAGAGATCACCGTAAAAAACGAATTCGATGAGCAGCCGCTGAGGTTTCGACTGCAGGTGGAGCCGGAACTCGCGGCCATGGGCGATCCGGCAAATATTCCGTTGCTGCGGGGGCACCCGCTGGTTGAAGTTGGGCCGCCGAGCGCTCAAGATGCTATGCCTGGGGCGCTCGTGCAGCGCGTCTCGTTGAGCAAAGCGGCGCAGAACTCTGGCGGCGTGTTCATGGTTGGGGCGAGTGACCGGACGACGGGGAAGGCAGTTGACCTCAGAACGCATCGCGCCCTGGCAGTACGACTGGAGGTCGAGGGGCCGGAGCAAGCTTCAGGCCAAACACCGGTCCTCAACATTCAATTGGAAACCGGGGATACAACCTATCGCGACTATTACATCGATTTGAATTTTCGGGGCACTAAAACGGTCATCCTGCCCGAGCCTGGGACCAGCAGGATGCTCGCTGAGTTCCCGCCGGTCTCTTCGAACTATCGCTACAAGGCGGCCATGTACGGTTTCAATTACGGGAACGTAGCTGCCCTCAACCTGCGCTGGATGCGTTACGCCAAGGGCAGCGGAGTACGATGCCGGATCGGTCTGGTGGAAGCACTCGAGGAGCGGAGCAGTGTGTTAACGGATGTTGAGATTTCGGCTGGGTCGGTGAAGGTTGTGATTCCCGGGGAAATGAGGACGGGAGATTACGCCGAGTATTGGGGAAAAGGAACGATACGTGTTTTCGACCGGAACGGTGTTCTGCTTCGGACTGTACCCACCAATCGTGCGCCGGTACTGAGGTCGGGCGAAAACAGGT
>JBAPOI010000641.1:0-8648 GCA_049279555.1 Candidatus Sulfotelmatobacter sp.
AACCTACCTCGAAGCCATCCGCCAGGGAATCTGGGAAGAAATGGACCGCGACCCCTCCGTCTTCTGCCTCGGCGAAGACATCGGCATCTACGGCGGCGCATTCAAAGTCACCGACGGTTTCATCGACCGCTTCGGCCCCGAGCGCGTCATCGACACGCCCATCGCCGAGTCTGCCATTGTGGGCGCGGCCTTCGGCGCGTCGCTCACCGGCATGCGTCCCGTCGCCGAATTCCAGTTCATGGACTTCATCGGCTGCGCCTTCAACCAGATCAGCAATATGGTCGCGAAGACACACTATCTGTGGGGAGCACCTGCCCCACTCGTACTGCGCGGCCCTAGCGGCGGATACGTCCACGGCGGTCCGTTCCACTCGCAGAATCCTGAGATGTGGTTCGTCCACAATCCCGGACTCAAAGTCATCTGCCCCGCTACGCCCTACGACGCCAAGGGTCTGATCAAAGCCGCCATTCGCGACAATAACCCCTGCATCTTTTTCGAGCATAAGTATCTTTATCGTCGCATTAAAGGCGAAGTTCCCACGGAAGACTATGTCGTTCCCATCGGCAAGGCGAACATCGTCCGCGAAGGCCGCGACCTTAGCATCATTACTTATGCCGCGATGGTGCACACGGCGTTAGAAGCCGCGGAAATTCTCAGCAACGAAGGAATCGACCTCGAGATCCTAGACTTACGCACCGTCTCCCCGCTCGACCGCGACGCGATCGTGCAGACAGTCAAGAAAACAAATAAAGTCATCATCTTGCACGAGCATTCCCGCACTGGAGGATTAGCGGGTGAGATTGCTGCCATTATCAACGAAGAAGCCTTCGACGATCTCGACGGACCCATAGTGCGCATCGCCGGGCTAGACTCGGCAATTCCATTCTCTCCGCCGCAGGAAGAGCATTACTTGCCTAAAGTCGGCGACGTAGTGCGCGAAGCTCGGCGGCTAAAAGCGTATTAGGGCGCTGGAGTTTGCGGCGAACTGGCGTCACACCTACTACTTCTGCCACAATAGTTCCTCCCGGAGGAATCATGGGCAAATTCATTCTCGGTGTCATCATTACTGTTCTCGTGCTCATTCTAGGCGGACTGGGCATCGCCATGCTGGGCTTTATACCCACCAACGCAAATGTGGCGCCGCCGCACCTCGAGCGGCGCATCGCAAACGGAGCAGTCGATGCCTCAATGGAGCGACACGCCCCGCGCGTGACGAATCCTCTCCCCCCAACCGACCAGAATTTTGAAGACGGCATGAAGCTCTACACGATGAATTGCGCCGTCTGTCACGGTGCATTCGATCGCAAACCCGCGTCTCTCGCGAACTCTTTCTACCCTCCTGCTCCAAACCTCGTCTCCGATCCACCCGATGATCCCGAGTGGCACATCTTCTATACGATTCGTACTGGCGTCCGTTATACGGGGATGCCCGCTTGGGAAAAAACTCTGAGCGAACAAGACATGTGGAAAATCACCAGCCTCCTGTCGCACTTGGAGAAGCTTCCCCCCGCTGTGCAGGACTACTGGAAAATGAGTTTTGGAGTAACGGCACCATCGGGAGAGGAAGAGAAACCAATCAAGCACGAATAAATGATCAGCGGGGGGAGAACCGGAACATCACTGCCCATAAACGGAAGGATGCGGACACAATATTGGCCGCATACACAGGCATTTTTTCAAGGCATCTCTTATAACCGCTATAATATTTGGTTGCCTCCGGCCTCTGCTGTGAAGCGTAGGCCTTATGGAAGGAAATCATGCCGACTGACATCATCATGCCTCAGATGGGTGAGTCCATCGTCGAGGGTACGATCACCAAGTGGCTGAAAAAGCCGGGAGACAAAGTCCAGCGTGACGAACCTCTCTTTGAAATCTCCACCGATAAGGTTGACGCAGAAATTCCCGCCCCTGCTTCTGGCGTTCTCCAGGAGATCAAAGTCACGGAAGGCACAACGGTCGGTGTCAACACGATAGTGGGGACAATCGCCGTGGACGGCGAAGCCGCTCCGGCACCAGCCAAGGTAGCGCCAGCAGCGACCCCAGAGAAAGCGGCGCAGGAGAAATCAGCGCCCGAGAAGAAAGAAGAAAATAAAGCTGCCGCACATGCGGGCGCTCCTCCAACACGAGAGTCGGCAGTGCCCCAGTCAACCGAAGACGAGGAGGCTCGCTCTTCGCCGCTTGTTCGCAAAATTGCTCGCGAGCACGGCGTCAACCTTTCGCAAGTCTCGGGTACGGGACTTGGCGGGCGCATCACCAAACAGGACATCATGGCCTTTATCGAGCGCCCTGCGCAGCCGCCGGCAGATCCATCCGCCCCTGTTCCCCAACCGGCCGCCGCTGCACCTAGCCCACGCCCTCCGGCCCCTGCTGCTTATCCAGGTGACCTTGTTCCTTTAACCAACATGCGCAAGATTATCGCGCAGCGCATGATCGAATCCCGCCGCACCAGTGCTCACGTTCACTGCATGTATGAAGTCGACTTCACGCGCATTGTGACACTACGCGGCAAGCACAAGAGTGGCTTCGAACAGCGCCACGGCGTTCGGCTCACTTTCATGCCATTCTTCGTGCGTGCTGCAATCATCGCAATACAGCAGTGGCCGATCATCAGCGCCTCGATGGAGGGCGACAGCATCCGCTACCACCGCTACATCAATGTAGGTATCGCAGTCGCTCTCGACTGGGGACTCATTGTTCCCGTCCTCAAGAACGCCGGCGACTTGAATTTCCTTGGCTTGCAGCGTGGCATAACCGACCTTGGCGAGCGAGCCCGCAGTAAGAAGCTCAAACCGGAGGACGTCGAAGGTTCAACTTTCACTGTCACTAATCCCGGCCAGTTTGGCGCTGTCTTCGGTCTGCCTATTATTAACCAGCCAAACTCGGCAATCATGGGCGTCGGCGGCATCACGAAGATGCCGCTAGTTGTCACCGATAAAGAAGGCAACGACTCCATCGCGATCCGCTCAGTCGTTCACCTCACGCTTGGCTACGACCATCGCCTCATCGACGGGGCCGTCGCCGACCAATTCATGGCGCTGGTGAAGAAGACGCTCGAAAATTGGAATGAGGAAGTGGGCTAGCTTTAGGCGGTGGGGTGGGCACTCGTAGGGGACGACGGATGTTTGCACCATGTGGAGGCATTCAGGCAGTCGACCGTACCATCTATAATTTTGGAAATGCCGTTCCTGAACTTCTCCGGCTCGATGATCTCCCGAGCGGCGATCTGATCCGTCATCGCCAGTGCATTCTGTAAGAACGACATCGCCGCATCCTTTTTTTCTGTCCCCGGCTTATCGCCGAAGAGCCCTTCGATTCCACTGACCAGCGCCGGAACAAATGCAATTCCTCGCAGCAATTGAGATAGAAAGTCCACACTTTCCTCCTTCGAATATTTTCGACGCTCAAGTCGTTCGATGGGAGCCTGCGGCGTCTCGCGGATTAGACCGCAATCTTAGGTGAGGCTGGCCAGAATATCGTTCAGGGTCACCAGGTTCGGATCGGCCCCGTCGGTTGATTTGACAATCAAACTCAGACAGACCTTCAATTCTCCGGCCTTGCTTAAAGCCAATGCGAGCATCCCCGACACATCAATTCCTCCCGCTGCTGAACTTTTCAAGGTGTTCGCAGTGGCTGCGGTTGCGTTCTTCAAATTGCTGATGATAGTCGTACTTGGTATTGTGCTCATGATTTTCCTCTCATTCTGAATCGCTTAAATTGTATCGAGCGGAATGCAGTAAACAACGGGAGCACTGCCCCGCAGTGAATCTGGCGGCAGGCTCTCGGACCTTACGATTAAGCTTCTCTCCTACTTAATCCAATACTTATGCAATGCAATCGCCACGCTGATCGCCGCGCTAATGGCCCCATTCACCATCCGGTTGTGGAGGCTGTTACGCAAGTCACTTCGTTCCAGCATGGCAACCTTATCCTCGGTTATCTTCATTCGTCCCGGTTGCCCGTTTCCCACAAGCGTGTCCATCTTTGTTTCCAACCTCACCAGTTTATCCAGCACTGCGCGCTGAAACTCAACGTCAATTGCCCGCAGCGCGATCTCTCTATCACTACCTATGCCCCCATCGCGAATAGATTATTACAAAGGATAGTCAACGTGTAACGCGGCCGAATATCTTGAATATTTCGGGGGAGACGAACCATCATAGAGCCTCAAGAAATAAGTCTGAGTCCGCGCCACGCGAGCGAGGCTAAAGGTTTGCGTTTCGAACCGTCCCAGCAAGTTCCTGTCGTTCGCCTGCCCCCAACCATAGTCGTTCTCGCGAATCTCCACGCCGCCGCCGCCGCTCGCGGGCGCCACTCCGACATCGATCTCTACTGTCGTCGAGCTGACTGCGGTGATCTGTGCCTCGGTAAGATTGGACTGATAATAAGTCCCGACCTGTGTCGTAGCCAGAAGTGGAGGCATGTCCTGTAAAGCAATCGTGGTTGAACTCGCGCCATAGTCAATTGCCAACGGCGCCGCCAAGTCGTTGGCAAAGCGAATCGTGTAGAGACCACGGTCATCCACAGGATCAGCAACCTGAATTTCCACCTCTCGCACAATCGCCGTGAATATCGCTCCACGTGATGGTACGTTCAGATCGATTGCATCTCCCGGAAAGATATCGGCTGCGGCACCTGGCAAAAAGTCGCTCCACGTCTCGTAGGTGCCTGACCAGGCGGTTCCTGTGCTGTCATCCAGAATTGCTAAAGCTGCGTTTTCGCAATCGACAGCCGTACGCGCGCTCGGATTTTTCGCCACATGCATTGCACCCCGTGTCCCATTATCCGCACCATTCTGCAGTTGGGTTACGCTCGTCGTATTCTGCACCTGCGCCACTGCTCGTCCACTTCCTCGATAGCTAGCCACGATCAGCTCGTTCAGCGCCGGTACGTATTGAGGATAAAAGTCCAGGGATGAATCGCTTGTGATCTCGCACTGCGCCCCTTCCGAGAGTGCCCCCACTAACTGCGTCACATAACTCGCGTTCGGAAGAGCGGTTCTCACTTCTCCGAGCGAAATGTGGGCGGCATACGTGAAAGTGATGCTGCACTGCATACTCGTCGCATTCACGAGAGCATAGGTACAGAAGCCTGGTGCTATAGGAACTACTTCGTCGTACAACAACGTCGCGGGCGCAACCAGCGTCGCTGCATCGTTTGGATCAATGTCCTGCACTTCGAGAACAAAGCGGACGTTTGCCGTCACCGACCCGCCACCCCACCCGCTCCCTGCAGGATGCAATGAAGAGTGATAGGTTTCCTCGCTGCGATATACCTCCATCGAGTACAGGTAAGTCGTGAAGAAATACTGATGCCCAGGAGTAGTCGCTAAACCTGGTCCGGTGAGTAATCCGTTGATGAGTGCCTGAATACTTGATCCCGCGACCGTCGGCGTAATCTGAAATCCCGCCAAACATTCCGTCACCGAAACCCCTCCAGCGTAGAGCCCGCCTATTACGCCGTTCGATGCGGACGTAAAGCTCACATCTCCGTGTTGCAACACGACTGCACCGCCCAACTCAATTTCCTCGATAAAGCTCACCGTCGTTTGTCCATCCACTCCGGTTCCCCCCGCAATCTGCAGGGTCTGCGCAACCACCGACACTGCCGACGTCGGATCATTCACCACCCAAGTTGCCGGATCCAGACCTGGCCCCAGGTACTCTTCATCAATCATCGCAGGCTTAGTTTGGGCAAATGGTTTTTGTGACAAGTAAAATTTCAGGCTGAGTCCATTCCCTACGAAATAATCTCGAACGTAAGCTTGAGGTTCATCTAGTCCGATCATCGTCACTTCGTTCACTAGCAGGTTTGGGCTGTTAAGCCACAGGCCTTCCGGAGAAAAATTCGGATCGCTCTCGTCCAGCGCATAGGCTGTCACGCCTACCGGTGCCAGGATCAGAGATCCATTCATCGTCCGAACGCTCGCACGCGCCGCTACTGCTATTTCAGCTGCGTGAAACGAAAAAGTTTTTTGCGGATTGACCGCATACACCGCGAGTGTGTCCACGTCCTGCACTGCAGCCGTGTTGAACTCGCCCGGCAGTACGTCCTGCGCTAATTGCTGGAGCGCGTTCCCCGCGCTCCGATTTACAAAAGGGGATCTATTCGGCAACACTTTCTGATCGAGCACGATCTCGTCACTTAGCACCTCCACGTTGTAGCGATATACAGGGCCCTGCTCGCCCCAACCGAGGTATTCGTATTGCGGAGCCGCACTCACATATCCTGTAAAGACATCGCTTCCGTTTGCTTTGCCCAACGTCACCCGTGCGCCTATCACAGGAATCATAAAGCCAGGCATGTTGGCCACGAGACTGAACTGCAGCTCTGCCGGTTGATTGAGCTTCCGCTCTATTCTTGGGGACTTGGTTCCATCGAGCGAACCGGTGTAATCCTGGGGACCTTGCCCCTGCAAGTTATCGATAGTTAGCTTCATCTCGATTGGAATACTGCCCCTCCCTTACTGACACGTTCTCATTCGCCTGCAACGTGTACGTGCAGATCGTAATCGTCCGTTACTCATGGTGCTTGGCGAAAGGTTATGTTTCTAGCTTGGCATACTCTCGGCGGGCCAAGCGTCACACGTCGCGACCGCGGGTCGCATTTCCCGAGTCCGGAAAGCGGCATACAACGCAAGACGCCTTTCACTTGAGTGAGTAGAAAGCCTCAGTACACCGCCGCCATTGCTGCCGGAAAATAACTCCGGTAACACAGAACCACCTGACCGTCGTTCGTGTCCGTGTGAGGCAACGCCCAAAAGGACGCATGCAGTCCCACCGACATCAGTGGACTGTCTAGTTCAGTAAATTCTTCTCGGAGGAACTTCTGCGAAGAATTTCTCATGCTTGCCACGGTCGAGCTCGCCGAGACACTCAGTTTCGTCCCGCCTGAGCTTGTTGGCGGCTTCCATCCGGCGCTGGACTTGAAACTTGCGCCATTCGAACCTGCACCCGGATTCGGGCTCAGCCGGGGATAGTAAAAGCAGACTCGCCCTCCCGCTTCCGGTTCGACTACAAAGAGAGCCGACCATTCCTGAAAGAACGATCCTCCTTCGCGATCTACAAATGCGACTACCATCTGTGCCGAAGCTCCTGTCGCCGGTGCGCCCGCCAATAGTGGCTGCCCCAGAATTACCGCAGTGTCCGTGACCTCAACGACACGCCCTACGTTAAACGTCACCCTCCGCACATAATTTGCATCGTTATTGACAGCCGCCGGATTGCTCACGTACGCGGCGGAAATTCCTGAGCCCACATAGCCAACCTGTTGTTGATAGTCCAAATCCACTGCCAAGATATTTCCTGTTGCAAACCCATTGACCGCCCCCGAGCCAAAGACAATCTCACTCGCAGTGGAGCCCGGCAGCACTGCGACCGCGGCGATCGGCGTTCCCCCTGAAGGCGCTGGTGTCGCGCTGGAACTGGTTGCCAGAACATTCATGTGCTCAGATCCGCCAGCCAGAGCCATTTGCAACTTTCCCCATTCGCGAAAGTCGAACTCTACTCGTGCTTCGGTCGGACCGCGGAACTGTGCTGCTGGCAGCGCGGTCGTTCCCGACCGCACCACACCGGTCGGCGTGTCGTAAAACCGTGCGAAGTTCCCGATCCATCCCAAATCCAGCCACGGCGACGGCGCCGAGTCCAGCGGGAATGCCCCAGCTGCAGCCGGGTCGAAAATCGTCGGAGTTTCGCTGGTGCGATTTACCGGAGCAAAGTATGCTCGCATCTGCCGCGTTACCGGAACCATGGCCGGCCGCAGTGGAGAAGTACTCATAGAAGCGTTACCTCCGAGAAAAAGAAAACGGTAAGCCCGGCCCGCCGCTCCACCCGTCCATCTTGATAAGCCTGCTCATACATGGCCCGCCGCGGTGCACGTCCCTGATAAGCGCTCGTGTTGTCTTCCACACCGCTCGTCGTAGCCTCCTGAAAACTCGGTTGGTTCCAGAATACGGTCGTTCCGAGGTCTACACTCGGCGATTGCGTGTAATCATATTTTTCGGTGTTTGTCGGCTGGCAGATTGCAAGTAGCTCCCCATCAAGCTGTCCGAGTACTCGCCCCCGGTCCACCATGCTTTGCACCGTACCGAGGGTGTAATACGAGACCACACACTGCAGACTCATCAACGCTGCATCGCCGGCATGTCCGTCAATCACGGTTGCTGTGCCCCACTCGATGTAGAACACATTCGGCTGGGGCTCCGCCGACGGCGGGGGTAAATTTTCTGCCACGAGCACTGCCGGTACCGTTGCACCGTTGATCGTCACTGTTCGCGCAGGATTCAGCGCTGCCAGCCGCTGCTGCAGAGTAAGGAAGAAACTGTCTTTGGCAAATTGCATGGACACCAGCTTCTAGCTGTAGCTCTTAGCCTTTTATGGCTGAGCTTCCAGTCTTAAAATGTTTTTGGAGTTCCTACGATCGTGTCCGCCGGGTACGGAGCTAGTTCCCTACGATCAGAGTTGCAATGCACCTTGGTGCAAATGCCTAATTGCTGAGTGCGATATAAGTAAGTCTCACTCCACCGCCGTCACCACATAGAAATAGGCCGTGCCCGCGAAGTTCTCTGTCACAAACGCCTCGATATGAAAAAGATCGCCGTCATACACCAAGCCTAGGACCGCATCAAACAGCTCCTCTGCCGTACCTATGCC
>JBAPOI010000642.1:0-1695 GCA_049279555.1 Candidatus Sulfotelmatobacter sp.
CCCGCCTGCGCCGATTCCTGCATCACGTCGCCGAGCTTTCCGGTGAGCGTCAAGCGGCCCTTGCCCTGCATCAGCGTGGCTTCGGTGGAGAGCACTTCGCCGCCCACTTCCGTCCAGGCAAGGCCCGTGGTGAGGCCGACTTCGTTTTTCTTCTCGGCGAAGAAATCGCGGTACTTGATGATGCCGAGGTAGTCGTTCAAGTTCGTAGGCGTGACTTCGAGCTTGAAGGTTTTGTCGGCAACCACTTTGCGCGCGACCTTGCGGCACACATTCGCGACTTCGCGATTCAGATTTCGGACGCCGGCCTCATGCGTGTAGTGGCGGATGACGTGCGTCATCGCCTCGTCGGTGATTTTGAGATTCTCTTTCGTCAGACCGGTGGCTTCGAGCTGCTTGGGAACGAGGAAGCGCTGCGCGATTTGATGCTTTTCCTGCTCGGTGTAGCCGGGGATGCGCAGAACTTCCATGCGATCCTGCAAGGGCTGCGGAATGGTGTGCAGTACGTTGGCCGTGCACACGAACATGACTTTCGAGAGATCGTATTCGACGTCGAGGTAGTGATCGGTGAACGAGTGGTTTAGTTCCGGGTCGAGCACTTCCATCAGCGCAGCCGACGGATCGCCGCGGAAGTCCATCGACATTTTGTCCACTTCGTCGAGAACGAACACGGGATTCGTGGTGCCGGCTTTGCGCATCATCTGGATGATCTGGCCGGGAAGCGCGCCGATGTAGGTGCGGCGGTGGCCGCGAATTTCCGCTTCATCGCGGACGCCGCCGAGAGATACGCGCACGAACTTGCGTCCCGTGGCGCGGCCAATCGACATCGCGAGGGAAGTCTTGCCGACTCCCGGAGGCCCGAGGAAGCAGAGAATCGAGCCTTTGGGATTCTTTACGAGTTGCCGGACGGCAAGATATTCGAGGATGCGATCCTTGATTTTTTCCAGGCCGTAGTGATCTTCCGAGAGAATTACTTCGGCGCGATTGATGTCGCGAATTTCCTTGGAACGCTTTTTCCACGGCACAGCCAGCAGCCAATCGAGATAGTTGCGCGAGACGGTGGATTCGGCCGACATCGGCGGCATCATCTCGAGCCGCTTGAGCTCCTGCATGGCCTTTTCCTGCGGGCCTTCGGGCATGCCGGAGGTTTCGATCTTCTTATTGAGCTGTTCGATTTCGTTCGCTTCGCCGCGGCCGAGCTCTTTCTGGATGGCTTTGAGCTTCTCGTTGAGGTAGTACTCTTTCTGGGCGCGCTCCATTTGGCGCTTCACGCGCGTATTGATCGAGCGATCGACGTTCAGCTTCTCGATTTCGACTTCGAGGATGTCGCCGATACGATTCAGGCGTTCCAGCGGCTCGAAGAGTTCGAGAAGTTCCTGCTTTTCTTCCACGGGAATCTGCAGATTGGCTGCGATCGCGTCGGAGAGCTTGCCGGCATCTTCCACACGCACGGCGGCAATCATCGTGTCGTAATTGAGACTCTGCGAAAGTTTTACGTATTGTTCAAATAGGTTGGTGACGCGGCTGGAAGCCTGTTGCAACTCGGGTGAAGGCTCTGCTTTCATCGGAACCACGCGGATCGAGGCGCGGAAGAAACCTTCTTCGCTCGTTACCTGGACGATCTTGGCGCGCTCGGTGCCTTCAACGAGCACCTTGATATTGCCGTCGGGGAGTTTCACACTCTGCACGATATTGGCG
>JBAPOI010000643.1:0-1670 GCA_049279555.1 Candidatus Sulfotelmatobacter sp.
GTCTTGGTTTGCGGCTCGCTGGCGAAATTCCGTTTCTTGATTGTCTCTCATCTGAGGTGCGTCGGAGAAACTGTTGAATAGGTACTGCCAAGTGTCGTACTGCTGACCGGGAATTACTCCCTGCGGCCAGCCTTCCTTGATGTTCGCTCCCGTCTTGATAAGCGCGTCGATTGCAGCCAAGAGAATATCTTTCACCTCGGGCACAACCGGACAGAGTGGATCGTCCAGAACAAAGCCGATCTTATAGTCAGTCAATTTGTTCCGTCTCGCTAGTGGCAACGTCCAGCGATAAGCAATGGCCTCTGCCTGGTCGGGACCACCCAGCGCTACCATTGCCACTTTGAGATCGGCCGCACTGCGGGCCAAGGGACCGATGACAGCCAAGTCGGTCGGCGGCTGAGGCGGCACATCGGGAGGCGGCGGTATATGGCCTCGTTGCGGGATCACTCCAAGACTTGGCTTATGACCATAGACGCCACAGAAGTGGGCCGGAGCGCGGATCGATCCCGCAAGGTCGCTCCCAATACACAGGTAGGTCATTCCCGCCGCCAAGGCAGCGGCACTGCCAACAGACGAACCGCCCGGCGTCCGCGTCACGTCGTAGGGGTTATTGGTCGTGCCGAAGACATCGTTGAACGTTTGACCGTCGCCTGCCATTAACGGCGTGTTGGTCTTGCCAATGATGATTGCGCCTGCGTTCTTCAGTCTCTCGACCACGGCTGCACCCTAAAATCTGGACGATTTCGAGGCACCCATAACCGCCGTGTCAAGCAACCGGGCGAATGAATTTTCTAAAGCAACAGCAGAAGGGGCTAGCCGGGGTCCAGGGGCGGCAATGAGCGCCCTGGTCGGCGGAAGGATCCGCCGAACTGCTTCGCAGGATGCGTCACACCGCTGATGGTTTTGGTCATCATACGGGCCCTGTACGTTAGCTTAATTCCGCTCGTTTTCATGGCAAATTAATCGGGGAGATGCTAACTATTTGGAAAGCGCGCTTCGTTAGTCACCCATCCGTGCCGGCCGACTGGCGTCGTCGCACATGATACGATTCAATGGCGGAGGTCACCCTTTCATATTCACGGTGCAGGCTTGCGCCTCACCAGCCTCGATTTACGGGTCGATCTTCGCCTTCTGCAGCGCGCCGCAGCTATTCTCCCTTCTGTGGTTTGGTTTAGGCAGCCGTTTTCACGTCTTGCTCCTGGTGCCAGCGCATCAACCGCCTCCAACAAATCTCCGCCAGCTTTCGAGCCGTGGCCACGCGCGCGATCTTCGCACTCGAACGCTTGCGGATCCGCGTGGAGAAGTTGGCCAAAGCGACATCCTGATGCACGATCTTCATCGCCGCCTCAATCAGTACATGGCGCAGAAACGGCGAACCTTGCCGGGTGATCTGGCCGGAGTAGCAATGGCTGCCGGACTGGTCAATCCGGGCCGTCAATCCCGTATAGGCGCCAGCCTGCTTGGCATAGCGAAAGCGGCGCACGTCCCCAAACTCAGCCACAATGACCATGGCCGTGTACAGACCCACGCCGTGTAGGACCAGCAAGGCTTCCACCTGTGGATACTGGGGACGCACCGCACTCAGTCGGTCCGCCACCGCTGTCATTTCTTTTTGGTAATGTTGCAAACGGAGCAGGAGTTCGTCCCGGATCGAGTTGTCGACTACCCCC
>JBAPOI010000644.1:0-5412 GCA_049279555.1 Candidatus Sulfotelmatobacter sp.
GTGTATGGCTTTGCAGAAAGGCGGAACGATAGATCAGCTCATTATTTTCGGCGGTGACTTGCAGATAATCGCCGGGATGCTCGATGGCGTAGGCTTCGCTTACCTCTTCCTGCAGTTTGGCAATTGACGCATCTTTCTTCTGCGCCTCGAGAAAACTCTTTAAGTCGTCGACCTGCGCTTCGAGACCATCATCGACCAGGTCATAAAGATGATGCCGCAGGATGACCCACATGCCAGCACCAAAAATGAGTTGTGCGAGCGCAAAAATCGCTAGGTACCATAGCGTGAGACGCACGCCGATGGAGAGTTTTCTCATGCTGCCGTCTCACGCCTGCCCATTTGGACGGATCAGGTACCCTACACCGCGCACCGTGTGAATTAACTTCTGCCGGCCGGGTAGGTCCACTTTGTTACGCAGCAAATGCATGAAGGCGTCGAGCGTATTTTCTTCGATATTGCGATCAAATCCCCAAACTGCTTCGATTAACGACTGCCGCGGAACCACTTTGCCTGCGCGATACACAAGGCGCTCCAACAGATTGTATTCCGTACGAGTCAGTGAAATCCGTTCTGCGCCGCGGGTTACCTCGCGACTACCAGGGTCGAGAACCAGATCTCCAACGCGCAGACACGTTTCCGCAGCCGCCAAGGCTCGCCGTTTCACCGCACGGAGCCTAGCCAGTAATTCGTCAAACGAAAACGGCTTGGTCATATAGTCGTCCGCTCCAAGATCAAGGCCGCGGACGATGTCGGGCACGGCGTCTCGCGCCGTCAGCATCAGGATGGGCGTGCGAACTTTCTCCGCACGGAGTCGCTTGGCCAGTTCATAGCCACTAAGCTTCGGCAGCATGAGGTCAAGGATGATGACGTCGAACTCGTACGACTTCGCCAGCCCAAGTCCCTCGGCGCCGTCTCCGGCAGAGGTGGTCGTGTGTCCTTCCTCCATCAATCCTTTGCGGAGAAGGCCGGCCATGCGCGGTTCGTCTTCTACGATCAGCAGCTTCATTGGGCTCGAAGGAGGATGACCATCCTGCGTGACCTCCCTGACAGTCTAGACCGAACTCAAAACGTCGGCTAAAGCAACCTGAAAAAATATTAATCTCCCTTTCATCGCCCGGTCACACGCCGGTCCTAGGATTTCGAATCATTCGTTCCCGGAAATTCTAATCAGGCAGCAAGGACAGTCTTCGCGATTCAAGCCGCCCGGCTGTCGCAAGATTCTCCCGTATTCGGCATCTTTTTTGCCGCAAGGAGCTGAAGTTTATGAATTCAAAGCATTGTTCGTTACTGCCCTCAGTTCTGTTGAGATTCAGGCTTGCACAAGTGCTCGGCATCGTTCTTCTTTCGATCGGAATGCAGTCAGCATACGCGCAGATAGATCGCGCCGAACTCGAAGGTACGGCAATTGATCCAGCCGGGAGAGTTATTGTGGGGGCCAACGTGACGGTGATGGCTGCCGATACTGGCCTTACCCAGGAACAGCGGACGAACGAAAAAGGCTACTACCGCCTGCCAGGCCTTGCAGTCGGCCGTTACACCGTGACGGTTTCAGCGACCGGGTTCAAGACCAAGGTTGTCAAAGACGTCCCCTTACTTGTTGGCCAGACGCGTACTCTGGATGTAGAACTGGCAGTCGGTACGATTAACGAAAAAATCGAAGTCAAAGCGACCAACGCTCCTGCAAACCGTAGTTCCGCAGAAGCCTCAACTGTTATCGACACTACGCAGATTGCGAATCTGCCCAACAATGGACGGGACTGGGCCAGCTTCACGCTGCTCGCCCCCTTTGCCCAAGACGACGGCGGCGGAGACCAACGCACCATTCGTTTCGCAGGACGCGCGCGCGACGACAATAACTTTCAAATCGACGGCGTCGACGCGGGCGGCATTCAGGAACAGGCGCAGAAGTCCCAGACACGCTTGCAAATTTCGCAGGATGCGATCGAGGAATATCGCGTCAGCAGCGCTCTGTATGACGCTGAATATGGCACGCAGGCGGGCGGGCAAATCGACGTCGAGACCAAGCATGGCACCAACGACTGGCATGGTTCAGCATTCGGCTACTTGCGAAATTCAGTTTTTGATGCACGGAATTTTAACGACTTCAATGTTCTGGGCCTTCCCGCTATACCTCCATTCCGCTACGGGCAATATGGAATGTCGTTGGGCGGTCCGGTTAAGAAGGACAAGTTATTCTTCTTCATAAACTACGAGGGTCTTCGACAATATGGCGCGACGACCAATCAGGTCCTTGTACCGAATCCCGTCACGCAGCGCGCGACTCTTTCCACGTCGCCGCAAATGTGTTCCATCCTTCAGACCTATGCCTGGCGTGCGTCTACGGGATCGATTGGAGGCTGCAACCCGGTGCACGTTTATCCCGACACAGCCTTTGCGGATCAGACCAATGCTGCCAACCCGCTGCCAGACTCCGACCTGCTGACAGCTCCTGCTCCCACTACCGTTCACGAAGACACGTGGCTTGTCCGGATGGACTACAAGATCAGCGACAAGACCTCGTTATACGGCAGCGCGCATCGAGACATCAGTTTGGTAAGCGGCACCAACGGCAGTAGTTCGCTCCCCTACGATTTGATTCAGACAATCAACCATCCAGCCGGCTACTATGCTGCCCTGCAGCACACTTTTTCACCAAGGCTGCTAAACGAAGTTAAGGTCTACATCAATCGTGCGCCATTCATCAATCCGCAGGTGCCACCTTTGCCTTACTCGGTTGCAACGAATAACTGGGTCACGATCAACAACAATCAGGCCGATCACGAAATCGGCACTACATATGGCATTGTCGACAACTTAACCTTTGTTCACGGCCGAAATACGTTCAAGACGGGCATGGAGATTCGCCGGGTTCGGCTCAATCAGGGTCTGACCGCCGGCAACACTCTTTCTTTTGCGGACAACAGCAGCACCGCAGACACAGGATTCGAGAACGCCGACCTCTACGGAATCTCCTATACCGATACGTGGTGTTGCCACAAGCTCCGCCGTACGTTCTATATGCCCTATTTCCAGGATGAATGGAAGGTGACTCCGACTTTCACCGCAAACCTTGGAATTCGCTGGGAGTACTACGGCGTGGCGCACGAGGCCGACAACCGAACCACGGTGTTCGATGTCAGCGAATTTCATGGAGTCTGCTTCGGCTCAGCCTCCATTTGGCGGCTTGCCCTTCCCACTCCGATTCCGACCCCCATCAATACTCCTCCATGTCCGAAAGACCCCGCTCTTTACAACGCTGACTATAGAAACTTCGATCCGCGCGTCAGCTTTGCGTGGGCTCCGGGCATGTTTCACGGCAAGACGGTGATTCGATCGGGCTTTGGAATCTATCACGGTGCAGCCCAGAACGACGATTTGAATGCCGGACTGGAAAGCGACCGCTATACTGCCTTCGCCAATTTCGATCCAAACGGCACAGGCACTCCGCTGGTGCCAGGCTTTCAGCAAGTAAATCCGGACCTCAGCAGCCTGCCCATTACACCGCAGCAGCAACCTCGCGCCTTGCAGCGACACGGACGCCGCGACCTTTACGTCGAGACCTGGGGGCTGACCATCGACCACGAATTACCGGCGAACTTTCTGTTTTCCGCGTCGTATCTGGGATCACGGGGAGTTCGTCTGTTTTCTCGTGGAGGCGTGAACTTCTGCATCACACCGCCGCAGGGAACGGACGCGGCCGGCAACCCCAATTGCACACGGCCGCTTGACCAATACTATCCCGGAGGCGATCCCTACGGTTCGGTAGATTATAAGTCCGACATCGGGTCCAGTACTTACAACGCGCTTCAGTTGAGTCTGGAGCGCCGCCTCTCGAACGGCTTGTCCTTCCAAGGCCGCTATACCTGGTCCCATTCCATAAACGATGGATCGGTCGGCGGCGGGGAATCGAATGGCCCGGAAAACGTGAATTGCCTGTCTTGCGACAAGGGCCCGAGCGTCTTCGACGTTCGCAACAGTGTGACGGTTAGCGCTGTCTACGAATTACCTTTCGGCCCCGGGAAGCCTTTCATGAATACCTCCGGCCTGTTAGGCAAGATCATCGGCGGATGGCAAATGAGCAGCATCGGCCTCTGGCACACCGGCCATCCCCTCACCATCACAATGATAAATTTCTCGCCGACCCAGTTGCCTGACGGAAACGATCAAACCACTCAAAGACCCGACCTGGTGCCAGGGGTTCCAATATTTCTGCCGGGAGGCGTGCAGAATCACACCCTTCCCATCAACCCCGCAGCGTTTGCTCCACCTCCGCTGGCTCCAGGCGGGGTCGCCGATAGCAGCGGGAATTGCGTTGATACCTGCGGCCTTATAAGCCGGTTTGGCAATGCGCCAAACGGGCTGATCCGGGCGTTGAACAGCTGGCAGATCGACCTGGCGTTAACCAAAGAAACCAAGCTGACCGAGCGCGTGTCGATGGAGGTAGGGGCGCAGGTATTCAATATCTTCAATCACACACAATACGGCGATCCGAACCCCAACAATCTGAGCTTCGACTACACTCAGGCGACGGACAGTCTGGGTAATCCGATACTCAATAAGTGGATACTTCAACCAACTGCGAGCCTCGGCCTGATCGACACCACAGTGAATTTCAACAATAACAATGACAATGCCGCGTCCCCCAATACAGGTACCGGGTTGCCACGACAGATTGAGCTTATGCTGCGCTTCACGTTCTGAGTTCGTCACTTTAGCTTCAGGCAAGTTTCAGGTAGGCAGCTTAAGGTTGAAAGCGAGGACAAATCAATGCAAAGGTGTCGACTTCGTCCAGCGATCTTTCTGATTCCGATCTGTGCCATGCTCGCAGCTGCGGCTAACGCCGGTGGCTACTCCGTCACCAAAAAGATTCCGATCACTGGCCAAGGCAGTTGGGACTATCTCACTGTAGACGAAGATGCGCGGCGTTTGTACGTCTCGCATGGAACACAGGTAGAGGTGCTCGACATCGATTCTCTGAATGTCATCGGAAACATTCCAAAAACGCCCGGCGTGCATGGAATCGCGATCGCACCTGAGTTCGGCCGCGGATTCGTGAGCAACGGCCAGACCTCAAATGTCACGATTTTCGATTTGAAGTCGCTAAAGCCGATTGCCGATGTACCCACCGGTCAGAAGCCGGACGCGATCATTTACGATCCGGCCACGTCGCGAGTCTTCGCTTTCAATGGCGGCAGCAATAGTGTCACTGCGATTGACGCCGCTACCGGGAAAGCTGTGGGTACAGTCGATCTCGGAGGCGGACCGGAGTTCGCAGCAGCCGACGGCAAGGGTTTCGTCTTCGACAATCTGGAAGATGAGAACCTGGTTCTCAAGATCAACTCCCGCGAACTCAAAATCGAGGAGCGTTGGCCCACCTCTCCTTGCTCTTCTCCCAGCAGTATGGCCATGGAC
>JBAPOI010000645.1:0-2396 GCA_049279555.1 Candidatus Sulfotelmatobacter sp.
ACTATATATCGACGAGCTAAAGGACCTGTACAGTGCGGAAACCCAACTAGTAAAGGCTCTTCCGAAGATGGCAAAGAGCGCAGCCTCAGACGAGTTGCGGCAGGGCTTTGAAGAACATCTTGAGCAAACGAAGGGTCATGTGCAACGCCTGGAACAAATTTTCGAAGCCCTCGGCGAAAGTCCCAAAGGAAAGAAATGCAAAGGCATGGAGGGACTGATTGCAGAGGGTTCGGAAGTTGCCGAAGAAGACTACGAAGGCAACATTTTGGACGCGGCATTGATCGGCGCTGCCCAACGAGTTGAGCATTACGAAATTGCTGGGTACGGCACGGTGCGGGCTATGGCGGAAGTCCTCGGCGAAAATGAACATGTTTCACTGCTGACTGAAATCCTAGACGAAGAGAAAGAAACCGACGAGAAACTCACCGAACTGGCGCAGGAGCTCAACACCGCGGGAACTCCCGAGAGAGAAGAGGCAACGGCACCTGAAGACGAGAATTCGGATGTAAAAAGTATTGGTGTTGGAAGAAAAGATAACAACAAGAAGACAGCGAAGCGCGTAGCGTAATTCCTGCACGGTGGCTCTCTCCGAGTCACCGTTGCTTTTTTATTTGAGGCACACGTCATATCAGCTCTTGGTCCCACCAACAAAAATGAACGGAATTGCATCCTAGGTTTAACTCGGAGCGCATTAGATTAATGCGGTTTGAGTCCAAGGAGGATTGTATGGCCACAAAAAAGAGGAGTACTGGTTCACGGAAGAAGTCCGGTAGCCGGAAGTACGGAAAAGCAGCAGGCAAGAGCGTCAAAAGCGCGATGCGCCGAGAGAAAAAGGGTACGCTTCGTTCGGGTAAGGGCGGTAAGGGAGGAGTCGTGAAGAGCCGCAAACAGGCAATCGCGATCGGGCTTTCCGAGGCGCGCAAGAAGGGCGCAAAGGTTCCAAAGAAAAAAAGCGCGTAACGTAGCACCGATCAGGAAGATCAACCGCTGACTCGTTGGAGATCGGGGCCGATCAGATACCCGCGTACCACGCATAACCGCCTTCGGGTGATGCAGAGCCCAGGCCTTTCCCGAAGCTCTTGAGCGAATCGGTGACCGTCAGGCGGGTTATGAATTTCACGCTCTTGTAACCAAGCTGCCGGGGCACGCGCAGCCGGAGCGGGCCGCCGAAGCCCACCGGAAGATCTCCGTCGTTCATCGCATAGGTCAGCAGAGTCTGGGGATGCAAAGCATCGGCCATGTCGATACTCTCCCACCAGTCAGGCTCGATTGAGAAGTAAACGACATATCGCGCCTGCGGCAAAACCCCAGCGGCCTTGAGGAAACCATGCAGCGGCGTACCGATCCACTCGGCGATATAAGACCAGCCTTCTTCGCACACCACCTCGGTGATCTGGCTGCTGACGGGAAGACTCCGGAGGTCAGACATAGAAAACGAGCCGGGCCGCGCAACCATTCCATCCACGGCGAGCCGCCAGTCTGCAAACTGGTTAGCCTGGTGTCGTTTGAAAGCATCATTAAAAGGCGCAATTTCGTTTGCGAAGGGAGTCTTCGAAATCATGCTGCGCTCAAATTCACGCGCCAGCGAGTGTCTCGCCAGAAGGCGCTGTGCAGCATAGGTCAGCGTTTCGCCGGGACCATAAATTCCGCCGCTATCGGGCGGGATCAGCCCATAACGCCGTGCCAGACTTGCAGCCGCGATGACGCCTGACACGCCCGCGGTAGCGGCGATACCAGCGGTGACAAACTTGCGGCGTGAGATTTTGCTCATGTGCGCTCCTCGGCTGCCGGTATCGCGACGTCGATGACGGTAATCGTCATCTCGGTGATCGGTGTCTCGGTAATTATCGTCCCGGTGGTCATTGCCCGCATGCGATTCATGAATCCGGCGAGAACAACCATGGCGACGTGAATGATGAGGAACAGCAGTAAAGATACCGAGACGAAGAAATGAAGCGTGCGCGCGGATTGCCGCCCTCCCAACGCGTTGACGGCTATAGGGAACGCAGAATTGAAGGCGGGTGACAGTGCGAGGCCGGTCCAGATGACCAGAGGAAACAGCACGAAGATCACGATCAGGTATGCGGTACGCTGCACCACGTTGTACGAAAAGGCTTCGGCTTCGTCCGGCCGTTTGAGGCGAATATGCTTCGCGATCACTCCCATGAATGCTCGCCAAGTCCGATCCGCCGGAGCGGGAAACAGATTGTTCCGAAAGTGGCCGGTCCACAAACCCCATATGACGTAGAGAATGCCGGTCAGCACCACGGCCCATGCAGCCTGAAAATGGAGATACCGGCTCCAGCCATTCTGATCGGGCAGCACATATCCATAGCCAGTGGGAACCAGATTCCTTGAAGCGGGAATCGGTATTTTGAACAGCGTTGGAGTGAGAT
>JBAPOI010000646.1:0-4575 GCA_049279555.1 Candidatus Sulfotelmatobacter sp.
GATTTGAATCTTGGAACGGCGGGGGCGACACCGATTGTACCCAGCGACCCTGACACCGAGTCTGTGGGGCTCATTCAGGGGATGCTCATTGGACAAGGGCAGAGAGGGTTGCCGAATCTGCTGAGTCCGGACTACGGAATTTTTGGTCCGGCAACAAGTGCTGCGGTGCAGAACTTTCGCGTGCAACGAGGGCTCGGGGCGGGGAATCAACTGGATGCGCAGACGCTGCAGGCGCTGGTGCAGGCTCCGGCTACGTCGCCGGTGCTTTCACGCGGGTACATGACGCTGGTGCTGGACTTTGCTTATGGCGGGATGGCGAAGATTTTGAGCGTAACCGCGCAGATGGAGGGGGCTGGGAAGTTCAGCGCGATGAACTTGAACAGCGACAAGGCCGGGATGTCGTTCGGCCTGATTCAATGGGCGCAGAAGCCGGGACGGCTTACAGAAATTTTGAAAGCATTTCGCAGCGCTAGCGCGAGCGACTTCGCAAATATTTTTGGTGGAGGCGAAGGCGGCGTAACTGACGGGATGATCGCCCATACAGAACAAGCCAATGGCGGCATCAATCCGGCAAGCGGGGAAACTACCGACGTGACGTACGATTTGATTCGTGAGCCGTGGGTGAGCCGCTTCATGCAGGCGGCTTTGTTCAAGCCGTTTCAACAGGTGCAGGTGAGGACGGCGCTGGACGATTTTGGCAGTTCCCTGAATTTAATCGGGAAGTATGCGCCGCAATTGAATACCGAGCGTGCCATCGGGTTCACGCTGGATCTGGCGAATCAGTTCGGCGATGGAGGAACGCGCCGTATTTTTCAGGCGGTGTGGCAAGATGGCATGGCGGTTCCCGACGCGCTGCAAGCCATGGCGGACGAATCGGTGGCGCGCATTCAGGATCCGTGGAAGGCGGCAACGCAGGTGCGGCGGCAGCATTTTATTTCGACAAGTTTTCTTTCCGATTCGCCGTTCGCCGATTCAAGTGGGCCGGGTGTTGCGGCCTAGACAAGCGAAAGCGTCGTTTCGAGACAACTTACGCGGCCCTGAAGGGCCGCTCTTCCACGAGAGCCACTCTTCCACGTCGTGTCGGGCGCTGGTGTCTGGTAAGATCGCGACTTTATGAAACGTGTAGGCGAGAATGTGGTGCGCATTGAGGCGGAAGCGTTGCGTGCGCTGGCGGATCGCATTGGCGGTCCGATGGCGGCCGCGTTTCAGCGAGCCGTGGATTTGATGTTCTCGTGCGCGGGGCGCGTGGTGGTGACGGGGATGGGGAAGAGCGGCCTGATCGCGCGCAAGATTGCGGCGACGCTGAGTTCGACGGGGACTCCGGCGCTGTATCTGCATCCCGTGGAGGCGCTGCACGGGGATTTGGGAATGGTGGTGCGGGGGGATGTGGTGCTGGCGTTATCGGCATCGGGCGAGACGGAAGAAATTCTGGCGTTGCTGGCGACGATCAAGCGGCTGCGGGTTCCGTTGATTGCGATGACGGGGGATGAGATTCAAAATCCCCACCCCTTCGACAGGCTCAGGGCAGGCTCTGGCCGCAAGAAGCGCGGCAAGGGTGGGGCACCCTCCAACAGCAGATCCCTCGCTCGAGATGACAAGAGTGGGAATTGGAGTCGATATTCAACTTTGGCGGCAGCGGCGGATGTGGCGCTGGATTGTTCGGTGGCGGAAGAGGCTTGCGCGCTGGGGCTGGCGCCGACGGCTTCGACGACGACGATGCTTGCGCTGGGAGATGCACTAGCGGTGACGCTCAGCGAGAAGCGTGGATTCAAGGAAGAGGATTTTGCGAACCTGCATCCAGGTGGGAAGTTAGGGAAGCGGCTGGCGCGGGTGGAGTCGCTGATGCATACGGGCGAGGCGCTGCCGTGCGTGGGGCCGCAGACGAAGATGCCCGAAGTAATCTATGAAATGTCTCGCAAGAAGTTGGGCGTGACGGCGGTGGTTGAGAGAGGGAAACTGGTGGGAATTATCAGCGACGGAGATTTGCGGCGGCTGCTGGAGAAGCGTGGGAAAGATGTGCTCGATCTGACAGCGGGCGAGGCGATGACGCGCGGTCCGAAGACGATTGCGGCGGGAGAATTTGCGGCGACGGCGCTGGCGCTGATGGAGGAGAAGAAGATTACTTCGCTTGCGGTGGTCGAGCGCGACGGCAAGCTTCTTGGGATTGTGCACTTGCACGATCTGTGGAGCACCGAACTCGTGTAACGATGGCGCTACAATACTCCCATGTATCACTACGATCCTAGTACGGCGCTGGAAGAGTTAACGGAAGACGCAACCCTGCCGAACCCGGTGCATGTGCGTGACATGATTCTGCGCAAGCATCCTTCGACGGACAAGGCTCTGGAACTGAACCGGCTGTTTGTGGAGTATCAGAAGCTTTTTGGGGAGACGCAGAAGCTGGGGAAGGAGATTCTGAAGCAGCTGACTGCGTAGGTTTAGACCGGTGCAAGATCCAAGGGGACGATAAACTGCCATTTGGATCGACAAGGCATTGCGAGCGCACCGCACGCAGCTCCGACCAGGATTTTTTGCTTCATCTAGTCTTTATTTTGTCCCCGTTATTTTGCAGGATTTTGCGCTACCCTGCGAGCACGGCGGTCCGCGCCGCTCCGAATAGTCCTGCATCGCTGCCCAGCAGGGCGCGGGTGATGATGGTTCTTCGGTCCGTGCCTGCTGCGGCAGCTGCCGAGCTTTGCTCGGCTCGGACAGCCGGAGGCGGCTGTCCCCACATAGGCTCTTTTCTTGAAGGGTTTCCGACGACTGCATCGGCGGGAGCGGTTACGGCGTAGACCAGAGAGCGCTGGTGGAGTTCTGCGAACATGGTGGGGGCGAAGGCGTCCCAGGCGCTGGAAACGCCGCCGCCTAGGACGTACGCATCGAGATTCAACACGTTGACCGCACCGGCGAGCATCATGCCAAGGTAGCGGCCGAAGGTTTGGAAGATGCGGCGCGAAGGTTCATCACCCTGCATCGCGAGATTGTAGATGGCGAGAGCGCCGAACTCGACGCCGGACGATGCGGCCTTGGCCAACTCTGGCGCTTCACCGCTGGCGACCGCTTCGCGAGCCATACGCATGATTGCGCTGGCGGAGGCGTAGCGCTCGGCGCATCCGCGGTTCCCGCAGCCGCAAGGAACGCCCTCGGGCTCGACGGTGACATGGCCAAATTCGCCGGCCATGCCATTCATGCCATGCCAGATTTTTCCTCCGAGCACGATGCCGCCGCCGATGCCGGTGCCCAGCGTGAGGATTGCCACGTTGTCGACGCCACGCGCGGCGCCAAGCCATTGCTCGCCGAGCGCGGCGACATTGCCGTCGTTATCGATGATGACCGACGCGTCGTTTTCCAGCAGAGCGCAGGCGCGCAGGCGGCGCTCGATTTCGGCGCGCACGGGATAGTCTTCCCAGCCGGGAAAGTTGGCCGACTTGCGCACGGTGCCGGCCTGCATGTCGATGATGCCGAGAACGCCAATGCCGGCGCCGCGAAAGCTTCCGGACGCTTTGTGCGTTGTGGCAACGCGCTGAATCGCGTCGCACATTTCGTCGATGGTGCGGTCGGGACCGAGCGCGACTTTGGTGTTGAGAGTTACTTTCTCGAGAAGCTGTCCGTCAACAGTGACGGCGGCGATGCGCAGGTTGGTACCGCCGAGATCGACTCCGATGGAGAAATCAGGCATGGATTTGGGTTTCGGGTGTTAAGGTATTAGGTCTTGGGTCATAGGAAAACCTAAGACCCGGGACCTTGCACCTGGATTATAGGGCATGGAGTTTCGGGTCTTGGGTACTAGGTCTTGGGTCCTAGGCACGACAAAAGAGCCGGGATCTAGTGGAGGTCTTTGGCTTACGCGCGAGGCCGATGAAGCAGGAGATCCTTCGCTCCGCCTGAAGAACGGCTGCGCTCAGGATGACAATTCGTCACTTCTGGCAGTTCGGACAGTAGTGGCTGCTGCGGCCGGCGATCACGATGCGTTTGATGGGAGTTTTGCAGACCAGGCAGGGCTCGCCTTCGCGGCCATAGACGCGGTGCTGCAACTGGAAGAAGCCTTCTTCGCCGTCGGCATCGACATAATCGGAGATCGACGAACCGCCGAGAGCGATTGCTTCCTTTAGGACTTCTTTTACTGACATCATTAGCTTCGTCAGTTGATCGCGCGTGATGGTCGAAGCGCGGCGGCGCGGGCGAATTCCGGCGCGAAACAGGGATTCATCGGCGTAAATATTTCCCACACCGCGCAGCAGTTTCTGGTTGAGCAGGGCGCTCTTAATAGGAGTTTCGCGGCCACGAAACAAATCGATGAAACGATCGAGATCGACTTCCAGCGGCTCGATGCCTCCCGCGTCGAAGCCGCCGGTGCGGGCGACGCTGAGACGGCCGAAGCGGCGGGGATCGACGAAGCGCAATTCCCGGCCCGACTTCAGCTTCAGAATCGCGTGCGTATGCTTCAGAACTTCCGATTGCGGGTCACAGACCTGCAGGCGCCCGGTCATGCCGAGGTGGACGATCCACTGGGCCTGCGCAGTCTGCCCCTTCTTAGAGCGGACATTGTTAGGAGCCAGATCGAAGACGATGTGC
>JBAPOI010000647.1:0-3694 GCA_049279555.1 Candidatus Sulfotelmatobacter sp.
AAGGCGGAGATCGAACGTCGGCGCGGCAAGTTATCCCGCTCAGAATGGATCGAGCGCGCCATCCGGGCTGCGCTCACACGCGACACCTAACCCCGGAGGCGAGCATGAGCTTGGAACTAGAAGACGGCATCGACCGCGCGATCCTCAAAGCGAAGTCTCTGCGCGAAAGCCATGACAGGCTAGTAGCCGCACTCAATCGGTGCGTGCCGCTGATGCGGGATGAATGGGACCAGTTCGGCTCGCGTGAACCGGAGGCTATTGCATTGCGAATGGCGATCGAAGCGCTTCGCGCCGCTGAAGACCTTTAACCCCGGTGAGCGAGATGATCAGCGAATGGTGGCTTGTCGGAATGGCACTCGGCTTTCTTGTGGTGCTGATCTGGCACGGCAGGATGGCCTACCGCCATGGGATATGGGACGGCGCGTTCAACCACTTCCTTCCGATCGTCCGCCGCGAGATGCTGTTCTACGACAAGCGCCGTGCCGAAATGATCTTTGAGAGCGAAAAGCAATGATAAAGGCCACAGCCAAAGGACCGGATGGACGCACGATGCTGCTGATCGGTCTCAGCTTCGGCAATCTCGACAAGTTCCGCGCAGAGCCGGGCGACACGTTCATCAAGATCAACGGACGCGAGATCGACTGTCCCATCGACATTGTGATCTTCTCAGGCGAGACCGAAGCGAAACTGGCAGAGTTGGTGCCGATTGCCGAATGGCTCACGGTGAAGACCGCTTACAACACGCTTCGACTTGCGCTCTGCGACATCGAAGGCGGAATGCCCACGACGCTGCAAGAGGCTCGGGATATCGCGACAGTAGCAATCGGCAAGACGCCCCGAACGATCTGACCACAAACCCCAGCAGAGAACGTGATTGACCTTGCACTACCACGGCACACCGATAACTCCGATCGACGCGCTCTATCAGCTCGCCGGCCGCTGCTTCTGCGTGTCGCATCTGAAGCCGCAAGACGTGCGCCGCTGCCATGACATCGGGCAAAGCGTGATGCTGGATAACGGCGCGTTCTCGAAATGGAAGCGTGGCGCGGCCACCGATTGGGCTTCATTCTATGAATGGTGCGATCAATGGCTCGACTGCCCGACGACGTGGGCCATTCCGCCCGATGTGATCGACGCACCGAGCCAGGAACAGGATGGGCTGCTCAACGAATGGCCGCACGGTAAGCGCCAAGCTGCACCTGTGTGGCACATGGACGAGCCGATCAGTCGCCTATGCCGCTTGGTAGACGCGGGCTGGAGCCGCATTTGCATTGGCTCGACGGCTGAATATGCAATCGTGCTCAGCGAGCCGTGGGAGCGTCGAATGGACGAGACATGGGATCAACTCAGTGCCACATTCAGCCGCACACCGCCGATCCATATGCTGCGCGGGATGCAATGCTCTGGCTTGCGCTGGCCGTTCGCTTCGGTTGACAGCACCGACATTGGCCAGAACCACCATCGGCTACAGAACACGCCGCGGGCTATGGTCGACAGATGGGACGCGATGCAGTGCCCAGCAAAGTGGACGCCGCGCGGAACAGAGCAACTGGAGTTGGTCGCATGACGCGAGCGCGGGCTATCAACCTATCGGCTGAACTGAACAAACTCCCGGGCTTGACTGGGCGCACGCCTGAGACCGGCCACAACCAGTTGGAAGGCACCGCATTTGGACCGACCTATCCCTACCGCGATGGCTTCATTTCAACGGTCAAGTTTTCTGGCAAGAGTTCGTGGGAGAAGCACGAAGGCGAGGAAATTCTCTTGGTCGCTGAAGGCGATGGCTATCTTCTCGTGATCGACGAGGACGGCTTCGTGGTGCCGCGCTCGTTGAGTATGAACCTTCTGATTATCGTGCCGCCTGAGTGCTGGCACCAAATCGAGTCCGAGAATGGCATCACGCTTGTCACGGTTTCGCCACAACCCACGCTGCACCAGTCTAACAGACCATGATGTGGCTCAAGGATGCGGCCGCGATGGCGCTGGTAATTGTTCTGGCAGTAGTCGCTTTGTATGGTGCCTTCAGGCCAGACAATTCTGATCCTGACGGCAGGTATCACTAAACCCCGCTCACGTCAGCCAGATCGCCGAGATGCCGCGAGCGTCTACTTGATCACGAAATGGACAACGAGAAACCCCAAGCATGTCAGCAGGACGGTAAGGACACCGGCCAACCCGCTCCATAGCAATCGGTCCTGTCGGTCCAACCGCTGACCGAGGCCGGCTCGCCAGTGTTCCGAATCAGACCGCATATCACGAAGATCGTCCGCCAAGCGCTGTGACGCTATCGTGCAGCCATTCATATGGCCAGCCAGCTTTTCGCTTATGACCCCCATCATGTTTGCTGCTGCATCGGCTTTTTCCATCGCCAGCCTGGCTAGGGCAATCGCCCGGTCTGCTTTCCCGAACACTCCTTACATCCTTCGGTCGTTTCTTGGTGTGGCGCAAATCACAGCCCTGTCACGGGACATGAGAAAATCTAAACCGCGATGCGCCTTTTTGTCCTAGAAGCCGCCAAACCGGCCGGCGCCAAAGAAAAACGAGGATGCGGTGGGGCAGGTCGTCAGCGTACTGTTAATCCCATAGCAGGTCTGAAACCCATCCTTGGTCGCGTTCACTGCGGATGCGTTCGATGTGGTAAAGCCGTTAGCGGTGGTTCCCGGTACATACAATTGAACGGAACCTCCCGCGGTCAGGTCAACCGGGATCCCATTGAGCGTGCTGCTAAGATAAGTCACCGTCCCGTAGTTCGGCAGGATGAGGTTGAACTGATTCTCCGTTATCCACTCCGCCACGGACTTGGCTGACGCGTAGACGATACCGGCCTCGGTCGCGTTCCAGACGTTGCCGGTAGCCCCCAGCACGCACGGCGTCGAGAGCCGCGTTCCAGGAGGGCCACAGTCACTGAGCTGCGCCGTCCAGGTCTGCGTACCGGACGAACAGTTAGCGGTGCAAAAGATCGAGACAGTGATTACGTCTCCGGGCAGCACCGTGCCACCGATCGCCTGCGCGATGCAGGTTCCGCAGGTTGCCCAGAACCCGCTATAGCCCCCTAAAACTGTCTCAACGGTCCCGGCTTGAATGAGATCGCTGTTGCCGATCCCGCACCATGTCGCGGTAGCTGCGTCTACATCCGGTATCGCCTGCGTCACGAATGGCACCCGGAACGTGCAGCCGACAGCAAGCGCTGAGGCTGCGCCGTTCGTCTGCCAATACCCGGACCAGATAACGTTCGAGGTCTGGGCAGCGCAGGGAAGTAGGCCGCTGAGAAAAAGCCAGAAAGCCAGCCCAAAATTTTTCATGGCGTGCCGTAATATGCCTGAACATTCGCCCGAACGGTGTTCAGCACCGTCGTCCAGCCTACGTTGTCCGCATATCCCCATTCTGCAAAAAATTCCGATGTTCCAGCGTTGTGTTTAACGACCGGCCCACCGGCGGTCGAACTATTCGTCATGGACCCGGTTGAACTGTTGCCATCTTGCTGGGCCGTGCCAGTGGTGTTGAACACGCAAGCCCAGTAGTGCCACCCACCCGGAGTGACACTCTGCGTGACCGATCCGCTCGCTGATCCCGTGCAAAGCAAGAAACTCGAAAGCTCCGCCGGCTCCATCTGGCTTCCTGCTCCAGTTCCGATCGTCCGAAACAAGGCCGTGGAACCATTCGCGTTCATCGCAGTATAAGACGACCCTATGCC
>JBAPOI010000648.1:0-7179 GCA_049279555.1 Candidatus Sulfotelmatobacter sp.
GTCGAAGACATGCAGGCCAGCCTTCGCTTCTATGTGAACCTGTTAGGTTTCCGCAACGTTCATTGGGGGACCGATGAATTTACCAGCGTAAACCGCGACCGTGCCGGCATCTACCTCTGCCGGGGCGGTCAGGGCCAGGGACGAGCATGGCTGTGGATCGGCGTCGAAGACGTCGAAAAACTGCACGAGGAATACAAAGCCCGCGGAGTACCAATTCGTTTGCCTCCCACGAACTATCCATGGGCTCTCGAAATGCACGTCGAAGATCCCGACGGAAACGTGATCCGCTTCGGGTCAGACTCCAAGTAGTGAAAACAGTCCGTTTTTCGTAAAAGTCCCCGTCCCGCTTGGTAGTGCTCGTTGTGGCGGGATACACTAACTCGGCATGCTTCTCAATCTCACCATCCTCCCCGGCGACGGTATCGGCGCGGAAGTTACCGAGCAGGCCGTCTTAGTTCTTCAGTCGGTTGCCGAAACCTTCGGCCATCGGCTTCAACTCCAGCACAAGAACGTCGGCGGTGCAGCGTTGGCTGCGGTAAACGATCCGCTGCCTCCTGACACAATTCAGGCTTGCCTCGCGTCGTCGGCGGTGCTGATGGGCGCGGTGGGAAGTCCCGCGTTCGATCATTATCCAACCCATCTTCGTCCTGAGGCTGGACTGCTGCGTTTGCGGCGCGAACTGGGCGCCTATGCCAACCTGCGTCCCGCGATCTGTTTTCCCGCACTCGAAGACTGCTCACCGCTGCGCCCTGAACTGGTTCGCGGTACTGACATCATGATCGTGCGCGAACTGCTGGGAGGACTCTATTTCGGAGAGCCGCGTTCCATCACCGGAGAACCCGGCTCCCGCGTCGCCCTCAACACCATGACGTATGGAGAAGAAGCCATCGAGCGCATCACCCGCGTGGGTTTTGACCTCGCCACAAAGCGCCGGAAAAAAGTCCTGTCTGTCGACAAGGCCAATGTTCTTGAGTGCTCGCGCCTGTGGCGTGAAGTCGTCATACGTTGTGCCAAAGACTATCCCGGCGTGCAACTCTCCCATATGTATGTGGATTCCGCCGCCATGTCGTTAGTCCAACGCCCTAAAGACTTCGACGTGGTACTCACCGAAAATACGTTTGGCGACATTCTCTCCGATCAGGCAGGTGGCGTTGTTGGCTCACTCGGCCTGCTCGCCTCAGCCAGCATCGGCGGACCTGTGGGCTTGTACGAACCTGTGCATGGCTCAGCACCCGACATTGCCGGCAAAGGAATCGCAAACCCTCTGGGCGCGATCCTCTCCACCGCACTGCTGTTGCGCCATTCTTTTCAGTTAGAACGTGAAGCGGTTTGTGTCGAGAATGCGGTCAACACGGTGCTGGAGAGGGGAGCTCGCACTGCGGATCTGGTGCGTGCCGGACAAAGTCCAATCTCGACGACGGATATGGGCCGCAGGGTTGTAGAAGCGGTGAAGGCTTCGGTAGCAAAACAGAAGTCAGCGTAACCAGATTGGCATAACTAGGATCGGCTTAACTAGGGCAGAGTGGCCGTTAAACTCGCGGCGCAGAACCGGGCAGTGACTTCGCGGGCTGCACTGCTCCCACCGATCCACCATCGTACTTTCCAGTGATGTCATACCAGCGCACGCGCAACATTTCCTGAAACATCCGCGCACCATCCAGTACAGGATGAATGCGCGTGTCTCCGCTATGCCCCCAATGAACGGCGACTTCTTCAACCCGTAAGCCGAATTTCCGCGCCAGAAAAAGAATCTCCGGATCGAATCCCCAGCGCTCGATGCGCTGCAGCGGCAGAATGGTTTGCGCGGCTTGCCGAGTGAAAGCTTTGAATCCGCACTGCGTATCTTTGAACTTCAGCCCGAGAATCATCCGCATGAGCAGATTGAAGACTCTGCCAAAAATCTGGCGATGCACTGACTGCCTCTGCGTTTGCAACTCCGCACGCAACCAACGCGAGCCGATGGCAATGTCGGCACCCTGCGCCAACGCGGCCAGCAACTTGGGCATCTCTTCGATCGGAGACGATAGATCCGCGTCGCTAAATACCACTACGTCGCCCCGCGCCTTCAGCATTCCGTGGCGCACGCTGAAACCCTTGCCTCGGTTTCCGGGGTTCTCCACCAATCGTACGATCGGATTCTTTTCTGCGAATCCGCGCACCAGTTCGGCGGTATTATCCCGCGATCCATCGTTTACCACGATGACTTCCGCATCCCACCCTTGCTGGCGCACATATGCCAGAATCCGCTCAAGGGTAGCGCCGAGGCGCGTTCCCTCGTTATAGGCCGGAATAACGATGCTGTAAGTCATATTCCCAGAACAATTTGCTCTACATCATACTCTTGGAAATCGTGCTTCGAATCTAGAAAACCGCTCCCACCCACCGCATGGCAGGAGCGCATAAGATGTCTTTTCCCTGACAGCCGTTGCCGCAAGAATCGCCATATTAGACGATCAGCAGAAAGCTAGGAAAACCGGCAACCCAAAAGCTGGCGGGGCGATTATGCCACCTTGCGTTGCTGTGCCAGCATGCTGAAAAACTCATTCACAAGTTCCCCATCGAGCAATCCCTGGCGGACCTTCTCCCGCATGGTCTGCAAGGACTGTTCATGCCCCATCGCGGGCTTGTAGCGCCGGGCTGTCCGAAGGGCATCGTACACATCCACCACCTGCAAAACCAGCGGCAGCAGCGGAATTTCGCCCGCCTTCAACCCGTCGGGATAGCCCGATCCATCCACATGCTCGTGATGATGCCGGATGATGGGCAACACCAGCCGCAGCGATTTCAGCGGCTTGCAGATATTTTCCCCAGTGCCCGGATGCCGCTTCATAATCTCCCACTCCGCGGCTGATAGGTCGCTGCCTTTCTTCAGAATTTCGTCCGGCACCGCGATCTTGCCCAGGTCGTGCAGGAATCCTCCACGCCGCAGCGCCACGATCGAATCCTGATCCAGAGCCAGGTGCCGGCCCAAGTCCGCACAGTAAGAGGCCAATCGCTCGCAGTGCCCCTCGGTGTACGGATCGCGGCCCTCCACGATCAAGCCCAGCGTGCACAGCACCGAATCCGCCGTCTCCAGCTCATCGGTGAACTCCTTCACCCGCAGCAGCGAACTCACCCGCGCCGTCAGTTCCTCGGCCAGCACTGGCTTGTTCAGGAAGTCATCCGCTCCGGCCTCGATGCCGCGCACCTTGTCGGAGCTATCGCTTAGCCCCGTGATCAGAACAAACGGAATCAGACGCGTCGCCGGATCGCTCTTGAGCTCGCGGCAGAAATCATACCCCGACTTGCCCGGCATCTTCACATCCGACAAAATCAGGTCCGGTAACTGCCGCCGCACCTCCGCCTCGCCCTGCTCGGCATCGGACGCCGTAACTACGTCATAGCCGCGCGCCGAGAGCAACTGATGCATCAAACCCGCGATCCCGGGATGATCGTCCACCACCAGAATCCGCGCGGCACGCCGGACGGGAAATAACCGTTCCATCTTTTGATCAGAATCCGTCTTGTGATCGGAATCTACTTCTTCACGCGGGGTTGTCCAAGGCTGGCCACTGGCATCCGGACGAGAATCGGGAGGGGAACCCATTCGCACACGCTTGCTGTATTAATTCTAGCTCAATATTTGAATCCACAACCGCGCCGCTAGTTGCTATATCGATGACCTTCCCGCGCCCTTCTCTCTATTCTTATTTCCCAGTTTCGGAAGGTTTCCTGTTGATTTGTGACCTGTTACCTTGCGCGCGCGCAGACTTACTGCTTAGCCTCGGCCATGCGATCCATCTTGCAACTCCGCCGCCAAAACATTTGGTTGCTGGTCTCTCTCGCGATGGTTGCGTGGGTTCGACCAGCCCCCGTCTGGGCAACCTCCAAACCTCACGTCATTACTTTCGGTAAGTGGATTACAGTTCAGTGGATTCCCAGTTTCGCTGGGATATCAGCGGAAGATAAGCCATCACCTACGCCGTCGCTCGCCCTGAAGGTTCGTCCGCTACTGGTCGACGCGCGCGTGAAAGAGTTCACTCTCGGCCAGGCGCACGACGTAACCGACCGCTTATTCGTAGTCCGCCGCGCCTTCCGCGTCAACGATAGCCTGCCTCAGGAATCCGCAACTCCTCCGCACTGGCAATGGCAACGTGGCGGATGGCTGTTGGTCGATCGCGTCACCGGCCGCATCTCGCCCATCAATCTGCCTGAGTTCGATGCCGTTTACTCCGACGTCACTTGGTATCGCGACTATGCCGCTTACTGTGGCGTCTCCGACGACAGCAAGCAGACCTATGCGATGGTCGTGCAGATCAATCGCCGGAAGCCAATTGTGAAGTGGCTGATACGAGAGGCGAAGTTGGCGGCCGATGCGCAGCAAGTGGAGATTCCAGATCCCCCGTGCAGGCTGCCGGACTGGCAGCGATCTCCCGCCCGCGTAACCTTCAAAGCAAATCCGTCGACGAAACGGACCTACGTGATTCGCGGGCACTCCGTGGATCTGTCGACCGCCGAAGAGGATGAGGAGGAAGCGGCGAAATAGTTAGAGACCACGCTGGTTTTAATTCTGACTAAAGGCCCCAGCGCTAAAACCCGCTGCTAGATCAATGAGTGAAATCGGGGTGCTAGAACTACCCCTGGGTGGGCGATGGAATGGGAGCGGTCAAACTGCACGCAGAGGATGAAGAATACGATCATCAAGACCCAAGTAGCTAAGTGTAACCATGGAAGGTAGCTCTCGCGGAAGAGCTGCCGGTGCAGACGCCAAACTTTGATCTCGTTAATCGGCGAGCGAACTGACCTCGGCGAAAATGCCCAAATCGAAGCGACATATTGTTCGCTGTATGGGAGGTGTTGGTTAACTTCTTTGGTAATTCGCTTCAAAACCATCCACTGGGCTAAACCAGCCAAATAGAATATTCCGAAATAAAAGAGAATGCCCATAGTATGGAGCGCAATGCGACTGCTCCATTTCAACCCTAGAGCGCCGTTCCAAACCCGTCTACGTTACTTTGGACGGCAAATGCTGGCTGGCTTATGAGGGGACTGTCCCAGCCGTACTCTGAACGGCAAAGGATGCCCCACCCGTGGCAGTTTCACGGGTGGGCCACTGCGAACTCTCCTTAGCATGTTCATCGGTCACAGCCGCTACCCCGCGGCCTCCACGGTCGGCAAATCTTCAACCACAGTCTTCTCTTTCACCTTCGCGCTCGTAACCAGAATCACCGACAACACCACGATCACGCTTCCCATCACAATAAATCGATCCACGCGCTCATGCAGAACCAGCCAGCCCAGAAAAACCGCGACTACCGGATTCACATACGCATACGTCGACACTTTCGACGTCGGCACATGTTCCAGCAGCCAGATGTAAGCCGTGTACCCAATCCACGATCCGCACACTACCAAATAAAGCACGGCGCTCACCCCGCGCGTCGTCCACACCACCCGCGAAAAATCTCCAGCGGCCAAGGCCCACAAAAAGTTCGCCGCCCCTGCTGCCGTAACCTGCCATCCGGTCGCGCTGAACACGTCCATGCCCGACTGCCAACGCTTCGACAGCACCGATCCCAGAGCCCACAAGAACGATCCGCCTAGCAGCGCCAGCGAACGCCACAACTCGCTCCGCCCCAACGACGAGGTCGCGTGCAACTCCGGCCAGAACAAAACAAACAGCCCAACCATCCCCAACCCCAGCCCCGCTTTGCCTCGCCACGAAATGCGGTGATGGCCGAGCAGCAACGAGTCCAGCACCAGAAACCACAACGGCGTAATCGCAATGATCAGCGCCGCCAGCCCCGATGGCACGGTCACCTCTGCCCACGACAGCGTCAGGTTCCCGCCCATTAAAAGCAGAATCCCCACCACAGCCGACAGCACAATCTGCCGCGCCGAGTACCAGATTTTATGTCCCGTCAGGGCACATGCGCCCAGCATTACCACGCCTGCAATCGAAAAGCGCAAACCGCACATCAGCGCGGGAGGTATGCTCTGCACCGCAATATCGATAGCGAGGTAAGTCGAGCCCCAAAACAAATACACCAGCCCAAAGGCAAGGATGACCGCGAACCGGCTTGGGCGTTGTACTTGAGACATTGAGGCGAGAAGACGAAGGAGTTAAAGATATCAGACGGTCATGGCGAGGAATGGATTCTAAACTTGGACGCCGATATCTAGAGATCTCATGTGGGGACAGCCGCCCTCGGCTGTCCATCGAGCGCAGCTCGATAGCTTTTCTCCGGCGAGAACGATTACTTCACCTCCTCATACTCCGCCTTAGCTTCCTTCAACACCGGCACATCCGCATCCGCATCTTTCCACAGCGCAAAGAAGTCCTGATACGCGGCCTTTGCCTTCGCCGAGTCCCCGGTCATTCCGTATGCCCGCGCCAGCCCCAGCTTGGCGTAGGAATGCAGTTGATCTACCGGACTGATTCCGCGATGGTCTACGATTTTCTGAAACTCTGCCGCCGCGTCTGCTCCCCGTTTCGCCTGCAAATAAGCCAGCCCTCGAACATAGATGGGAAACATTCCTGGGATCCCACCCATTTCGTAGGGGGTTGCTGTCTGCAGAGCCGTGATCGCCTGTTCCGGAGTCTTTCGGTTCAATGTCGTCAAGGCCATCACGCAGGGATCCCATACGTCGCGCAAAAGCGTGTCCTCCGGGAAGCGGCGGCTCAAGTCGTCGGCGATCGCCTGCGCGTGGCTTCCGTCTCCAGCCATCGCCAAAGCAATTGCCACCGATTCCATATTCCTGCGGCCATGCGCCAGAGCGGAGCTCGATGCGGCCAGTTCGTGCGCCCTGGCCGAATATCCCGCTTCCGCTTCTGCGATAGCCCAGCCCGCTTGAGTGGTCGCAGTAGTTCCCTTGAACCCAAGGCGGTCAGTGAGTTCTGTCGAATGTTTCAGCAGCTCCCGGCTCTTCTGCATTTGGCCATGCGATGCTGCAACCGCGGCCGCCTCGTTCAGCAATAAGTACTCGCTGGGTTTTTCCCCCGCCCACTTCATTTGACTCTGCATCCCTTCACTGTCGCCGTTGAGAAAGGCCAGTTCGTACTGCTGCTGATGAGTGAAGAGGTTGTCCGCCTTCATGTCCGCGGCTCTTTGCAGGGTCGCGCGCGCTTCCTCCAGCCGGTTGGTCGCTATGTATCCCGTCGCCGTGTGGTCATAGCCGAACGGAGCCGTGGGCTCCAGC
>JBAPOI010000649.1:0-2689 GCA_049279555.1 Candidatus Sulfotelmatobacter sp.
CGGCTGTATTGCTACAATTCAGATAGCCATAACAGATTGGAAACTAAGACGGAAAGATTCTCTATCGAAAGCTCGACTTTGGCACGGTGACTGCCCTGCATAACAACGGCCGCACTGTTCTGGAGTCTTCTCTCCGTTCTATTCGTATTCCAAGCGATCAGACGAGAAACCATAATCGGGACGGAATTTTTGCAAGAGGAGTTGCTGGAACACATGAGCGATAACAATCAGACCGTAAAGACGAGCTGGTCTTCGGTTCAGGTCTATACCCTGTCGGCGATTTGTTTGCTAATTGGCGTAACCATGGGTTACCTCTTCCGGGGATCGAAGGCACCCCAGGCGCCGAGTGCGTCCACAACCGCAGCCGTGCAGACGCCGACGGCAGGCGGCATCGATGCCTCCGCACCGCAATCGCCGGAAGCAATGAAACGGATGGCCGAGAAGCAAGTGACGCCGCTGCTCGAACAGCTGAAGAGCAATCCGAATGACGCCGACACCCTGGCCCAAGTGGCTCACTACTATATTGCAGCCGGGCAGTTCCCTGACGCGGTGACGTATTACGAGAAGGCAGTCGCGATTAAACCCACCGCCGAGTCCCTGACGCAACTGGCCGGTGCCTACTACTACAGCGGCTCCACCGACAAGTCGGTCGATGCTTTGAACCGCGCGCTCCAAGTCGACCCGAAATATCCCAACGCTCTCTATGACCTTGGAATGCTGAAGTGGAAGGTTCAGGGCGATGCCAAAGGCGCCGTCGAATGTTGGCAGCGGTTGCTGAAGACCAATCCGGACCACCCGCGCCGTGCCGAGGTGGAGAAGATGATCGCCCGCGCCAAAGAACACGCCAAAATGCCGGCCGGCACCAAGACCGACAAGCCAGCCATGTGAGCCGGGACTGCAGGAATGGTCGCGCAACGTCCCGCGACGCTGACTCTCGTTCTTAATTTTAAGGAGAGTTGCTGTGCCAACTATGGAAAATGCGGAAACGCCTGAAGGCGGCGTGCAATCCGCGTCGTCGCAATTGCCGGGCCACTTGGCATTTAGGATCACCCAACGTCAGGTGAGCTTGGCACTTGTGGGACTAGCCTTGGTGTACGCCTTCCTGTCCGGTTTCCATACGGTCTTCGACTTGGACATGGGATGGCACCTGGCCACCGGGCGGTACGTAGTTCAGCATCACGCCATTCCTAGCACAGACGTCCTGTCCTACACGTCACCGGGGGCAGAGTGGATTTATCCACCCTTTGCCGGGGTCCTGTTCTACGGCATCTACAACGCCTTGGGATACGCAGGCTTAACTTGGTTTTGCGCCCTGGCACTGATGGCATTGGTGGCCTGCCTTGTGCAGGGATCATGCTCGCGAAGTGAGAGCATTGCAGCCGCCGTGCTGGCCATCTTCGCCATGCCCGCCTTGGCAGTGCGCATGGTGCCACGCCCCGACCTTTTCACCCAACTCTTCTTTGCCATCTTCCTCACCCAACTCTGGCGCTATCACCGTTGTAGCGCCTCCGTTGCCGACGGCGACCCTGAGCACGACGGGAGCACCGCTGCGCTCCGCCGTGCCCGCCAGCGGCTGTGGATTTTGCCCCTCGTCATGCTGCTCTGGGTGAATCTTCATCCCGGCTTTCTCGCCGGCATTGGCGTCCTCATCGCTTATCTTTTGGTCGAGGGCCTGGAACTCCTATTCCCCGTGCGGAGGGCGAGGGCGCTGCTACGCTTGCAGCAGGCATGGCCGGCGCTGGCATCCACCGTGGTCGTCACTCTGCTAAATCCATTCGGATACAAGATTTTCAAGGCCACACTGGCCCTTGCCAGTCTTCAACCGGCGAGTCAGGCGGGCAAGGGTCCTGATATTTGGGAACTGCAAGCCATGCCGGTAACGCTTTCGAACCTAGTGCGGGGACTCCTGGATTGGCGCGGTTTTGGCAGCAGTTTCTGGTGGCTCGCAGTAATTGCCGTGGTAGTGATTGCCGTTGCGCTCTGGAATCGGCAACTTGGAGCAGCTTTGGTGGTAGGGGTGTCGCTTTTCGGCTCAATACGGCATTTGCGCTACCAAGGCATGTTTGCTATCACTGTCATAATCGTGGGTAGCACCATCTTGACGGAGGCACTGGAAAGAAGAAAAGAAGAAGGCGCGCAGATTTCGGTTAGACGATATGGCCCACTGCACTGGCTGGCAGCTAGCGCAGTCTGCGCTCTTTGCCTGCTGGTCTGTGTGCGAATCGCCGATCTTATCTCCAGTCGTACTTATATTGTTGCCGACTCGGGAATGCTGTTTGGTCCCGGAGAATCTTGGTGGTTTCCGGAACGGGCCGCTGCTTTCATCCAGCGCGAACATCTACCCGGCAATATATTTCAAGACTACAATTTGGGCGGCTTTACCGCCTGGCGTCTGGGCCCAGCCTATGGTGATTTTATCGATGGCCGGAACGTCGATCCTGCCGTTTGGACAGAGAAGCAAGGATTTATCTCCGCACCTCCCGACTCTCCGCTATGGGAGAAGGAGTCGGATCGGCGGGGCATCAACATCCTATTTTTTTCCCTGGCTCAGCTGAGCGGAAGCGGGATCCCGGATCCGCTATCCCTGTGCCAAAGCCATCTATGGCGCCCGGTCTATTTGGATGAGGTTTCCATCATCCTGCTGCGCAATCGGCCTGAAAACCGTCCATGGATCGACCGGTTCGAAGTC
>JBAPOI010000650.1:0-10679 GCA_049279555.1 Candidatus Sulfotelmatobacter sp.
ATGCCACGCTACGCACCGATACCGAGCTCATCACCAAGAAGGACCTGGGAAGAAATGGCAAGAATCTAGATTACTTCGATGCCCTCATTTTTGTGAGCACGACCGGCGAGCTCGATCTGGACGATAGCCAAAAGAAGGATATGACGGCGTTCATAAGGGACGATGGCAAGGGTTTTGTGGGTGTTCACTCCGCTCTTGACACCAATTACAAATGGCCGGAATACGGCGAGATGATCGGCGGGTGGTTTGACCAGCACCCGTGGTCTACATTTAATGCGCCAATCGTAAATGAAGACCCGAGCTTTCCCGCAGTCCGTCATTTTCCGAAAGCATTCGTTAAGTATGACGAAATCTATCAGCCCAAGGAATGGTCACGCGATAAAGTCAACGTCCTGCTCAGTCTCGATCCTGCGAAACTCAACTATGCCAACAATCCACGCATCCACAGAGCGGACCATGATTTCGCGGTGGCGTGGGACAAAATGTACGGCAAAGGTCGCGTTTTCTATTCGACCCTCGGGCACACCGAAGAGGCGTGGAGTGACCCCGACATTCGCACGCTGTATTTTGAAGCGATCAAGTGGGTACTGGGTATGACGGAGGGCAGTACAGCTTCACATCCGCGGCTTAGTGAAACCCACTAAAGCCGCGAGATTTCTGAGAGTATTTGTGCTTCTTCGAGCGACGAAACGGAGTGCGATGAAACGCGGAGGAACATTTAGGGAATGAATTTTCTTCGTTCGGCCTTGCATTCAAATGTTCTCTTGACAACTACTTTGTTAATGGGCCTCGGTGTTTGTGCCGCGCAAACGCCGAGCGAGCAGAGTCCCGGCACAGTCAAAAAAAGCGACACCGCTGAGAGCAAACCGTACCCGGATACGCTCGTTCAAAGTGGGAGCGCCTTGTTCCGGCAGGACTGCGCGTTTTGTCATGGCCGCAATGCCGGGGGCGGCGAGAGCGGCCCGGATCTCACCCGATCCAAGTTGGTGACTGCGGACATCGAGGGCGACAAGATCGGCCCCGTTATCCGCAGTGGACGCCCCGATAAAGGCATGCCACCCTTCGACCGCTCTGACGAGCAAATCGCAAGCCTGGTCGCATTTATCCACACACAACAGAAACTTGCACTCGAGAAGAAGGGTGGCCGCAAGGGAGTCGACGCTTCCGATCTCCAAACCGGCAACGTAGACGCTGGCAAAAAGTATTTCGATGGTACCGGAGGATGCGCGACCTGCCACTCGCCGACCGGCGATCTTGCTGGCGTTGCATCACGGCTCGAGGGTCTTCAGCTCGAGGAAGAGATGCTGTATCCCAAGAAAGCGAAGTCCAAAGTCACGGTAACGCTCGCTTCGGGCCAAAGCATTACCGGCACTCTGGAATATCTCGACGAGTTTACTGTGGGACTCTTCGATCCTTCGGGCGTTTATCGATCCTGGCGGACCAGGGATGTGAAGTACAAAGTCGACGCGTCGCTGGATGCTCATGTCGACCTTTTCAGCAAGTACACGGATGCCGATATCCACAACTTGATGGCCTATTTACAAACATTGCGCTAGTCGTCGAAATTTCGTTTCTGCAACTCGGTCGAGAGGTCTTTGTCGATATGAATCTTCGGAAGACTGCATTTCTTTTTGCGGTGAGCGCACTAATCGCGATGGCGCCTTCCGGCATGATGCTGGCGCAAGGCGTGGATACTCAAATGCTTCTGCATCCTCCTGCCGACAGTTGGCCGGGCTATCACGGCGACTATTCCGGAAGGCGTCATAGCTCTCTCACTCAAATCACGCCGCAGAACGTGAAGAATTTATCGCTCGCCTGGGCCTTCCAGACAGACCAGATCGCATCCATCAAATCTTCGCCACTCCTGGTCGACGGCATTCTGTACTTCACAGTTCCGGAAAACATTTGGGCCGTTGATGCGCGATCCGGCCATCAGATATGGCATTACACTTACTCACGCAGCCCGGGAGATCACATTGGTCATCGCGGCGTGGCGATGTACAAGGGAAACCTTTTCTTTCTATCTCCCGATGCACACCTGGTATCTCTCGAGGCCAAAGATGGAACCGTGCGCTGGAACATTACAGTTGCCGACGTCGCGAAGGGCTATTGGACAACGATGGCGCCGCTCGTCGTCGGCAACCACGTGCTCGTTGGTGTTTCAGGGGACTTCGATAATTTGAGCGGCTATATCCGCTCGATTGATCCGGAGACGGGCACGACACAATGGCAATGGGATTCAACTCCTCCCGTCGGTACTCCGAATCAGACCACGGGCGGGATGACGTGGATGACCGGAACATATGATCCCGATCTCAATCTCGTCTACTGGGGCACCGGGAATCCGACTCCCGTTTTGAAGGGCTCGACGCGGCCCGGCGATGACCTCTACACGTGCAGCATTGTCGCGCTGAATCCGGAGGCAGGAAAGCTCGTATGGGCCTTTCAAGTTTCACCACACGACACGCACGATTGGGATGGCGTAGAGACGCCGGTGCTGGTCGATGGTGAGTTCCACGGCGAGAAGAAGAAGATGTTAATGCAGAGCTCGCGCAACGGATACTTCTTCGTTCTCGACCGCACGAACGGCAAGAATCTTTTGACCGCGCCGTACGGACCTGCGAACTGGTCGCTGGGAGTCGACGCGCAGGGCCGCCCCATTCCCAATCCCGCCAAAGAGCCCGCTCCCGACGGGCGCCTGATCGCGCCCGACGAGGCTGGCATGACCAATTACCGTTCCCCCAGCTTCGATAGCAAGAATAGATTGTTTATCGTCGATGCCCACCCCAGCTTCAGTATTTATTTTGCGAAGCCAGCCGATGGCCTCTACGGCTGGGCCGGCGCGGATTACGGCGTTTGGGGCAAGGGCGTAATCGAGGCCATCGATTACCAAACCGGAAAGATTCGTTGGACGCATGAACTCGGACCGGGAGTGGCGGGCGCGGGAGTGCTAACTACGGCCTCGGGCCTCACCTTTACCGGCGATGCGATGGGAAACTTTCTTGCGCTTGATTCGAGTGACGGTAAAACGCTGTGGCACGCGGGCTCAGGCTCGCGCATCGTTAGTTCTCCCATCACCTACGAACTCGACGGCCGCCAATATTTACTCACCAGCAGTGGTGGCGTCATGTTCGCGTGGGCGCTTCCGCAAGCGTGATGGACTCATTCTTAGCCGCCGCCAGATGCTTAAAGCAATAGGCACGCGTGAGGCGCTTTTGGTCTCATGCGTGCTGAGCTTTGTAAGTTCGATCCCTTCCTTGTTAGTGACAGGTCGTCCCGTCAACCGCAAATGATGTTGGTACGGAATTAGTCGAGTTGTTCCAAGAGCCATTGAAGCCCATGCCGTTGTAACTTCCTCCCGCCGGAATGCTGCCGTTGTAGCTCAAATTGTTGACGGTCACATTCGCACTGCTCTGGGTTTCGCTGCCGTTCCAGAGTTGAGTGATGGTTTGTCCGTTAGCAAAGGTCCAAGTTAGAGTCCAGCTCGTGATGTTTGTTGATCCCGTATTCTCGATATTGGTCGATGCGGAGAAGCCTCCCTGCCATTGGTTGGTAATGGTGTAAACGACGTGGCAGGCAAAGCCGCTGGTTCCGCCGCTCGTGGTCGCGCTGGCTTGAGCGGAAGGAGACGAAGCGCCTGCTCCGTCGACCGCTTCGATCTTGTAGTAGTAAGTCGTCGAAGCTGCAAGGCCAGTGTCGGAATAATTGGTTGCGCTCAAACTGCTGGCGATCTGGTTGCTTGGCGAAGGCGTAAATCCGCTGGTCATACTGCGGAATACGCTATAAGTGACTGTGCAGTTTGCCGGCGGAGTCACCGCACTCCAACTAACGTTAATGCTGCTAGAGGACGCATCGGTTGCGGTCACGCTGCCTGGGGTGGAGGGGGCTGTTGTGCACGAACCTCCGCTCCCGGTGGTCGTCACAAACGTGGTGATGCTCTGTGCAGGCAGCGTGTAGGTAAAAGCATTGCCGGAAACATTTACGTTGCTTAGTTGCGCCACGTGTTCCGACGAGGTGGTTTGGTAAGGGGTGATCGCTGTGACCGTCTCATTCTCGATGCTGAACGGCTGGTTGATGGAGGATCCGCCGGAATTGATGGCGACGATCACCGAGTTTGAACTTCCTTTATATGCCGAGACGAACACGTTGGAATTCGGATTCGTGGTGGTCGAAACCGCCTGGTATCCCGGGCGAACAAACTTAGAGAACTGCGCCAGCGCGTAGCCGTAATAAGTTGGATTGCTGTTGGTGTCGATCAGCCCAAAGTTAATAACTCCGGTGCCGGGATTCCAGTCTGCGATCCACCACCAAACATAGGCGTTGTATTGCGCCGCGGTCAGCGAGCTGTGAATTTCCTCGGCAGCCGCGAGGGCATCGCTAATGGCCGGTTGCGATCCCGATGGGTTCAAGTAATGTTCCGTCATCCACACTTCCTTGCCCTTGCTTTCCGCATTCGAGTAGTACGAAGGCGAAACTCCGTAAATGTGGCCCGCGATAATCCCTATATGTCCGACAGCATTCGCGTCGTCCAGCGCCGGATCGGAAAGACTGGTAATGAAGCTTTCGGACTCAGGCATCATGAGCTTGGTAGTTAGCACAGACGAGTTATTGGCCGCCCAGGTGTCCATTTGCGCTCCCGTCCAGTCGGCGGATTCGTAGGTGACATTGGCATCGGGCTCGTTTTGCATGGAGATGGCATATAGGTTGACACCATTGTTCTTGAAGAAAGTAACGAAGCTCTCCAGATAATTGGCATAGTTGGCGTAATTCGCCGGGAGAAGCGAACCCTCAACCGTGCTGTTACTGCTCTTCCACACTGCGGGAGGGGTCCACGGAGTAGCGATGGCGATGGCTCCCAGAGCGGTCGCCTCCTGAGCATTGGTCAGTTCCGTGCTCCAGTTCGATGCGCCCCCCGTGGTAGAACTGGGATCGATGCGTGAACGCAAGATGGTAAGGCCAAGTTGATTGGCTCCGTTTCCGAACAGGGTATTCGCTTGCGTGCTCGTGAGCGCGGGCATCCAGGCCGTCGCTCCACCAAAGCCTCGAATGGTTTGAAATGTCGTTCCGAAGTTAATAGTTGCCGTGCTCTGCGCGCCAGCCGTAATGGCCGCCAAAAATACGAATGCTATGACCAAGGTGAGTTTGTATCTCATGAAAAATCTCCTACTTTGAAAATTAACAATTGGAAAGTTTAGAAATTGCACGCGTGAGGAGTTGTCGCCTCACGCGTGCTCACTTCAGCTCCATCGCGCTCAGTTACAGGTTGTCCCGTTCACTGCGAACGATGTAGGTACTGCATTGGTCGTGTTGTTCCATGAGCCGTTGAAGCCCATGCCGTTGTAATTACCGCCCGCGGGAATGGTGCCGTTGTAACTCAGGTTTGTCACCGTTACGTTGGCGCCGCTCTGTGTTTCGCTGCCATTCCAGATCTGGGTTACAGTCTGCCCGTTGGCGAAGGCCCATGTCAGAGTCCAGTTCGAAATGGAAGTCGTGCCGGTGTTGTTGATCGTGATGGCAGTGCCGAAGCCGCCCGGCCACTGGTTGGTGATCGTGTAGTTGATGTGGCAGGCGAATCCACTCGTTCCGGTACTGACAGTTAGAGCGATGGTGGTAGTCGCGGACAATGTCCCCGACGTTCCTGTAATCGTAACGGTGGAGGATCCGGTAGTGGCTGTGCTGCTCGCGGACAGAGTTAGCACGCTGCTGCCTGTCGTTGGGTTTGTGCCGAACGAAGCGGTTACTCCGCTGGGCAAGCCAGACGCGGCGAGCGTGACGCTGCCGGTGAATCCGCCTACGTCCGTTACAGTGATCGTGCTGGTTCCGCTGCTACCCCGATTGACTGTCAGCGACGATGGAGACGCCGCAAGCGTAAAGCCCGGCGTCGACTTCGTGTTGATAGTAAGCGCGATGGTGGTGGTCGCGGACAATGCCCCCGACGTTCCTGTGATTGTGACTGTGGAGGATCCGGTGGTGACGGTGCTGCTCGCTGTCAGAGTAAGCACGCTGCTGCTCGTGGTTGGGTTTGTGCCGAACGAAGCGGTTACTCCGCTGGGCAGGCCGGATGCGGCCAGTGTTACGCTGCCCGTGAATCCACCCACATCCGTCACGCTGATCGTGCTGGTTCCGCTGCTGCCTTGCGTGATTGTCAACGACGATGGAGACGCTGCGAGCGTGAAACCCGGGTTTGTTTTGACATTCACGGCGAGCGCAATCGTGGTGGTTGCAGTGAGCGAGCCGGAGGTTCCCGTCACTGTCACGGTGAATGCGCCTGTTGTGGCTGTGCTGCTCGCGGTTAGGGTGAGTACGCTGGTGCTCGTAGTTGGATTGGTGCCAAACGAAGCGGTTACTCCGCTGGGCAAGCCGGATGCGGCGAGCGTGACACTCCCAGTGAATCCTCCTACGTCCGTTACGCTGATTGTGCTGCTTCCGCTGCTGCCTTGCGTGATGGTCAGCGACGACGGCGACGCTGCCAGCGTGAAGCCGGAAGACCCCGGAATGGTGACGGCAATGGTTGTCGAGTGACTAATCGAGCCATCGGTTCCGGTGATGGTGACATTCGTCGTCCCGGGCGCGGTACCTGTTTGAGCAAAGAAGCTTACAGAAACCGTCCCGCTGCTATTGACCGAGGACGGGCTGAAGTTCGCTTGCACTCCTGACGGTAATCCGCTGGCGCTCACAGACACGCTGCCGGTAAGTCCGCCAACATATCCAATCGTGATTGTGCTCGAAACGCTTGTTCCCGGCGGTACGGTAACCGCGGTGGGGGAAGCTGAAATGGTAAAGTTCGGCTCTGCGGTCACGGTCAAGGTCAGCGTTGTTGACGCAGTAGTTGAGCCGCTGGTTCCGGTTACGGTTGCGGTTGCTGCACCAACAGTAGCTGTGTTCGAAGCCGTAAAAGTGAGGGTGCTGCCGGATGAACCGGTGACGGAAGTCGGATTGAAGGTCGCAGTGACGCCAGAGGGTAGTCCGCTTACGCTCAACGTGATCGTTCCGTTGAAACCGTTAATCGAGTTGACGGTTACACTGCTCGCGGCGCTTGTCCCCTGTTCAACAGTTGCGCCGGAAGCTGAAATGCTGAATCCAGGCGCCGTGCTGGAGGGCACGGCGGGAAACGCATTCTGGATAAGCATGGTGAATTCAGCGGTCCAGAAGGTTCCGGCCGAGGGCGAGTTTGGCAAGGCGTCGGTCGGCATATTGTTGGCCAGCGCATTGTCGTGCGCCGGATCGCAATTTGGATCGCCAGTGGTTGAAGTAACTCCGTTGTAGACGCTGCCGGGATAGTTGCCGTCAGATTCCCCGGGTGGCTTAATCCAGACATAGGCAGAAAGATTCGCGAACCCACCTGGGTTCACGGTTGGGGGCACCCCCAAGCCGGAATTTTGCTGGTTGCACCACTGCCCCATGTCATCACGTTCGTCGATCTTGGTTGCGTTCACGAACGTATTGAGGTCGGTGCTGCTGCTGGGCCCGCTCGGCCGATTCGGACCACCCCAGCCGTTGCGCGAGGTATCGATCAGGAAGCCCAGCGTGGAGGGAAATCCCGCGGCGACAAAAGCTGCATCCATGCCTGCGGCGTAGTCTTCTTCGTCGATGTAAGGATCAAATTGGTAGAAGGTTGACTGGTAGACCTGGCTGCCGCCCACGGCTTCGGTCGCGGTCATGTACGGCTCTTTGGTTGGGCCGTAATTCGCCGTGTTGGTGATAAAGCCATCGATGCTGCCCAGGCCCGCCGTGGTTCCCTGAACAACGGAGGTTAGGAAGGGGATGGCAGAGTTGAAGTTGTTAGGCCAGCCAAGCCAGCCGTGATGCCCTACATCTAGGTACTGGTAAACGTTCGACAAAGGATGGAATGTATTCAGCGCATATTGAATCGCCTGTACATATACGCCCGTGAGAGATGGACTGCCCGAGACACCACCATTCGCCGCAACGCAATTGGCAATCGCCGGGTTGGGTGACTCGCCGGTATTGGTGATCAAATTCGGAAGCGAGTCATCTTCAATAATCAGTACGAACCGAATCTTCGAGTTACTCGCAAAAGGCTGAAGGATGTTGAAAATAGGTGTAATGAAGTTCTGCTCGTAGGTTTGAATGCCGGTGAGCGGCTGAGTTGGGGGATTTGGATTAATGCTGATCTCCCCGTTCGACGCCAGGGCCGCGCAGTCCCGGTCGGGCAGATCATAGACTACGAGCGTGAAGACGATGGGCTGTGATGAGCCCGAGGCCGCCTGCTGAGCAAGCGCCGCGTTGATGTGCTGCTGCAGCCCCATCCGTCCATTGTTCGACGAACCCCCTGCGATGGCTCCCATGTGATCCAGCCACACAGCGGTCGGATATGTTTCGACGACAGCCATCTGCTTGGCGAGAGTCGATCCGGCAGTTTGCGCTGCGATGGCGGTGTTGACCTCGGACGTGTAGTCGGGGTTCAAATATTGACTAGCCCCTGCGTAGGGATTGGTGACATGTTGCGCAAAGGTGCGCGGTGCAACAATCGTGAAACAAAGTACGACGAAGGCAACTACTCGACTCAGCGACAAACGTGTATGCTCACCCATCTGGTTTCTCCTTCTGGAATAAAGACTCGTGAAAATGCATGAGCAAGGGCGGACAAGCCGCCCTTGCCGACTGGATTAGTTAGAAGTTTCCGGTTTGGGTGAAGGTCTGTCCGCCCGTGGTGTAAGTGACGGAGTAAGTGTCTCCAGCAACTGGATGCAGAGTCCCATTGCCGCTGGTCTGGGCTGCAAACAGATAGTTCGTCCCTGGGGATAGTGTTTGTCCGGAATTTAGGTTGAAGGTGAAGGTTATCGTCGAGCTGGTGCTGCTATTGGCCTGTGTAATCTGTCCGCCGATGGTGTTGTATTGACCGCTGAAGCTCACTCCTGTGGTTCGCTGCACGACGATCGTCACCGACAATGCCGTCAACGATGCGGTGTTAGCTAGCTTCAAGTCTTCTTCGTTGTAGTAAGGAGTGTTCTGCGCCACCACCGGAGTGAGGGTCACGCCTCCGGTGCCGCTAGTCGTCGCTACAGTGAGAGCAATGGAGGCAGTGTGCGAGAGACTGCCGCTGGTACCGGTTACCGTCACTGTTGCGGAACCTACCGTCGCTGTGCTCGATGCCGAGAGAGTGAGCACGCTGCTAGTTCCCGTTGTAGTTGTGGTGGCCGGGTTGAAGCTCGCAGTTACGCCGCTGGGTAGGCCGCTCGCAGTAAATGAGATGGCTCCAGCAAAACTGTTAAGACGTGTGATCGATATCGTGCTGGTTCCACTCGCGCCTTGATTTATGGTCAGGCTTGTGGGGCTCGCCGACAATGAGAAGTCCGGAGTGCCAGTTGAGCCGACGGTAAGTGCGATGGCGGTAGTGTGTGTAAGCGAACCGCTGGTACCGGTGACAGTCACGGTTGCGGAGCCTAGAGTAGCCGTACTCGACGCCGAGAGCGTGAGCACGCTGCTGGTTCCGGTTGTTGTCGTAGTGGCCGGATTGAAGCTCGCGGTCACCCCACTGGGTAGTCCGCTTGCGGTGAACGAAACAACTCCGGCAAAGCCGTTAGTACGGGTTATTGTGATAGTGCTGGTTCCGCTCGCGCCCCGGTTCACCGTAAGAGATGACGGACTTGCCGAGAGCGAGAAGTCTGCCGTTCCACCCCCGCCGCCGAGAGGGAACTGTATGGTGGCGAGTAAATTCTGTTTAGTAGTGTTAGCGATGCCGTTGTAACTGTTGTTAAGAAGCGCGTAACTGTCTTCGCCGTTGAGAGCCCAGTAGGTCCAACTTAGTTTTGGATTGTCCTGAAAGAACGTGACGAGGCTTTGGAACCATTGTCCCTGACTTCCCGCAGCTGTGTTTTCGATGTCAGAATTAGTGTTGTCCGTTCCGAACTCTCCGATCCACACTGGCGCTGTGTTCCCGCTGCTGATGTATCCCCAGAATTTATTCCAGATCGCTTCCAGACTTGCGAACGTAGTACTGCTGTTGAACCAGCTCTGGGCAAAAAGGTTCGGGCCATAATCGTGGGCGGAATAAACAAGGTGATTGGCCGTGCTCAAAATAACCGGGTTCGACCCCGCACCTTCAAGATTTCCACCCTGCCATCCGCAATCGCCGCTATAGCAGTCGTTGCCTTCGACAAAAATAAGTAGACTTGGATTGATGGCTTGAATTGCATTAGCGGCGCGCGTTGCAGCAGCGGGCCAATTCTGTGCAGTATTTGTGGTGGGGCAGCCGCTTGTACTCGTGTCTCCGGTCCAGCACGCGCCGCTGCTCCCCCCATTTGCCATGAGGTGAGGTTCGTTGCGCAGGTCCATACCGATAACGGTTGGGTTGCCGCTGGCATCGGTGAAGCCTTGATAGCGAGTCGCTAAAGTCTTCCAGTCGTTGATCCACGCCGTCTCTGGATAAGAACTCGTGTACCAAAGGCCGTTGGCCTCATTGCTGTTCCCGGCTTCGGACCGATGGTTATCCAAAATTACACGCAGCCCGTCGGCGCCAGCCGCGGTAATGATTTTATCCAGCACTTGAAGCGCGTTGAGACCTACTAAATCAGTGTTGATAGCCTGGCCGTTGTTAGTACTGTAGTTAGTTGGTACGGCCGGAGTTTCAACCATCTGGTTGGAAAATGGTATGCGGACTACATTGTAGCCATTGCTCTTAATCTCGCTTAGAACGGTGTGATAGTCCTGAGCCC
>JBAPOI010000651.1:0-1507 GCA_049279555.1 Candidatus Sulfotelmatobacter sp.
GCCCAGCCCATGCCGCCTCCGCCACCGCCCACTACACAGAAGACTGACGAAGGCGATCTGGGCGGTGACATGTTCGGCGGCTATATCCCCGAAGAACCCAGGCCGGGCCCCGATGTTGCGGATGGCGATTCTGGTCCCAAGCTGGATTCCAAGAAGATCCTTCCCGCGCTGAGAGATGGCACCATCAGTGAAGCCGATGTCACGCGGGCCGCCGGGCATGTGCTCTACGAGATCGCCCGCTTTGGCTACCTTGACGGCCTCTCAAAACACGAAGTCACCGCACAGTCGGTGGTAGAGAACGCCAGAATCATCGAGAAGACCGGCGAAGAGTCCGCGGTACTGCTCAAGAACGACGATCAGGCCTTACCGCTGAAGGCCGCCGATCTGAACTCCGTGGTGCTGATCGGCCCCACTGCTGCGCAGATCGATGCCATCGGCATCAACGGCGAGCGCTCGGTGGGTCTGCCGGAACGCCAGATCGGGCCACTCGACGCCCTGAGGAAGATCAGCGGCAACGCCAACATCCGCTTTGCCGTAGATGATGACATGACCGGCAGTACCATTCCTGCCAGTGCCTTCAGCCACAACGGAAAGCCGGGCCTTGTCCGCTCGGGTGCCGGCGCCAAGACGGTAGACACCCAGATCGAATTCACCGTGGCCAACGGCAAGGCGCTCCCGCCCAACTCCTCCTTGGTGTGGATAGGCCGATTCACCGCGCCTCACGCCGGCCACTACTGGATTTATTTGCAAGCCATGGGCACCAACGCGATTATCAAGTTGGATGGCAAGGGCCTGTGCGGCACCGGCGCTGCCCAGGGGGGCGTGCATGGCGACATTCTGCAGGCCAACCAGGACAACGCTATCCCCACCACCGACCGCCTGGATAATGTGCGCCGCCCTGTCGACCTGACCGCGGGACCGCATGAAATCGAGATCAGCACGAGCCCGGACAGTTCCAATGCACCGGTGCAGGTGCGTCTCAACTGGTATACCCCCGAGCAGCGCAAGGCCGACCACGAAGCGGCCATCGCCGCGGCGAGGAGCGCCAAGATTGCCGTGGTGTTTCTTTGGGCTCGCCTGGCGCCGGTCTTCGGCCTGCCCGGCGACCAGAACAAGTTGGTGGATGAGATTGCCGCCGTCAACCCCAACACCATTGTGGTGCTTAACACAAGCCAGCCCGTGGTCCTGCCCTGGGTGAACAAGGTGAAGGCAGTGCTCGAAATGTGGTGGCCGGGCGACGAGGGTGGCTGGTCGACGGCCAACCTACTGCTGGGCAAGTCCAGCCCTGCCGGCCGTCTGCCCGTGACCTGGGCCAAGCGCATTGAAGACTACGCCGCCACCGATCCCAAGCATCCCGAGCGCTCCAGGAAGGGCGTGGACCACAAAACCATTTACAGCGAAGGCGTGAACGTGGGCTACCGCTGGTTTGACAAAGAGAAGATCGATCCGCTCTTCGCCTTCGGACATGGACTCAGCTACACCAGCTTTGCCTACTCTGGATTGCAAG
>JBAPOI010000652.1:0-3747 GCA_049279555.1 Candidatus Sulfotelmatobacter sp.
CATAATATGCAGATGCAACTGAGTCCACGGTTTCGCAGACCAAGGGGCATGCCTTACGCGAGCAGTTGATGAAGGATCTAGCGAAGGTGGGCGGCAGCGCAGTCGATGTGGGGGAAATCGGTGTTGGCGGGGTTGAAGAGGAGAGAGAGGTCGGTGCCAGCGAAGGTGATGGCGTCGAGGGCTTCGCGACGAATGAGAGTTTGGGCGAGAGTTGTAAGGTCGCGGTGCTCGTGGCCGTCAGCAGAGGCTTTTCCAGCTCGGGCCAGTTCGACATAGGTGTTATGAATGAAGTCGACCTCGGAAGGAGTCGGAGAGATAATTTCAATCCCCCTCAGTTCGCTGAAGAGTGCGGGACTCGATGACAAAGCGGGTACCGAAGACAGCGACGCGGCGGGCAGATCGCGCGGTGAGTTCATGGACAAGAGGGTCAAAGATGTTGATGACGGGCACGGGAGAGATGGCGGCCAGCTCGCGGATGCAGTAGTGAGGAGTGACCGCTGGGATGGCAGCGAACTCGGCCCCGGCGGCGTGGAGGCGGCGGATAAAGCTGGCGAGGTATTCGGCAAGACCGTGGCGATCGTTGGCCTGCACGTAGGAGAATACGCGCGAGGTCTCGGCGTGGGCGATGACGATGTTGAGAGTGCGGCCATGCGGGTCGGCCTCGTGAGCTTTGGTTAGTTGCGAGTAGTAGTGGATGGTGGCTCCGACGCCGAGTCCACCGATGAGACCTAAGCAGCGACTTGGGTTCATGGAAGTTAGGGATAAAGCGGAAATTTGGTAAATAGGGTTCGATGGGCGGCGCGAAAAACTAGCTAGCGACTGCTCCCACCATAAAATCCAGAGCGCGAGCTATGTACGGCTTGAGTTCCTTGCGATGGACTACGGCGTCCAGCATGCCGTGGTCGAGCAGGAATTCGCTGCGCTGAAATCCTGCGGGCAATTTCTGGCGGATCGTTTGCTCGATCACGCGCGGCCCAGCAAAGCCGATCAGAGCGCCGGGCTCAGCGATATTCAGGTCACCCAACATTGCGAAAGATGCGGTGACGCCGCCAGTCGTCGGGTCGGTGAGCACGGAAACGTACGGGACTTTCGCTTTGTCGAGACGCGCGAGAGCGGCGGAGATTTTGGCCAACTGCATAAGGCTGACGACGCCCTCCATCATGCGAGCGCCGCCCGAAGCGGAGACAATAATCAGGGGCATGTGCGAATCAACAGAGCGCTCAACCGCCCGGGTAATCATCTCGCCGACGACTGCGCCCATGCTGCCGCCGATGAAGGCATACTCCATGGCGCTGACCACGACATCGCGGCCAAGCAGCTTGCCTTGGGCGTTGATGACGGCATCTTTCAGTCCAGTATCGTGCTGAGCCTGGCGCAGGCGGGTCGAGTAAGCCTTCAGATCGACGAACTTCAGAGGATCGGTCGAGGAGAGATTGCCGTCGAAGGTTTCGTAGTCACCATCGTCGAGCAGTAGAGCGAGGCGGGTCCGTGCGTCGATGCGAAAGTGTTTCGCGCACTTCGGGCAGACGTTCAAGTTGTCTTCCAGATCTTTCTTCCAGATGATCTGGCGGCAGTTTTCGCACTTCACCCACAAGCCTTCGGTGCGGACCGTCTTCTTGCCGGAAGTGTCGAGCTCGCCAGATTCGCGCTTGAACCAAGCCATAATAGTCGTCAGTACCTAGTACCTAGAAAAATCAGATCTTTTCTGGGTACTGGGTACTTGGTACAGGTACTTAGTATTCGATTCCTCTCTGCGCCATTACGCCCTTTTCGTAGGCGTGCTTTACCTGGCGCATTTCGGTGACCGTGTCGGCGGCCTCGACAATTGTGGGGTGCGCGCTTCTTCCCGTCAAGATGACATGCACCATCTCAGGTTTGCTTTTCAGGCTCTCCACCACCATCGCAGGATCAAGCATGCCGTAACTGATGGCATAGTTGATTTCATCCAGCACTACCAGATCCCAGTCGCCGGAGTGAATTGCCTGATCGGCTTCAGCCCACGCACCTTCCACCATCTTCACGTCTTCGGGGTCGGGCTTTTCCGCGCCAACCTTTACAAATCCGCGGCCCATCTGTTTCATCACGAATTTGTCGCCGAAGGCCTTCACCGCGTCCAGCTCGCCGTAGTGCCAGGAGCCTTTCAGGAACTGTAGCATTAGCACTCGCATGCCCTGGCCCACTGCGCGGAGAGCCGTTCCCATTGCCGCTGTGGTTTTGCCCTTCCCTGGGCCGGTGTTCACGATAATCAGACCGCGGCGGACGTCATTCATAACATCGGATTTCGTAACTCGTAAACATCAGTCCTCTTTGCCGGAGGTTCGATTCTACTAGAATGCGTTGTGAAGCGTGGTTCGGTGGGTACGATGTTCTGCGGAATGTTGAACTTTCGTTGGAACTCCTGCATCCAACTCCGCGTACCCGGGTGTAAGCAGATCTCTGTCTCTCAGGGCAGACATCGGAGGTCTCCGTGATCAACAATTGTTTCTTGTTATTGTTTTGCATGCTCGCGGCGTTGCCGGCATTTTGCGGGCAGCACGTGGCTCATCCCAGAGCCTTTGACTCAGTTGAGCAGGAGACGATCCGACAGATCGTTGATATGGAGCGCCAGGCAAAAGAGGCCAGCCTGCGACGTGACGCAGAGTTTCCGTTGCGCACCCTTGCCGAGGACTATGTGGCCATCACTCCGCTTGGGCAGGTCACCACGAAAACGGAGACTATTTCCGCGCGGCGAAGCGGGCAACTTCGCTACGAGGCGATGAATGTAACGGACATGGTGGTGCGAGTCTATGGCGATACCGCGGTGGTTACCGCGCGCGCCGATGTGAAAGGCCACCAGCTCGGCGAAGACTTCAGCGGACCGTATCGTTATACGCGGGTGTGGGTTCGCCGGAACGGGCTGTGGCAAGCCGTGAGCTATCAGGCTACGGTGACGCAGTAGGCCCCGGCCTAGAAAACAACCCGAAGCGGAGAGGAGAATTCAGCTCAGATGGCTTGTTCCCCTGGCGGCTGGTTGAGATGGGGCGGGCTCGGCTGGATCATCGTCGGTGCGCAACAAGGGCGCAGCTACGCGCAAGGCTTCGACTTGGCGCTTCACCTTCAACAACTCTTGTTCTTTCGCGCGCAAAAGGTCCATCACGTTTTTCATGGATTAGGGCTCCCAGAGTTCTGCTTGCGGTTCTGATTCAACCACTGTAGGCCGCGCCGCAAGCCGGGAACAACTCACGAAGGTGCATGTTGGGGCAGTGCATCCTTCTGACATCCCCGTTCTTTCGTACCTCGCCGCCCTAATGGCCGGAATGATAGGGATGGCCCTTCAAAATGGTAAAGGCGCGGTAGACTTGCTCCAGCAAGACCACGCGGGCCAGTTCATGGGCCAGCGTCATTTTGCCGAACGAGAAAATGTGCTGAGCTGAGGCGCGAGCTTCTTCGCTGAATCCATTTGCCGAGCCGATGGCAAAGACCAGCGGCAGCGGATTGCGATCCTGATAGTCTCCTATAAAATGCGCCCACTCTTCTGAGGAGAGTTGCTTGCCGCGAGAGTCCAGCAGTACGATGGTCGGCTTGCCGCGGCTGAGTTTATTTGTTTCCGGCGCAGTGCGACCGCTCATTTCCAGTAGCGCAGCTTCATCGCGCAATACCAGGCCTTCCACCGGAACGTAGCGCGAGATTCGCTTGAGATATTCGTCGGTGAGCGCCTGGATCGCCAGCTCTTTTGTTTTTCCTATCCAGGCAATTTTGATCTTCACA
>JBAPOI010000653.1:0-5650 GCA_049279555.1 Candidatus Sulfotelmatobacter sp.
CGCGATGACCAACTCGCTCCCTGGCTCGATTACTACAACTTTCACCGCCCCCATGGTAGCCTCGGTTACGCTCCACCCATCAGCCGCGCTCCGGTTCGCGATGGTACAACGTCTTGAGGGATCACAGGTGCCCCAAGCGTAAACTACTAAGCGCGTGCCCCGTCCAAGCTTTGCTTGGGCGGGGATTTTGACTCTCGCAGCGATAGGAATAGTCCATTCAGAACTTGACATCTGACCTTGCCCACAGCTTCCGCTTCGTTCATCGTTGTGAGCGCAATCATGGTAAGATTGTCTTACCATGCAAACCAAGGTTTCCACTCGGGGGCAGGTCGTTCTTCCTGGCCCGCTGCGTCGTCGGCTCGATATCCGCACCGGCGATTGTTTGGATGCCAATGTCGAGAACGGCTGCATCATCCTCACGCCCCGCTCCAAGCGGCAACATCGAGTAAAGTTTGTCACCGACCCGGTCACCGGCCTGCCCGCACTCAGTGCGGGCTCGACCGCTCCGGCGTTAACGAGCAAGGAAGTGGAAGAGATACTGGAGAATTTCCCTGATTAGGCTCTTTATCCGACTCTGTCATCCTGAGCGTAGCCGTTTTTCAGGCGTAGCGAAGGATCTCGTCCTTAACCGGCCTAATGCGAAAACCACACTGTACCGCCCCGCATGATCTATCTGCTTGACGTAAACGCGCTCGTCGCTCTCGGCTTCCTCAATCACGAGTTCCACGCTCGCGTCGCCAATTGGGTTCGGTCTCACAACTCGCCCAACCTTGCCAGTTGTTCCATCACGGAGCTAGGTTTTGCCCGCGTGCTCGCCCAGGCTCCGGCCTACGGATTCACCGTTGCCCAAGCCCGCACCCTGTTGCTGCGCCTGAAGCAGACAAAAAACTCCGCCCTCACCTTTATTCCCGACAACCACGATATCTCGGATCTTCCCGCCTGGGTTCGCACTCCAGGGCAAATTACCGACGGACACTTGAGCAAACTCGCCAGCGCCAACGGCGCAATTCTCGCAACTCTAGACGAGAATATTCCCGGATCGTATCTGATTCCGAAGTGAGCCCCGCCCGCTGCCGTAGATTTTGCCTTCGCCCATGTGGGATGGACACTCCCTTCGGCAGGCTCCGTCCGTTGACTCTGACTTTGACGTTGATCTTCGCTGTCATCCTGAGGAAGCGGAGTCGCACGCGAAGCGGGCGACTCCCGACGAAGGACCCATGCAACCTTGCCAGCAGCGGGAAACTCGGGACAGACGGGGCTGTCCTTAATTCTTCGTCCAGAAAGATGGGGGAATGTCCCGTCTGTCCCTAGATTTGTCGGGGAATTCGGTGACACCCGTCTATCCCCAGATTGTCGTCCAAAGGGCAGGCCACCTGCGATCAGAGACACTTCTGCAAGACTTGGCAGAGAAGATAAATAGCGGCTTCGCTGAGTAGAAATGCGTTAGCGCGTGGCTCTAGCTCTGGAATCAAATCCACTTTCTTAGTAAGGTCAACTGGAGTGCTTTTGTCCATGCTTGCCTTTCGCAAGTCAGCACCGTGAGCCAATTTATTTCGCAGCATGTAAATTGGAATGGCCAGTTCTCCGACTGTGTATTTGGGTTGTGGAAAGTCGGGGGAATTCCAGTCGGGAAACACCAGAGTCGCCTCCCCTAGGCAGCCGCACAGCTTTTTCTCGAAGTCATTCCTATTGACGCTGTCGAATCTCGCCTCCATTCCCATGATGCACAGAAGTCCGGCAATTAGAGGATGGGGTTGTTCAAGTCCCAGTTGGAGCAAGATAATCGAGTTCCTCTCTTCGGCGTTCGTTCCTCGCATAACCTGGCATATTTTAGGAATCAAATCCGGGACCTGGCTAAGAAACTGACTGTCGAAGGACCGCATTCGAGCCCACTGGCCCGCATCGGTCGGAGGTCGGTGGGTCGTTGGTCCTGGACTCATGGCCGCGCCACTCTTACCCGAGCTCTGATAAACAAAACCCAATGTCCGCACAGGTTTGAGTATCTGGAGTGCCATCACCCCGTGCTGAAATACCTCTAGGCTTTCATCCCACTTCTCGGGCAGATTGGCGGGCTGCTGGCTTTTGTAGAGCAGGTAGGTGCCCACGGTTTCAGCGTCTTTGTATTCTTCCTCACTCATGAAGTATCGGTGTCTCGCGGACAGGAGAACGTCGTTGGGCTTTATCAGAGAAAACCCCGAGCCTAATTCCAAGAAATCATGGGCGACGTCGAGGACAACGTTGCGTATGCCGCCGTACGTCCACAGCGTAGTTTTCGGTGCCATGTCGTTCAATGCTGACATCGTGTAGTTATTGTCGCAGGAAAGAGCCGTAAAATGGGTGCGAGGATCAGATGACCCTCGGAACCACCTGCACGTGGGAAGGTCATAATCTGCCTCTTCCTGAGGGCTGTGCGCATGGTCAGATGTTACTCAAGTAGCAACTTCCCGCGCCCGCTCTCCAAAACGGAAACCCGCGCTGAACTTTTATTTTGAGCGAGAATTCCGCTGGTGTCGAAACCAGGAAAAAACCGGGACGCCGGCCAGAATTACCAGCAATCCGTAGAAAGAATTCGGCCAGTCCGTGCGAAAGGTGTAGTAAAGAAGAACGGCCGCTACGGCGATGAAAATGGCAGGTACGAATGGATAGCCAAGCACTCGATAGGGGCGAGCTGCTTCCGGATTGCGCCAGCGGAAGATGAAAACGGTGCTGCCAGCGATCATGTAAAAGAGCCACTCGGCGAAGATGGCGAGCGAAAAGAGCTGGCGAAAGTTTCCTCCCAACAGCAATAGCGCAATCGACAACACCGCTTGCAACAAGATTGCGACGGATGGAGTATGAAACCGCGGATGCACTTCCGCGAGCGCGGAGAAGAAATATCCGTCGCGGGCCACGGCGTAGGGAACGCGAGCGCCGCTCATGATGGTGCCGTTCAGAGTAACCAGCATGGAGATCGCCATGCCGGCCGAAACAATGGCTGCGCCCATGTGCCCAATGATGAGGGCGACTGCATCGGAGGCAGGCCGCGGCGATGCGGCAATTGCATTTGCCGGGAGCACGTATTGCACGCCAGCATTCACCAGCACGTAGAGCACGCCGACTGTGGCTACGCCGGCAATCAGCGCGATGGGAATGTTCTGCTCCGGTTTCTTCACTTCGCCGGCAACCATGTTGAGGTCGTTCCATCCGTCATAAGCCCAAAGCGCTGCCACCAGCGCGGCCATGAAGCCGGCGATGCCACCTTTAGCTCCGGTAAACGTACCGGTAAAGTTGCTCCAGCCACGTCCGGTTACGGCTCCCGCGCCGCTGAAGCAGACGATAACGATCCCCAGGATGATTGCCACTTTCAACACCGTGAACACCAGCTGGAATTCTCCGGCCTTCTTCACGCCAAGATAGTTGAGAACTGAAATAAGAATGGCTGCGGCGATTGCTACTAACTGTCCCCAGGTGACGGCGAAAACGCGAGACGAGATGTTCGCGGAGAAAATATTTTCGGAGAAGAAAGAAAAGATAGAGAACGTTCCAAGAATGCGAACCAGCCCGGTTGCGATGGTGGCCACCGACGCGGGTTTGGCGATGACGAACCAAGTCCAGGCATAGAGAAATCCGCCAAGAGGTCCGTAGGCGTCGCGAACATAAACGTACTCGCCGCCCGCCTGGGGCTTCATCGCTCCCAGTTCGGCGTAAGTGAGCGCACCAAAAAAAGAGAGCAACCCTCCGACCAGCCATGCGAGATAGACAAGCTTGGCCGAGCCAACTGCCTGCATCATCTCGGCAGGAACCAGAAAGATTCCGCTGCCGATGATCGTGCCCACGACGACCGCAGACGCGTGGCTTACCCCGAGATCGCGCGAAAGCTCAGGGCGCTCGGGGCGCTTGATAGTTGTCTGGCTCGGTTCGGGCATGGTCGAGGTGAGCCAGTATACGTGAGCGATGCCAGCTTGGATCGGCGATTATTCTTGTGTAAGCAAGCTGACGGCATATCCTGACCCGAACGTCACCATCGTGCCAATCATCACCCACCACGTCCATGGAACACGCGTCCATTGCCAGAGGTAGATTTCGATGCCGAAGCCGAACAGCATTCCCACCGCAGCGCCGCGCTGATTGGCGCGCTTGGTGAGAACGCCAAGCAGGAAGACTCCGAGCAGCGCGCCGTAGGTGATCGATGCGAGTTGCAGGCCGACTTCAATGACCCGCCCGACCTTGTGCAGCGAGAGCACTGCGATCGCAAACAGCAGCAGAGCCCATACAAATGTAGAAAGGCGTGAGAGCCGCAGGCGTGCGCGCTCGTCAGACTGCGGACGGAAGCGCACATAAAAATCCATAATGGAGCTTGATGACAAAGCATTGAGAGCGGCGCTGAGATTTGACATCGCCGCAGCCAGTATTGCGGCGATCAGCAGGCCCGAGATTCCGTGCGGCATCCGGCTGACGATGAAAGTCGGATAGATCCGGTCGGGCGTGCCGAAATTCGTCGAAGGCACACGATAGTAAGCCCACAGCATGATGCCGACAATCAAAAATAATGCGAATTGAAAAAGAATGGCGACGCCGCTCGAGAGCAGCGCGGTCACCGACTGCTTCTGGCTGCGGGCCGCCAGCAGGCGCTGCACAATTAGCTGGTCCGTGCCGTGGCTCGCCGTCGTGAGAAATGCACCGCCGATTACACCCGCCCAGAAGGTGTAAGGAATCCAAAAGCTCGGAGTAAAGTCGAAGACGCGCAGCTTACCGGCGGCCACTGCGGCTGTGTGGACGGCACTCCATCCTCCGGGTACAAGATGCAGAATCGTCCACAAGCCTACGAGCGTTCCTCCCACGTAGATTGCAGTTTGTACTACATCGGTCCAGATCACCGCCGCGAGGCCGCCTTCGAATGTATAGATGAGCGTCAATACGGTGATGATGGCGATGGACGCGACCTCGCCGGTCCCCAGCGCAATGGAGACGACAATCGATACGGCATAAACGCGCACGCCTTCCGCCGCAGTGCGGGTCAACAGGAACAGTCCGGCAGTCAACGAGCGCAACCCGCGCCCGAAGCGGCGTTCAATCAACTCATAGGCTGTGTAGAGATCGCCGCGAAAATAATGCGGCAGGAGGACAAAGCTGATTACCACCCGGCCCACAACGTATCCCATCACCACCTGCAGAAACGTGAGGTTCGTGTCATAGGCGAGTCCGGGAATGCTGATGATGGTTAGTGTGCTGGTTTCGGCGGCTACGATCGAGAGGGCGATCGCCCACCAGGGAATGTCTTGTCCCGCAAGAAAGTAGTCGCGCAACGAGCGCTGCCGTTTGCGGAAGCGCAATCCGAACAGAGTGATCCCCACCAGATACAGCGCGATAATCGCGAGATCAAGTTTGTTGAGGCCCATGCGTTCAGCGAATACGTGTTCACTTAAACTACTTTGCGCGCCACGGTTTCCTGAGGATCGTAAGGCTCGGAGGAGCACGCTACCAGCCACAAGGGCCCGTCTCCGTCATTGCGCACCGCGTGCGATGCACCTGGCGAAACCAAAACCAGCACGGCGCTGCCACCATCAAACTGGCGATGTTGCGCCGGGGTGCCCTCGCCCTCATCCCAGTGCAAAGACCAGCTTGAGCCGGGCAGCACGACAATCGCCTCACGTCGCCGCAAGTGGTAGTG
>JBAPOI010000654.1:0-5187 GCA_049279555.1 Candidatus Sulfotelmatobacter sp.
CAGCAAGCGTAGCCCGGATTGAGTGAAACGAAATCCGGGGCCAGCCTCGCGGTCAATACCCGGATTTCGATTTGCTCAATCCGGGCTACGCTCGCTGTATTGCTCGTCTGCCGATTTTGCTGTCATAGGGGTGTTATATGGCAAAAGGCATTCCGTTTAAATACGGCCGTGGCCAGTGCATTTTCTGCACTCGGCAGCCACCCGAAGTAAAGATATCAAACGAGCATCTTTTTGGCGACTGGCTGCGCGAACTGTTCCCCCGCGATGCCGGAATGACCCACACTCACGGCATAATAACGTACCCAATTCGCGGTTCTGGCCTTACGAAGCCTGTTTTACATACCGCGCAAAAGCAGGGACATACTGGATCAAAAAAACTGAGGTTCGTCTGCAAGTCGTGCAACGAGACATGGCTGAGCAATCTCGTGGAAAATGCGGCAAAGCCAATTTTGGAGCAGATGCTCCAAAGCAGGCCATTGATGATCAACCGAGAAATGCAGCGTGTCTTAGCTACTTGGGCCGCAAAGACCGCGATGGTCGCCGAGTATGTGAACCCCGACTTAATATCGATCAAGCAGCCCGACAGGACGGCTCTAAAAGAGAATCTGATTCCCCCACCGGGATGGTGGGTGTGGATTGGCAGCTACGGTGGCCAGGAATGGCGCGAACTTGGAATATATCAGCACCCCGGAATCCTAGAAGCTCCGGCCGTCGATAATGGCGCTCCGACTCAGCACAACCTTGAACTTACGATGATCGGAATGGGGGACCTTCTCTTTTTGATCCTCAACAGCTCGTGGAGTCACCTCTGGGACATCCTCGGGCGGCTCGGCTCCCCCCATAGCCAATTGGCTCGCATTTGGCCCATTACAAGCGAAGCCATCGCTTGGCCTAAGTGGGACATCCTCTCTGACACCCAGGCAGAATATCTCACCACCTACATGGCGCGCATTCTGGAGGAGCCGGTCGAGGTTGACGCAAATAGGGCATGAGCAGGGGGCGCTCATAGCTCACCCCCGGTCGCGCGTCGGCCTGTCGGCCGAATACAACATATCGGGCGTGGGGTAGAAAGTATTTAATTGGGAAATTAATCCTAATTATGGACTTGACTCCACAAGGCACAAGTGCTAGGTTTTCCTCAGATTTAGAGGAACCCGGCCATGTCGAACGCCTTTGTAGCCCCCCATTTCCAGTCCCCGGAACTGGCCCGTGAATGGCTTGAAAAGCTCCGCTGGCCGGAAGGCCCCATTTGCAGCCATTGCGGGGTAATCAACCACGCCTACAAGACGAAAAAGCCGGGCTGGTATCGCTGCGCTGAGAAGGAATGCCGGAAGGATTTCACGGTCACGACCGGGACCGTCATGGAGCGCAGCCATATCTCGCTCGATAAGTGGCTGATGGCGTTCTACCTGCTCAACGCCAGCAAGAAGGGCATGAGCGCCCATCAGCTCCACCGCGCGCTACGGCTCGATTACAAGTCGGCCTGGTTCATGTGCCATCGCATCCGTGAAGCCATGCGTGCGGGCAACCTAGGCCCGCTTGGCGGCGGCGGCATGATCGTTGAAGCCGACGAAACCTACTACGGCCCGGTTGACAAGCCGCTGCCCCGCTCACGCGGTCGCGTGCCGAAGCCGACCAAGGGCGGCAGGTCTGGCCCGGCCAACAAGCGCCCTATCGTCGCCCTCGTTGAGCGCGGGGGCAACGTCCGCACGTTCCATGTGCCGGTCGCCACCAAGGCAGAGGTTTCCAAGATCGTCCGCGAAAATATCTCCAGCGAGTCGCGGCTGCACACCGACGAAAGCAACCTCTACCCCGACATCGGCAAGACGTTCCAGGGGCACAGCACGGTCAAGCACACCGCTGGCGAATACGTCCGCTACGATGACGGTGAGATCGTTCACACCAATTCGGCGGAGGGCTATTTCTCGATTTTCAAGCGCGGAATGCGCGGCGTTTATCAGCACTGCAAAGAGAAGCATTTGCACCGCTACCTTGCCGAGTTCGACCACCGCTACAATCACCGCACGGCGCTCGGCTTCAGTGACATCGACCGTACCCTTGCTGCGATACGCGGCATCGAAGGCAAGCGGTTGATGTACCGGCAACCTGACTGAGCCGGACTACAGATTTAGAGCCAAACGGGCTATCCGGCGCTTCAATAAGTTGCGGGCCGTTCGGCTTCCTATTCAGCTTGAATTGCCGCTTTGGGGCGACGGCGGGGAATGACCTCTCCGCCGTTGCTTCGGCTATCCGTGAGCCGCTTTCCAGCACTGGCCAAGCGTCCAATCAGCTTCGCCGTATTTATCCATGTCATCGACAAGCCGCACCAACTCGGCAATTTGTTTTGACTGTCGAGGCCGGGCCGGTTTTGTGTTCTCGGCAATGTGATTCCGCGCCTCCGGCTTCGTGAGCGCGTCTACCATTTTATGGATTCTCTGAACGCGCCCCTTAGAATCGGGGACGCGCAGATTGACCATGCGGCCAGTACCATACTCCGCGAACATTTCGAGTTGCGCGGTGGTCGCCGGGCCCGACCGCAGGCTGCAAATATCGTTTGCGAGTTTAATCAGGCCGATGTGCAGAATATCGGCCGTCTCGGTCCTGATTGCGTTCGGATGATCCCGCGTTAGGATCGCGACAATTTCTTCGGATGAGGCTCCCTTACGGGCCACCTTGCTTTTGATCGCCGCCAAGTGGTTGCGAACTTGCGGCGCTCGTCTCTTTCGTTCGGCCATGCCAGTGCTCCGCGAATCGTTTTAACCAGCATAGCGCGATGTCAAGTTGAGCATCTATTTCCGACTCATTTAATACACAGCTTCCGTCGCCAATCACGCCGGCCGGGTCATCCTCGTTTTCCGCCAAAGCTGCAATTGCAGTTCTAAGCCGCATTATATGATCGTAACGTCTCGCAAACGCTTCACGGCGCGATCTAATTCCGCGAATTGCTGTGCGATCTGAATCACTTAACGGCGGCTGCATCGTGCCGTCATCGGCTTGAACACGACCGCCTAAGAGGCGCCCGATTGATGCAGCTTCATCCGGCTTAGGGCGGCGCCCATGCTTGCGAAGGTAGGAGCAATATGCGTTGGGGCCGTACCAAGCCTCTATCGCCTCAATTTCTACTCGTAAGTCGCGCGCAGTCGATAAGGTAAATACCGGCGCTAGGGAGGGCAAGCAATTAGGCATAGCAAATGACCCCGATCCGTGTATGATTCCAACACGAATCGGGTCACGGTGATGCGGGCGAGCGGCAACTCGGCGCGAATCACCTAGACTGATTGAATCGTAGGTCAAACAGTGAAGAATTGGAATCGACGAGCGCCCGATGGGCGCTTTTGTCGTTTTAGGCGGCCCGGCCCTATTTCTATTTATACCACACCGCTTTTCAGTTTGGCGATCAATTGATCAAGGTCTTCAATATCATGAAACAGATGCTTACGTGTCTCTTCGGTCGTATCCCTCTCAATTAAATGATTTACGTCGCGCTCCCATGTTTTGATCAGCGCCTTTAATTGACAAATTAGAATTTCCCGACAGTGTAAATTTAGTTCGATGAGCTGCTGGAAGAGCCGGTCCATAGGAACAATTCCTTTCGTAAAATATAGAGAATGCCAAAAAGGCATCCTACCCATGATCGATTCGCAATGACCTGTCGATCCGCAGCTACTTTGTTGGCCCGCTAATGCACTCGAATTTGGCGTCATAACCCTCGAATTGCTGCAAGCTTTTAAATTGAGTTCCTGCGTCGCGGCAGGCGCCAGGAGTTGAATATCCGGGTACGCTCGTAATTCCGACAACGTGAGAGTCGGCTAGCAACGTAATAATCAGTACCCAGGTTGACATGGTGGATGGATTACCCGACGCCCTAGGTGGTGCCGTCTGTGGGCTTTCGGCGTTTCTTCGATTGTGCCGGCACGCCCTTTGGAGTCATGCTCTTAAGGGGTTTCGGCGGGGTATTCAGCCCGGCTTTGACTGCGGTCAGGAAGCGGCGTTGAGCCTCTTCGTCGCTGTATTGTTCGTCGTCACGTTTGGTGTCCATTGGCAAAGCCTATCACAAAGCGTCGGCGCTCGAAAGATCGGTTTGTCGGAGATACCTTTTCCGAGCGAGCCTATAAGCCGTATGCGCTCGCTATTGGTCAATTTGTTTTGGCCTGGAATGCCTTTCACGAAAAACTCGGAATGTTGTTCGTGATGATTCTTCATTCGGCGCCGGGATGGGACATTGACCGCAACCATGACGTAGACAGCGAGCTATTTCCGAACGATGACGCACATATAGAGCGATGGTCTGGCGTTTGGAGTTCTGCGCCGCTCGATAGGCCGAAAAGAGCCATGTTGAGAGGGTTACTCAACTCATTTATTGAAGCCGATCTAAAGCAGTTTCCGAAATTCATCGGCGATCTGTCTTGGATTTTGGATCAGGCGGACAAAATCGAGGATATACGAAACAACGCGGTTCATACGCCGCTGCTTTGGATAGGGGGTCATCCGGCCCTTGAGGAAATAGCGGCGGAACACGACGTTGCGATAATTCCGAACGTCATGCTTGCGAACAAACGAGCGATTGCCGCTGCGAAAAAGGATCTCAGAAGCCGGCTAGTCAATGAATATCGCTGGGGCAGGGATGCGTCAGTGATCCTACGGGATTTCAGCGGTCGGATAGGTCACGCGATGTCGATCGAAGGCGCTCCATGGCCTCATAGACCTTCGTTGCCAAATCGGGGGCAGAAAAAAACACGCCGTAGTCAGCGACCCCCTGCTCAGCCAAAATAATCCTTCCGCCGAGATCGGCCATTTCAGGTGTCACCTCGATCTCAGGAATATCTTCCGTTTTGCGTTCGATGCCCATGGCCCACCAGAAATGCGCATGAAATCTGCCATTTCAAGGGATTTACTACCCCTAGAGGGGTGTGGAGTCAAGTCCATAATTGGGAAATTAATCCTTGACACCCCGTCCCCCTTTCCGTTACACATCCAGTCAATTCGCTCACTAAGGACGCCAGCCGGTGATCCCGGTTGGCAGGAGCGAAGGCGGTTCCCGCGGGCGTGGCCTCATCAGCGCGCTCCCGGGCGGCTCCGGCGGATACGCCCGTCCGGCACTACGACCGGTACTGCGAGGCAACTCGCTGGACTGAATGGACAGGCCAGATGCGGGTAACACCCGATGACGCCGGGTCCCAGGAAGTG
>JBAPOI010000655.1:0-2869 GCA_049279555.1 Candidatus Sulfotelmatobacter sp.
ATCACCATCGTTCCGGTTGTTACGGGAGCGGGTACGAATTCGCCTTCCGCCGCAGCGGCCACAGGCGGGGCCTCGCCGCCTCCCATTTTTGCGCGCTGCTCTTTCAGAATTGCCTTGCGCGAAAGCCGGATGCGGTTTCCCTCAACCGCGAGCACCTTCACCAGCACCTGATCGCCTTCCTTCAGTTCGTCGCGCACATCGGCGATGCGATGTTCGGCAACTTCGCTGATGTGCAGCAAGCCGTCGGTGCCGGGAATAATTTCGACGAACGCGCCGAAATCCGCGAGGCGCGTGACTTTGCCGAGGTAGGTCTTGCCTACTTCCGCCGTGGCCGTCAAATCGCCGATGATCTGCAGCGCCTTCGCCGCCGATGCCTGATCGCTCGATGCGACTTTGACCAGGCCGGAATCTTCGACATCGATCTTGACTCCGGTCTGTTCCACGATCGAGCGAATCATCTTGCCGCCGGGCCCGATCAGGTCGCGAATCTTGTCGACCGGAATCTGCACGGTGTAGAAGCGCGGAGCGAAGTCGGAAATCTTCTCGCGTCCGGTGGTGATCACTTCTTCCATTTTGCCGAGAATGTGCAGCCGTCCACGCTTTGCCTGGGCGAGCGCCTCGCGCATAATCTGTGAAGTGATGCCGGCAACTTTAATATCCATCTGCAGCGCGGTGATGCCATCTTTTGTTCCGGCAACTTTGAAATCCATGTCGCCGTAGTGATCTTCCGCGCCCGCAATATCGGTGAGGATGGCATACTGCTCGCCCTCTTTCACCAATCCCATGGCGACTCCGGCAACCGGAGCCTTCAACGGAACTCCAGCATCCATCAGCGAAAGCGACGCGCCGCAGACCGTGGCCATCGAGGACGAACCGTTCGATTCGAGAATGTCCGACACCACGCGCATGGCGTAAGGCCAGGCTTCTTCCGTCGGAAGCACACCGGAAATCGCCCGCTCGGCCAATGCACCGTGCCCAATCTCTCGCCGTCCCGCGCCGCGCATAAACGCAACCTCACCAACGGAAAACGGTGGAAAGTTGTAGTGCAGCATGAAGCGTTTTTTGGCTTCCCCTTCGAAGCCTTCGAGGCGCTGCATGTCGTCGGAGGTGCCTAACGTTGTGGTGACTAACGCCTGAGTTTCGCCGCGGGTGAAGATTGCGCTGCCGTGAGTGCGGGGAAGAATTCCGGCTTCAATCCAGATGTCGCGAACTTCATCGAATGCGCGGGCATCCGGACGGCGCTTCTTCTCGAGAACTTCTTCGCGGAAGATGCGCTCGCGCAGAGTCTCGAAATATTGCTTGAACTTCGCCAGCGCTTCCTCGTCATCTTCGGGAATATCCGCTTGCAGTTTTTTCTTGAGTTCTTTGACCAGCGTATGACTCTCGGCCTTGGGATGCTTCTTGGTGTCGAGGGCGTCTGAGAGATCGGCGCCGACTTTCTTCTTGAGCTGGTCGTAATACTTCTGGTCGAACTCCGGCGGCGTCACTGCGCGCTTCTTCTTGCCGGCCTTGGCCTGCAGGTCTTTGATGGCGGCGCAGATTTTCTTGACTTCGGTGTGGCCGAATTCAATGGCGTCGACCACCACTTCTTCGCTGACTTCTTTCGCGCCCGACTCGATCATCACGATAAAGTCGGAGGTGCCAACCACCATGATGTTCAGCGTGCTCTCGCGCATTTCATCGTAGGTGGGATTGATGACGAACTGGCCGCTAATATGGCCGACGCGAACCGCGCCGATGGGTCCGAGGAAAGGAATGTCGGAGAGCGAAAGCGCGCACGATGCACCGTTGATGCCGAGAACGTCGGGATCGTTGCTGCTGTCGGCGGAGAGCACGAAGGCGATGACTTGCGTCTCGCACTTGAAGCCTTCGGCAAACATGGGACGCACCGGGCGATCGATCTGGCGGCTGGTGAGCACTTCGCGCTCGCTCATGCGGCCTTCGCGCTTGATGAAGCCGCCGGGAAAGCGTCCACCGGCGTAGGTGTATTCGCGGTAATCGACGGTGAGCGGGAAAAAATCGATGCCTTCGCGCGGGTCGGCATTTGCGGTAGCGGTGGCGAGGACGACGTTATCGCCCTGGCGAACAACGGCTGCGCCGTGGGCCTGCTTGGCCAATTTTCCGGTTTCAAATGAGATTTGTTTGCCGCCGGCGAGGTCGACTGTAACTGTACTAACTTCTGGTTTCATTGTTTCATCCTTCTTATGTTTATGGAATCAGGAGGGCAGGCGCGATTCCCCGGGTTGCGCCTAGGGCAGCGAGACGAAGACGCGGAGAAAATGTCGATCGGGAAAACACGTTCAGCCATGGAATGAGCGGGTGCCATGAGAGCTGGGCCCCGAGATTAGCTCCGCAATACGCCCTGAACTCCTGCAGGGTTGGAGTTTGCTCAATGCCGCGCCGGCTTCGCCAGGAAGGCGGCGTTCTCAAAGATACTGTCAGGAAAAATTCCCAGGTGTTGTGGGTGCCCCATCCTATCGCGTTCTCTGCGATAGGATGGGAGTGGTCATGATGAATGATCCACTCAGGTTTTCCCAATTATTTGCGGATGCCGAGTTTTCCAATGACGGTCTTGTAGCGCTCGGAATCGTATCTCTTGAGGTAGTCGAGCAGGCGACGCCGCTTGCTGACCAGCATAAGCAGGCCGCGGCGCGAGCCGTGGTCCTTCTGGTGCGTTTTGAAGTGGTCTGTCAGTTGGCCAATGCGTTCACTGATGATGGCGATCTGAACCTCGGGGCTCCCCGTGTCAGTCGCGTGCGTCTGATACTGGTCAATGACAGATTTCTTTTGCTCTCTGGCTAACACTAACCTGGTGCACTCCTGTTCTCAGTTTCGATTTATCTTGGTGACAGTAGGAAGAATAACAGGC
>JBAPOI010000656.1:0-3551 GCA_049279555.1 Candidatus Sulfotelmatobacter sp.
GAGCGGCCACTACGCTCAGGATGACAGGTTGAGGGGTTAACGTCCGGCCATAGCTGGCTCTGGTACGGACTTGCCCGACTTGTAGGCTTCGTAACGGGCGTTGACTTCGTCCCAGTTGATTACATTCCACCAGGCGGTGAGATACTCCGGACGGCGGTTGTTGTATTTGAGGTAGTAGGCGTGCTCCCAGACGTCGTTGCCGAAGATCGGGAAATGGCCTTGCGAGATGGGACTGTCCTGATTGGGCGTGCTCATGATGTGCACTTCACCGCCGCCCTTGCCGGCGAGCCAGACCCATCCGGAGCCGAATTGCTTGACGCCGGCGTCGTTGAACTTGGTTTGGAAATCTTTGAAAGTGCCGAAGGTTTTGGTGATGGCTTGAGCGATGGGGCCGTTGGGATCGCCGCCGCCTTTGGGCTTCATGATCTTCCAGAACATGGTGTGGTTGACGTGGCCGCCGCCGTTGTTGCGCACCGCGCCGCGAATGTCTTCAGGAAGCGCGTTGAGATCTTTGATTAGTTCTTCGGCGGATTTGCTGGCGAGTTCGGGATGTTTTTCGATGGCTGCGTTGAGGTTCTTGACATAGGCACCGTGGTGCATGTCGTGGTGCAGGGTCATCGTCTGCTTATCGATGACGGGTTCGAGCGCCGCGTAGTCGTACGGCAGGGGTGGTAGTTCGAAAGCCATTGTTTTCCTCCAGAGTTCTTATTGTACTGATGATGAGAGCCTAGATGTGGATTCAGGCGGAGCGGCGTCGTGAAGTTGGATGATTGGTGTTGCACCGCGGTTGCGAGGAGATTCTATACCTCTGGGGCTCGAGCGCGTGGGCGCTTAAGTGGCCTACCTCGGTCTTAGAAGCCCTGCTCTGGCGAATTCAGCAAAATCGCCAGAGCCCGGAAGCATACCTCTTAGGACTCAATGCGAATCCACAGGGACTGCGGAATCCGTGTTTCGACTTTGAGATAATGATGGGCATTAAGCGGCCACGCAGGGCCATCCTTTGGATGACCCTGCACAGTCGAGAATGGCTATGGAGTTAATTCGTAGACGACGTTTTGGACCGGGCCGTTGTTGGCCGCGATGACGCCGTAGAGATTGCCGGAGGGGTCGATGACCAAGCTGAGGTAAGGAGGACTCGTGAGGAAGCCGAAAGAGTAAAGAGTGGTCTCCTGCCAGCTGCCAGCGACGGGGGACAGTTCGAAGGCGATCGCGTTATTTACTCCGTAGAGATTGCCGAGGGAGTCGAAGATGACGCCACCGTCATCGTTACCACCGGTGGTGCTGCCGTTGAAGCTGAAGAGCGTAGTCTTAGTCCAGACGCCGCCGGATTGCGAGAGTTCGAAGGCAGTGCCGTAACCATAAGTTCCGCCGCCGTTGGTGGTCCCGTAGAGATTTCCGGCCTTGTCGAAAGCCAGCGTGCCCTGCGAACCACTTTCCGCTTGCGAAAAGTTGTAGAGGACGGTCTGCTTCCAGGGCCCGCCGAATTGGGGCGAAAGTTCGTAGATGTTGCCGCGAGTATAGCCACCGCCGTCCCCGGTAGCCCCGTATAGGTTGCCGGAAGAATCCATGACGAGGCCTCCGACATCAGGCACGCCGCCTTCTTTACTGGAGCCGGAGAATGCGTGCAGCAGGGAGTAATTCCACTCTCCATGGCTGGTGGGCGCAAGTTTGAACACCGTACCGCAGCCGTGGCCCGGGCCGAAGCAGCCGCCGTTGTTGCCATATTGCGATGTGCCGTAAATGTTGCCGGAGGCGTCAAGCGTGACACCGGAGGTGGGGCCGCTTCCGTCTTTGAGGTTGAGGAAGGTGTGCAGGACAGAGAAGTTCCAATCGCCACCGGAGGAGGGCGACAACTTGAAGACGGTGCCACAACCGGCCAGGCAATTCTGGCTGCCACCGAATTGGGCGGTGCCATACAGATTCCCGGCAGAGTCGAAGGCCAAACTGGTTCGGGGCATTGCGCCGTCGGATGTGCCATGGAAGCTGTAGAGAAGTTTTGTGGCAGAAGTGGAGCCGGAGGGAGTGATTTCAAAGACCGCTCCCCATCCGTAGAGACCACCTGCGGGCGTGGTGCCGTAAAGATTTCCGGCGGAGTCGCGAATCAGAGAACTGACAGGATTCCAGCCGTCATTGGAACCGGGAAAGTCGTGAACCACCGAGCCGCGCCACGTACCAGCCGAAGCGGGTGAGAGTTCGAATTCGATGTTCAAGAACTCGCCGCCGAAATTGGAAGCGAAGGTGCTGTTGCTGGGAACGAAGAGATTTCCGTTGTGATCGATGGTGGGGGGCAGCGATGGATTTGAACCGTCAAAGGCGCCGGTGAAGGAGTAGAGAGTGTTGTAGGTGTAGGCGCCGCCGGAAGAAAGGGAGAGTTCGAAGAGAGTTCCACAGTCGCAGGGCGATCCGCCGGATTGAGTGCTGCCGTAGATATTGCCGGCAGCATCGGAAGTGAGGCCGTGCGAGGGCCCAGCCTGAAAAGTGAAGGAGTAGGGAGCGCTCTCGGCCCAGGTGCCGGAACTTTCGGAAACCTTGAAGATTACGCCGGCGGAGTTGGCTCCGCCATCGAGGGCGATGCCAAAGAGATTTCCGCTGGGGTCGAGGGCGACGGTGCCGAAAGGCTGTCCGCCATCGGCGGTGCCGAGGAAAGAGTACAGAGTGCTTTCGTTCCAGGTGCCGCCGGAAGCGGGCGAGAGTTCAAAGATGACACCGCAGCCGTTATTGTTGGTGTCATAGTCGGAGCAGACATTGGAATTGACGATGCCGCCAGCGTAGGTGGAACCGATCAAGTTGCCGGAGCGATCAAGAACGATAGCATTGGGCGCGCCCCCATCTGCGCCGCCGCTAAACGTGTAGAGAGTCTTGAACCTCCAGGAAGAGCCGCTGGGTGAAAGTTCGAAGACCGTGCCCCACTGCTGGATATTGGTCACGCCGTAGAGATTTCCGGAAGCGTCGATGATCAGGCTGGCCGGACCGCCCCCGTCAGAGCCGCCTGTGAAGCGGTAGATGATTTTGCGCTGCCATCCCTGAGAAGTGTGGGAGAGTTCCCAGACGGTTCCGCAGGGACCAGGGTAGCCTTCGTAGTAGCAATTGTCGTTGGGGCCGTCGTAGGGAGAGAGCCCGTAGAAATTTCCGGCGGCATCGCGGACGATGGCGCCGCTGGGACTAGAGATAGCGTCGGCGGCCCCGCTGCTGAAGGGGAATGTATAAAGCTGAGTCTCGTGCCAGGTGTGGCCGGAAGCAGGAGTCAGCGTAAAGAAGGTGCCTTCAGCATTCGCTCCCCCTCCGCTGAAAGAGGTGCCGTACAGACTGCCGGAAGGATCGACGAAGAGAGGATTGCGACCGATGCTGCTGCCGTCTTTGCTGGAAGTGAACGTGTGCAGGATAGTCTGCGTGTACTGCGCGAAGGACGTGCCGCACAGAAGAGCACCCACGAGGATGATGGCTGCGGTGGTAAGGATGCGGGAATGCGATGGGGTTTTCATGCTGCTGCTCCTTCGATAGAAAAACTGCGAGAGTTTAAACTTGGGGCCCGAAAAGAAGATTATGAAAGA
>JBAPOI010000657.1:0-3994 GCA_049279555.1 Candidatus Sulfotelmatobacter sp.
TGAACGTCCTCTAAATTCTACGCGAGGCGTCCTAATGTTGGGGGGAGTCCCTGAAAGGTCCGTAGACCTGCAACGGCTTACCAGCAGTTATTCTTGCGGCGATCCTCATGCCCACGAAAAGAATGACCAAACCGATCAACCATCCGAAACTTGGTCCACCCTGCCAAACCTCAAGGAACGGAGAAACTAGTCCAAGCAGCGCCGCTCGTACCAGCCAGCCTCCTAAGCTTATGCGTGGTGCCGCGGGTCTTGTCGCTGGTTGTGGATTCTGCCGGCCCGAATCTGACTGCTCTTCTTCAACTTGCCTCTGGGTCTGCTGCTGCTGATGAGCCTGCCTCTGTTTGCCTGCATAGTGAATCCAGATCGGAATCGCCGCAGTCGAGACCGCAGCGTACGTAAGTAAAACAGCGGCGATCTGATAGCGTCTTCCGCCCACGCCGTTCGATCCCTTCATCATGGCGGTGCCGACCATCCAACCCACAGCCAGCGAGACATAGCCAATGATCAAACCGGTGGCGATTTCGAAGACGGCGTATAGGATCATGCCTGCAACCGCTGCGCCGATGCCGAACAAAAGAGCGCGCACGAACGCCGCATGCGTATCCTTGGCCAGCTCGCCGCGCATTTTTTCCGCGCAACCGGGACATGCCATTGCTCCGTTCAGTCGGTAATAAATCCCGGCGATCGGCTGGTGACAGTACTGGCAGTGGTCGCCTCCCGGCGATCCAATGTACTCGGCGGTACCGAACTGCGGGGTGGGATTGTTGAAACCGCCGTCGCTCATGGCGCAGAACAATAGCACAAAGCATGGTGGCGGCAAAGGGAGATTTTCAGCGGTTCTAATGTGGTGGGAAAAATTGCAGAGTGGAAGAGATGACTATTGGCGGTGCGCCGAAGCTCCGGCGGCAATCTCACGCAGAGCGCCGACAAATCCCTCAGCGACGTCCGGATCGGCCAATGCTTCCAGGTGCACCGTAGCGGAGAATTGCGGCGACTCTGGACGGAAGCGTACCTGCAGAATATCTTGCCGCCGCGCTGACATTAGCGCGTTCAGTTCCGCTGTGGGATCTTTTTTCCAGTGAGTCCGCGTGGTTAGGATCACCGGGCCGGGCTCGTAAAAATCCCACTCGCGTTCATCATTCTTGCGCGAGGAACTCCCCCGGTTGTGCGCGCTCCAGCGATGCCGCACCACTTCAAGATGAAAGCTCGGAGAACCGCCGAGATCGGCCTCGAAGGTGAGTGTTTCTTTTTGCCGCTGGCAGCAGCTCAGCAGCCACTGAATCGGCAATGCCCGCGGCCGGAAGCTCATGGTCACGCGCGCATTTTCAAACCAGCGGGAGGGAAAATGCAGCCGCGCCTGCAGGCGGGAGCTGCCCATCCAGCGCGATTCCAGGATGCGTCCTTTGCCGGCGCATGCAGTCTGTACCCAGCGCAAGGCCGCCGCTCCTTTTTTCCGGTTGTAGGCGGAAAACACGAAGTACCACAGCCCCAGCACGGCGACTGAACCGGCGACGTCAATTAGCAGAAGGCGCCCCACACGCTTTCTCGGATGCTGCTTCCTCTGATGCTCATGGTACGACCGAGGTTGCGGCGAAGCAAGAGAACAATTGCCTCCATTTTGCCTATGCGCAAAGACGGGGAAAAATTCTGTGGAAAACTCGGGGAAAGTGCCTCGCTCATCCCAAAACGGACTTGGCCCATCCCGCGACTGCCGCCCACTCGCGGCATTACAATGGCGGCGTGCCTTCCAACGCTCGCGACTTCCAGATTCGGGACTACCGGTCCGCCGACTTCGATGCCCTCTGGCGGATCGACCAAACCTGCTTTCCTCCCGGTATTTCCTATTCGAAAACCGAGCTCAAGCTCTACATGCGTCGCCGCGGCAGTTTCACACTGATCGCCGAAAGGATTGCCGGCAGAGCGGTCAATCTCGATTCCAGGAAGCTGAAAAAGAGTTCGGACATCGCCTTGGCAGATGGCGACATCGCTGGCTTCATCGTGGCGGAAGCTGGCAATCGAGGCTCCGGCCACATCATCACGATCGACGTGGTTGCCGCGGCGCGCCGTTTCGGGGTGGGATCGATGCTATTGAAAGCGGCCGAAGATCGAATAGGAATTGCCGAATGCCATTCGGTGGAACTCGAGACCGCCGTGGATAACATCTCGGCTTTATCTTTCTACAAGCGCCACGGGTACAACGTAATAAGAACCTTTCCTCGCTACTACGCCAACGGTGTTGATGCGTTGGTGCTACAGAAGGAACTGGCGGCAGCTCGTAAGCAGCGGTCAGTAGAAAGTCGCCGCACTGCAATCCTGAAGCAGGTTCCCGATCATTAAGAATAGCAGCCTCAGGCACGACCAAACGTGTCCTCTCGACTGCGATTTGAGAGCCTTCTAATTCGCCAATGGTGAGTTGCATGCTCGTTGGGAAGGCGTACTGCCTGTCTCCGGCAAGCTGCAGGTTCGGTGCTGCGCGAGTGAACGCGCAGCAGGCCAGTCTCCGGAGAACGGTCCAGAAATTTCGTTCGCTCCGATACCGAAAGGAAATTTGTATGCCGAGGTTTACCCAGGGCTATCTGTTGCTACTTCTATTGCTGGTCTTGAATTTTTCCGCCATGGCGCAGCATCTATCCACTTCTTCCAGTTCGCCAGCTTCCGATGGCGACTCTGCAACTACGACAGCGCCGTCGCCGGCTCCAGGCACCTTCGATGAAGTGATTGATCGCGTAGTCGAACGCGAGCGCATGCTGCTGGCGCAAATGCGCAACTTGCGGCCCATCGTCGAGACCTATCTGCAGAACCTGAAACCGGATGCCAGCGGCAATCCTGCTCCGGCCAACGACCAGTATTTTCTTGGGCGCCTGGATATGAGCGATGGAGAGGAGGATGTTTCCTTTGTGCGCGAAAGCCGCCGCAGCCGGCTCAGCAAAGTGACGGGGGTTTATTCCCTTCGCTTCCAGCCCATGGGCTTTGCCCAGATGGTTTTTCCGGACACAGACTTTTATAAGAAGAACTACCACTTCAATTTTATCCGCCGCGAGTTCCTAGGAGAAGTGCGCTGCTTTGTGATTGATGTGCAGCCCAAATCGGACGCGCCCGCCGGCAAGTTCCAGGGGCGCATGTGGGTGGAAGATCAGCATTACAGCATTGTCCGCTTCAACGGCACATATTCCCGGGCGGCCCGCAACAATTTCTATCTGCACTTCGACAGCTGGCGGCTGAATCTGAAGCCTGGGGTATGGTTGCCTGCCTATGTTTACAGTGAGGAATCGGGCATGGAGACCCAGTCTGGCCGCATTCATGTGAAAGCCCAGACCCGCTTGTGGGGCTATGATTTGCAGGCCCTGGGAAAAAGTCGCAACGACGAGTTCGCGCAGATTCTGGTGGACTCGCAGCAGAGTGTAAAGGATCAAAGCGTGGTTGCCACCGATCCGCCGCCGGTGATTGCAGAGCGGATGTGGGAGCAGCAGGGGGAAGACAATGCGATCGAGCGCCTTGAGAAAGTCGGCCTGCTCGCCCCGGCGGGCGACGTCGACAAAGTCTTGCTCACCGTCGTCAATAACCTGATCCTGACCAACAACCTTGACTTGGAATCCGAAGTGCATTGCCGAGTTATGCTAACTGCGCCCTTGGAATCGTTCACCATCGGGCACACCATCGTCCTGAGCCGCGGCTTGCTTGACGTGTTACCTGATGAATCCTCGCTCGCCATGGTGCTGGCGCATGAACTCAGCCATATCGTGCTCGGACATAGTTTCAATGACAAGCTGGCGTTCAATGATCGCATGTTCTTCCCCGATGAACAGTCCTTTCAGCGACTGGACTTCAAGCGCAAACCTGGCGACGAAGAGGCAGCCGATGAAAAAGCTTTAGAACTGCTCAAGAATTCGCCCTACAAAGAAAAGCTGGCGAGTGTCGGATTGTTTCTGCGCGCGCTGCAACTACGGGCCGCGGACTTGCCCAGCCTGATTCGTCCTCACCTCGGAAATAGCCT
>JBAPOI010000658.1:0-2562 GCA_049279555.1 Candidatus Sulfotelmatobacter sp.
TCACACGAGTCACTCGCAACCCTTGTCCAAAAGCTGGAACGGCTGAGTGCAGAAAACAATTCTCCCTTCATCGAGCCAATGGAGGACCTGCTCCGGCAATGCGGTAGCTTGTCGGTGATGATCCGAAATCCCCGGATGAATCAGGCGGCAGCTGGGTACTTTGCTAGGAACCCAAATCTCCGCAATGCCAGCATGGTCAGCGCGATGCAACTCCGGGGCGCTCATATGTGCGGCGTTCTGGCAGCGATAGGCCCCTGTGGCTGGTTCCCCGAATATGTATTTTCTGCCCCGCGCGCCACTGCGATTCATGTGATTTCTTTCCGGTGGATTCGCGACGGCTGGAAGCCAGGGCCGATTTTTCTTCACAACCCAGACGCAGCAGAAGGCAAGAATCGCAACCACCGCGTTGGGACAATGCCGACAGTCGGCGGTGCCTCTGCCACCAACACACCTTCCGATATTCAACCGGCAGACCTGTTGCCACCGCTGCCCGTGTTTGCCCGCGGTGGATTCGCAAACACGGGTTCCCAATCCGGCCGAACTGAAGAAGAAACGGTGCCGGCCCGGCTCTGCCACCTCAGCGGCAACCGCGCGGTATTCTTAGCGGCGGATGACGGCGCAACTTCTCTCATCATTGATCCTTCAGAAACGGGGCGCGCTTCTGTAAGGCGAGTCCCCACTGATGAACTTGAGCCAGGGTATTATCTCCTCTTGCGTACCTCGGGCGGCGGTGATTTCATTGCGCCTCTCGCTGATCGCATCCTGGGTGATTCAGCAGCCAAACACCGATCCCAGCAAGCCGAATGGAAGGACCGCCTGATTAAAAAGGCATCAGAGCGATTCGGACCGTTAGGCCGTCGGGAACTTTCCTCCCGAATATCTTCTGACCTTCGCTCGCAGCAGGTATCCCAGGTCAGGCCCGCAAACGTGCATTACTGGATGTCTGCGAAGTGCATCAGCCCTCGCAAGGTTGAAGACTTTGCGGCGATCATGACTTTCGCAGGACTTGAAGATAGAACGCAGGAGCTATGGGCAGCGATGGATGAAATTGATCGCGCGCACAAACGGGCGGGGTTCCTCATCAGGCGAATGCTTTTGCAGAAGATTGCTGATACATCGCTGGAATCACTGGAACGCGACGGGGAAATGGTGTTCGACCTTGGTGACCAAGACGGCGGTACGCTGTCGGCTTTCCAGATAACCGCCATCCGGGAGGAGGAATTCGAAGTTCCTGCCGACGAGACCGGCGTACTCATGGATACGGAGGAATAAATCGTGGCTCGCATGATCCCGCCGATTATCCCTGTATCCTGCTCCAGTGCTGGAGAGCGGGAGATATTCACTCGTCTCAAGGATGAACCAGGAACCAAAGACTGGATTGTCCTCCATTCGCTCGACATCGCGCACCACCTACGCCAAGTCGTCGGCGAAGCGGACTTCGTTATTATTGCTCCGGCGCTCGGTGTGCTCTGCCTTGAAGTGAAGGCGTGCCATTCACTGGAGCGGAAAAATGGTCTGTGGTACTACGGCCACGATCCCCATGGTGACCCCCGAGGCCCCTTCAAACAGGCATCGGAGGCTATGCACAGCCTGCGCCAGCAGGTCATCAGGATCGACCCATCGCTCTCGCGTGTTCCCTTCTGGTCCGCCGTGGCGTTCCCCTACGTTGAATTCAAGGTCTCATGCGATGAATGGCATTCCTGGCAGGTGATTGATTCCCCGCGTTTCGTTCGCCAACCATTCGCGTCGTTGGTTGCGGGAATTCTGCGCAGCGCCCGATCCCATTTGAATGCCCAGCCATCAACGGCGTGGTTTCGTGACGCCGACCGGTTGCCTGACCAGCAGCAGGCTGCTGCAATCGCGAGGATTCTCCGCCCGAGCTTCGAATTCAACGAGAAAGCACCCGACCGGCGAGCGCGGCAACAGGCGGAGATTCTGCGATATTCCGAGGAACAGTTCGTGGCACTCGACACGATGGAGGAGAACGAGCGCGTCTTGTTCACCGGGCCAGCAGGGACCGGAAAAACCGTCCTGGCTCTTGAAGCCGTGCGGAGGGCATCAAATTCCGGGAAGAAGATCCTTTGGCTGTGCTTCAACCGGCTTTTGGGCCGCTGGGTGTCACAGCAGCCGATAGCCCAATGCGGAAGTGTGACAGCAAGCACGCTGCACCAGTACCTGCTCAGCGTGGCGGGCATCAAGTCTCCGGCCGACCCCGATGACTCATTCTGGAAAGCGGACTTGCCCGAAGCTGCCCTATCAAAGCTACTCGGCGGGCACACCGACACGTCACACTTCGATGTAATTGTCGCAGATGAAATCCAGGATTTGCTCATCCCGCCCTATCTGGACGTGATGGACCTGGTACTGCAAGAAGGTCTCGCCGGCGGACGCTGGCTGATGTTTGGCGACTTTGAGCGGCAGATGTTATACGGCCAAGACAGAAGCCAGGTTGACCATTTGATGCGCGCGAGATTTGGATCATTCGCCAAATGCTCACTCCGGGTAAATTGCAGGAATTCACCGCGCGTTGCAACGCTGTCACACCTGCTCGGAAAGCTAACC
>JBAPOI010000659.1:0-1795 GCA_049279555.1 Candidatus Sulfotelmatobacter sp.
CTGCTGCGCGGCAAATTCTTTATTGCGTTGTAACAAGTCGTCGAGATTGTTCAAGCCGATTCTCCCTGCGGATTATTCTAACAGCGGGATTGTAAAGTATTACGGGTCTCAATAGAAATTCGATCGAGGCGAAGTTCAGTTCTAGTGGGGAAAACGGTGAGCAGCGGCTTGCCGTACAGACGAGCAGCACACGGAGAAGAGAAATGCCCCACCTTTCGAGAAAGCCCGAAAGATGGGGCACCCGCAAAATCAAACGCGGCCCAAATTCAAAGGCTGTGCCACCCTCTATGACGTTGTCGGCTCTGTCAAGGGACACGTAGAGTGTGCGAGCAGCGAGCAGCTCGTTTTTGTTTTTCCTGAACCGGATCCTTTTTTCATCTTGACCAAGGCTCGCTTCGTAAATCCAGCGGTGGAGTCTGGTTCCACCAGCCATCTATTCGGTCACCTACTTCCGACCATGATTCATTTTTCAGACACCGCGATCGCTCGCGGGAGCAAGGCGCCCAATCAGCCTAGCGATGAACTTGCGTCCACCAGGGTGGCCCCCGGGCTGCCTTGCCTGCGAACCAGCTGTGCGTATTCTGCTCCACTACGCAGCATCCAGTACATACGCACAGCCAACTTGCGCGCGATGGCCACCTTCGCCACCGCGTGTCCTCTGCGGAATTTCAAGCGCTGATAGTCCTGCCGCAACTCAGGATCTTTCCGCACGGCTGGATACACCGCTTCGATCAGCAGCCAGCGCACCATGGTGTTGCCCTGCTTGCTGATCGCTCCTAGCCTTCGTCGTCCGCCGCTGGATTCCTCGCTGGGATTCAGCCCGAGGTAACTCGCGATCTTTTTGCTGCGTTGAAAACGAGTGATCGGGCCGATCGCGAGAACGAACGCCAGTGACGTAACTGGACCAATTCCGGGATGGGTCATCAAACAAACTGCATCCTCGCGGCGATTGGCTTCTTCCAGAACCGCGCGATCCAACTCCGCGATCGGTGCTGCAAGTTGGTCGAGCAGTTTCAAGAGTTCTTCGCGTCGCCGACTGGCCCATGGAGCAAGCCCCACATCCAGGAATTCGCTGCGGCCTTTCTTGGTGAACAGTTTCTTTTTGCGGCAGAGCCCCTCGCTCATCGCTAGCGCGTGCAACTGGTTGCCCAGCATCGTGCGCATGCCAACGAGCTTGTGACGATGCCAGAGCAACTGCCGAAGGTCGCGTTCAGCGGGTGTGGGCACCCAGATCCGCGGAAAGCGTTTCGCAAGCAATAGATCGAGGATCAGCAAAGCGTCGCGTTCATCGGTCTTCTGCTTGCGGATTTCACTGGCGCGAATCTTCGCGGCATCACCGATCCACAACTCGTGACCCAGTTCCATGAGCAAGCGTTCGAACCAGCGAATCGGTCCCGTGGCTTCGATCCCCACGCGCACCGGGCCTTGCAAATTCCGATAGAACGCCTGGGCCTCGCCGCTCTCATGATCCAACCGCCGCTCGGTTAACTCTCCGGTCGCTTCCTCCATCATCGCTATCTGCTGGTAGCGCGTGTGAAAATCACATCCTATAATCATCATCGCTCGGCTCCTTTCTTCCGAGCCTTGGTCGTTAGCGCTACCAAGTTTACTCGGGAGAAGGAGCCGACAACGTCATCTAATCAGCCTTGCAGCCAAAATGCCAGCCGGAAGCTGTGGATGTTCCTCCCCAACGTCCAATATCCCGGCCAGTTTGCCGCGTTCTAGGGTTGTCTCGCCGTAAGGCGCTCTGAATCTGGGAGTTATACGTTTTCGGAAGGTTTTGGAAGGTTATTGC
>JBAPOI010000660.1:0-1708 GCA_049279555.1 Candidatus Sulfotelmatobacter sp.
GTTGATCTCGTCGCCGTTTTCATCCACCACACGCATGAGGTACAGAACGCGCACCGTCTCTTCTTCGAAGTGCTCCATCATCTCTTCGAAGATCGTGAACGATTCCCGTTTGTACTCAATCAGGGGATCATGCTGTCCGTAGCCGCGCAGCCCGATGCCCTCCTTCAGGTGGTCCAACTGCAAAAGATGGTCCTTCCACAACTGGTCCAGCACGCTCAGCATGATGATCCGCTCATGCTGCCGCATCGCCTCGGCGCCGATCAGCTTTTCCTTGGCGTCGTAGCGGGCAGTCAGCCGGTCAAAAATCGCATCTCCCAGTTCGTGATGGCTCAGCGTCTTCGGGTCCACGCCATCGGCTAAAAAGTCCACTCCGAAGCGGCCATAAATTTCGGCCTTCATCCCTGCGATGTCCCAGTTGTCCGGGTGCACCGCCTCGCCGGCGAACTTTTCCAGAATCCCGCCCAGCAGGTCGCGCACATAATCCTGCTGAATCAGTTCCTTTTGTTCGTCGCCTTCCAGCAGTTGCCGGCGCAATCCATACACCGCCTCGCGCTGCTTGTTCATCACGTCGTCGTACTCAAGCAGATGTTTGCGGGCCTCGAAATTCTGGCCTTCCACCATCTTCTGCGCCGCTTCGATGCGCCGCGTAATCAGCCCCGACTCAATCGGCACGCCTTCTTCCATGCCAAGCTGACGCAGCAGGTTGGAAACCCACTCCTTGGCGAAGATGCGCATCAGATCGTCTTCCAGCGACAGATAGAAACGCGATGCACCCGGATCGCCCTGGCGTCCGGCGCGTCCGCGCAGCTGGTTATCAATGCGCCGCGACTCGTGGCGCTCGGTGCCCAGGATGAACAGGCCGCCCGCGTCGATCACCTGCGCGTGCTCCACATCCGTCTCGGCTTTGTACTTGGTCAGCAGCTCCGCCCACGCGCCGGCAGGGATGCTGAACTCCTGTCCCTGGTAGTACCAGTACGCCGTGGTCGGATCGTCGGGCCGCGCGTCCACGTCGCCAGCCACTGCCTTCACGGCGGTTGCCAGTCCGCGCTTCAGCGCCTCCTGCTTGGCCATGAATTCGGGATTGCCGCCCAGCAGAATATCGGTGCCGCGGCCAGCCATGTTGGTGGCGATGGTCACCATGCCGTAGCGTCCCGCCTGGGCCACGATCTCGGCCTCGCGCTCGTGGAACTTTGCATTCAGCACCACGTGCTTGATGCCTTTTTTCTTTAGCAGCTCGCTGATCCGCTCCGACTTTTCAATCGACGTCGTGCCCACCAGAACCGGCTGACTGCTCTCGTGGATGCGCACAATCTCATCGGCCACGGCAAAGTATTTTTCCTTCTCCGTGCGGAACACCACGTCCTTGTTTTCGATCCGCGACATCGCCCGGTTGGTGGGGATCACCACCACTTCCAGCTTGTAGATGCTGTTGAACTCCGAGGCTTCCGTCTCGGCCGTGCCCGTCATGCCGGCCAGCTTGTGGTACATGCGGAAGTAATTCTGGAAGGTGATGGTGGCCAGCGTCTGGTTCTCGCGCTCGATCTTCACCCCTTCCTTGGCTTCCACCGCCTGGTGCAATCCATCCGACCAGCGCCGTCCCGGCATCAGGCGTCCGGTGAACTCGTCGACGATCAGCACCTCGCCGTCCTTCACCACGTACTCCACGTCGCGCCGGTAGAGGCTGTGCGCCTTCACCGCAACCTCCACG
>JBAPOI010000661.1:0-3177 GCA_049279555.1 Candidatus Sulfotelmatobacter sp.
GTGTAGGGGGTTGACGCGGTCGTCGGCGTCGAACCGTTCGTGGTGTAGTAAATTGCCACGCCCGGCGTGCTATCCGTCAGCGTCACCGTTTGCGCCGTGGTGTAGGCCGAGGGGGATGGCGAAAAACTCGGCGTCGGAGCCATGAGGGTATAGATCCCACTGGCTACCCCGCTCGGGCCATAGTTGCCCCCTGCGGCGATGGCGTTGATCGTGGTGCTGGTCGAAACCGTGATCGGCCCCGTGTACGGGGTTGACGCGGTTGTCGGTATCGAGCCATCCGTAGTGTAGTAAATGGCCACACCAGGCGTGCTATCCATCAGCGTTACCGATTGCGCCGTGTTGTAGGTGTATGGATTCGGCGACATCGTCGGGCTTACCGCTGTGATGTTATAGCCCCCCATGGCCACCACGCTCGAGTTGAAACCACCGCCGGCAGCGATGGCCTGGATCATCGTGCTCGTCACGACCGTGATCGGTCCCGTGTACGGGGTTGATGCGGTCGTCGGCGTCGAACCGTTCGTGGTGTAGTAAATCGTCACCCCGGGCGAGGCGTCCGCCAAGGTCACCGACTGCGCCGTGTTGTAGGTGTATGGATTCGGCGACATCGTCGGTTCCGCGGCCATAGGGGCCACGAAGGTATACGTCCCACTGGCTACCACGCTCGAGCCATAGAGACCGCCCACGGCGATGGCATTGATCGTGGTGGTGGTTGAGAGCGGAATCGGTCCCGTGTATGGGGTTGACGCAGCCGTTGGCGTCGAGTTATTCGTGGTGTAATAAATCGTCACACCTGGCGTGCTGTCGGTTAGCGTCACCGAGACCGGCGAGCTGTAGGTTAGGTACGAAGGGCCCGGCAAAAAGACGGGCGTCGCATCTACGAAAGTATAGATCCCGCTGGCCACCATGCTCGGGCTATAGCCCCCACCGGCAGCGATGGCGTTGATCGTAGTGGTGTTTGAGACTGGAATCGGAGCCGTGTACGGGGTTGACGAGGTCGTCGGCGCCGAGCCATCCGTGGTGTAGTAAATCGTGACTCCGGGCGAGTTGTCCGTCAGCGTCACCGTTTGCGGAGTGCTATACATCGCAGGAACCGGCGAAAACATCGGTGTGAAGGCACCAAACACCATGAGAGAAACGTTGGTCGTTTGCGTAACGCCTGCGCCCGTGCCGCCGACGGTGATGGTGTACATACCGGTCGGAGTTGTCGAAGACGCGGCCACGGTCATGGTCGAGGTGCCGGTACCCGGCGCGGCGATGGTCGCGGGGCTGAAGCTTACGGTCACCCCTGCCGGCTGGCCGGTCGCAGTCAAGGCGATGGCCGCGTCAAAGCCGCCCGCGGTGGAGGTAGAGAGCGTGGTTGTGCTATTCCCGCCCTGTTGCACTGAAACCGTCGCGGGATAAATGGTGAAGGTGGGAGTCGTCGACAATGGGGCGAGAGCATTGATCAGGCTGGCCCCGTTCGGACTGCCCCAGCCAGTATCCAGATCGTAGCCAATGACTGCCGGATAGCCGTTGTTGCCGCTGGTGATGTCGTGAAAATCTTCGTTATAGTTGGACGACACACCAATCGGGTAAATCATCGGGTTCATGAAGCCAACCGGCGAATCGCCATTGGCCGCCGCCTGTTGATTGGCCAGAGCCACGTAGCCGGCCCACATCGGCGCCGCAAAACTTGTTCCGCCATATAAGTTTGCCGAGCAGGTGGTTTGGTCGGCACAGACGTAAAAGGTAAAATCCGCGTTTGCCGAAACGTCTGGGCCATTGCGATATTGGGTGGATCCCTGGTTGCTCGAGTTGATTACGCCCGGGAGCTGTTGCCAGGATGGAATCGGAATTTGATCCGGGGAGATCCCGCCGCCACTATCCATCCAAGCAGTCTCCGAACTCCAGGGACCGCCTGCGCTGGCGGTTGTCAAGGACGTGCCCCCGACAGAGATGACATTCGCATCGTCCGCCGGAAAAATGTATTCGCCCAACACCCAGGAGCGACTGTCGCCGGACGCTTGAAAGTAGCTCTGGCCCTGTGCCGCCATCCGCTCGAAGTACGGATCGTCGGTGCTGGGATCCGCCGGGAGCCAGGTCCACGAGCTGCTCAATTGCAGAGGCAGCGGAGTGGCCGTAGTCATGGCACTGAGAATGGCAGTATCGCTGGAGCCCACGTACACGTATAGAGTGTCGATGCCCGGGGCCATGCCCAGCGCCTGGGTCATGTCGAGGATCTGTTCCGTATCGTCGCAGCCCTCCCCAACGAGGCAACTCAAGCTCGTTCCATCCGTGGAAATGCCGGTGACGGTAGCGGTCATGGTTTGACCCGCGTTCGTGTAGTAAGTGTTCAAGTCGGCGATGTCATATCCGAAATATTCCATCAAGCCGATGCTCTGGCCGGCGCCGGTGAGAGCTGTCCCCCCATAATAGGCGGCCCTCATGTCGCTGCCTAAGTAGGAAGCCGAAGGGCCAGAGCCCGTAGTGGCATTGGAGGCCTTCCCAATCAGATTTGTCTGCTTGTTGAGGAGTGGATGCGGGATCGAATAGTTATCCAAACCCGAGATGTGCCAAACCGGAACCGCCAGGTTTACCGTGGGCTCCCGATCCGGAGCATAGAAGGTGCGATTTTCAGTGGGGTGCTTATACACAGCCATGGTCACGTGGAAGGCCGCCTCGACGTTCGCAACCGAACCCGCAACCCGCACGTTCATCCCATCGCGGGAGCCACCAACCACCCTAAAGCCGTTCGCCTTCGCGAAACTCATTACGTTGTCATAATCCGCCTGGGTGGGCCCAAACTTCTCGGTGAACTCTTGCACCGTAAGGAAGTGCCGATAGGAGGGGCTGGAAGGATCATAGAGTCCTTGCAGGGTGCTTTCCAAGCCGGCCTGATCTCGCAGGGGCAGAACCAAGTCGAGACTCATCGATTGGGTTGCGGGGAGATGCCCGACGAACGGCGCCTGCCCACTGCGAGTGACTTCGCGCATGTGGTGCGTCAGCAGGGACTGAGTTTGTGCCGCGGCGAGCGCCGGCATCATCAGCAAGAAAACGAGGCAAACGATTGGCCGTATGCGCGGGGTGTAGCGGATACAGCCTGACCGCAGGGGGGATTGGGGATTTGTACCCAAACGGGTCAAATTAAGCAAAATCATTCGCTTGCCTTTCGGGGCAGGCAAGCCGATAATTGTCGCT
>JBAPOI010000662.1:0-1810 GCA_049279555.1 Candidatus Sulfotelmatobacter sp.
CTTGCAAGACGCCCGTTACGGCTATCTGCGTTGGGGAGCGCATGGCAAGGTGCGGCAACTCGACGCGCTGGATCCACACCTCGAAGGGGAAAAGCCAGCGGCGGCTCCGACGAGCACGATAGGCGCGCCGGCCGAACAGTTGGACATCGGGGCGGTGATCAAGGCGTCGCAAGCCGTATCCGGCGAGATCCTTCTCGATCGGCTGATCGAGACGCTGATGAGGATCGCGCTCGAACATGCCGGCGCCCAGCGGGGACTCCTCATTCTCATGAGACGTGAGACGCCGCAAATCGAAGCGGAGGGCACGACTGAACAAAAGATGGTCGTGGTCACCGTCCGACAGGAGGTCGTGACACAGGCATTGCTCCCCGAATCCCTTCTACACACCGTGATCAGGACGCGGCAGAGCGTCATCCTGGATGACGCCGCTGTTCAAAGCCCGTTCTCGGCGGATGACTACATCCGTGAGAAGCGCGCCCGTTCGATCCTGTGCATACCCCTGGTGAAACAGACCCAACTGCTCGGCGTGCTCTATCTCGAGAACAACCTGGCCTCGCACGTGTTCACGGCCGCCCGGATATCACTGGTGGAGCTGTTGGCGTCGCAGGCCGCGATATCACTGGAAAATGCCCACCTCTATGGCGAGTTGATGGCAAGTGAGGAGCGCTGGCGGAAATTGTTCGAAAGCGTCCCTGTCGGCGTCAACCTGGTCGGCTCGCACCGACGGTACGTCGCGGCGAACCCGGCCTTTCAGAGAATGACCGGATATTCCGAGGCGGAACTCCGTGGCCTCTCGCCCCTCGACATCACCCATGAGGACGACCTGGCCGCCGCCAAGGCGATCATCGCAGCGCAGGAGGCTGGACAACCCTACCTTCGGCACCGCGAGAAGCGCTACCTGCGCAAGGATGGCGAAATAGTCTGGACGGAGGTCGAGGCGTTTTTGGTGCCGGTTGCGGGAAGCGCACCCTTCCTTGCCGGGGTCGCGGTCGACGTCACCGAACGCAAGCGGGCCGAAGCCGAGCTCCGCGAAAGCGCGCAGCGATACCGCGAGGTGGAGACGGCGCTGGCGCACGCGAATCGCGTTGCGACAATGGGGCAGCTCACCGCCTCGATCGCTCACGAGGTCAGCCAACCGATTCACGCGGTGGCGATCAACGCTCAGGCCGCTTCCCTCTGGCTCGCCGCCCAGCCGCCGGATCTGGAGGAAGTTGAGAAAATTCTCGCTCGGATCGTCGAGAACAGCAATCGAGCCGGAGACGTCATGAGCCGGATCCGCGCCCTCGTCAAGAAAGCCCCGCAGCGGAAGGACCGGTTGGAGATCAACGGGGCGATCCGCGAGGTGATCGAACTCACCCGCGGCGAAGCGGAGAAGAACGGCGTTTCGGTGCGGACGCAGCTTGCAGACGACTTGCCGCTCGTTCAAGGAGACAGGGTTCAACTGCAGCAAGTGATCCTCAACTTGATCGTCAACGCCGTGCAGGCGATGAGCGGCGTCGGCGACGGCGCGCGAGAATTGCTGATCAGCACCGGGACGGCCGGGTCGGACGGCGTGCTCGTCACGGTACGGGATTCGGGTCCGGGCGTGCCGCCATCGAGCCTCGAGCGCCTGTTCGATGCCTTCTACACGACAAAAGCTGATGGAATGGGGATGGGGCTGTCGATCTGCCGTTCGATCATAGAAGCTCACGGCGGACGATTGTGGGCGAGCGAGAACCTGCCCCGCGGCGCCGTCTTTCAATTCACGGCGCCAGCCTATGCAGGCGAAGAGTCGTGAACCCCTCTGATCAGCGTCCGCGCAGTTACGCCG
>JBAPOI010000663.1:0-17472 GCA_049279555.1 Candidatus Sulfotelmatobacter sp.
CGACTGCACCATTTTCACGTTCATGACTACATCGCCATCGGATCCTTTGTCGAACGTGGCGTTCATCTGGTACGAGGGAAGTTGCGTGCCGTACACGTATTCGTCGAAGAACCAGTCCAGCTTCTGATTTCCCTCGATGTCCATTTCCCGAGTCATATGTTTTTCGATCATGGCCTTGAAGTCTTCTGTGGTCGCGGCCTCGCCGGAGTAAGTCTTGACGAAATCCTGCATTGTCTCTTTGAATCGCTGATCGCCGGTCTGGCGGTCCCACATCATCATGCGGACCATATGCAGAACATATGCGCCCTTTGGATAGATCAATCTTCAATAAGTGCCGCCGCCGGTCCTGGAATTGCTGGAGCGGTATCCCATGGTCAGCGGTCCAACATCGATGGCACGAAAACTCAACGCAAATCAGGGTAATAATATACTTGACTGACTAACAATTATTTGCTACTGTGGTTCTCATGAAAGGCCCACAGACTCTCCAAGACGCCATTAAGTTCTTTTCGGAGTACGAGAACTGCCGCCAGTTCATGATTGCCGTGCGATGGGCGGACGGCAAGGTGCGCTGCCCATACTGCGACTCGGAGAAAGTCACCTACCTTGAGAAAGCGCGGCTCTATCGCTGCTATGAGAAGCACCCCAAGCAAAAGTTCTCGCTCAAGATCGGAACGGTTTACGAGGATTCGCCAATCCCGCTAGAGAAATGGCTGCCTGCAACTTGGCTGCTGGCGAACTGCCGCAACGGAATTTCCTCCTATGAGATTGGCCGCGCTCTGGGTGTCACTCAGAAAAGCGCGTGGTTCATGATGCACAGGATTCGACTCGCAATGCAGACCGGAACCTTTGCCAAGATGGGTGGACCGGGGAGAGAGATTGAGTCAGACGAAACCTTTGTAGGCGGCAAAGCAAAGAACATGAGCGCGAAGCGCCGAGCACAATTCAAGGTTGCTCGGGAGACTTCTATGGGAGACGCCGCGCTAGTCAACAAGACTGCGGTATGGGGAGTGTTGGATCGTGAGCAACGCAAGGTACGCGCTACCGTGGTGCCTAAAGTCAACCGTGCATCCTTGCAGACTGCTGTACTGGATCAAGTCGCGCCGGGATCGGCAATCTATACTGACGAAGCGAAGGTCTACCGCTCACTCCCGAATGATTACATTCACGAGTTTGTAAATCACGTAGAAAAATACGTCAATGGCCGCGTACACACGAACGGTATGGAGAACTTCTGGAGCTTGCTAAAGCGGGGATTGAATGGCACCTACGTAGCAGTTGAGCCGTTTCATCTCTCGCGCTACTTGGATGAGCAAATGTTTCGCTACAATAACCGCAAAGATGAGAACGGACGCAAGCTCACTGATGCGGAACGATTCGGCCTAGTCTTATCACAGGTTGTGGGGAAGCGGTTAACCTTTGCGGAGGTGACTGGCAAGGTGGGAGAAACGCCATTCTAACCCTTTGCGCGGGAGGCGCGGGAAGCGGAGTTCTTAGGCGTTCGTCTCCGCTTCGCGGCCTTCTCAGCATCTAGCTTGGCTTTGATTTCTGAGTGCGGGACCGCGACAAGTCTCCGCATGAAATTTGTAAATTCGCCAAAATCGCCCGTGACATTCTTGGCGGAGTGCGTCGGGCGCGTTGGCTTTTGGGACACGTCGAATCTTTCTCTCTAGAGAGAAGGGTATTTCTACGTGTGTCAAAAGTCAACCTTTCGGTTCCGTGTCACGGCGGCGGTCTCTTTCGGTAGCAATTATGGACTTCGTTTTCGATGATAGTGGCGGATACAAAGAATCCGAATTCATTTGCATCGCTGGCTATGTTTCCTCGTCTGAAAAATTCGGCGCACTCAGCGACGACTGGCTTGCTTTGCTGATAAGACACAAGCTCCCTTATATCCACATGCGCACGTTTGTGCCGATGCAGAAACCCTACAAGGATTTAGGTTGGGACGCCAGCAAGCGCGATGTGGTGCTCTTAGAGTTCATTGAACTGATTCGCAAACACACCATAGCCGGGTTTGCCGTGGCATTGGATGCTAGATATTACCGCGCTATGCCCAAGGATACTTCTCGAATCCTCGGCAACCCTCATGCTTTCTGCGTTGCCAGGTTGATTCGACTCATTCGGGCAACCCTCATGGGAGCCGGGGCCGAAGAACCCAACACTCTGATATTCGACGACGCTGAGGAATTCTCAGTGATGTACCACGGGGTAGTGCGCGACCTCCGAAAATTACCGGAGTACAGAAAAATCCTCGCAAGCGTGTGTTTCGCCGACGATGAGGTTTATAACCCACTCCAAGCGGCTGACATTTTGGCTTGGGAAAGCACAAAGCAGTTGTCTCAACAGGCGGGAGGTTTTAAGCCGCGCCCGGAATTTTCGCAGTTGATTGCACTAGACGATCCCAACGTGCTGCCGTATATAAGCGAACTCTACGGACAGGTCGCACTTGATGATGCCTACAAAAAGGGCAAACAACGGGAAGGTGGTTAGCTCTCTGACAGACAGCTATTGGTATGAAGCGCCGTTTCTACAATGCGGACTGGAAAGGCCAGACACCAGTTTCAAGAATGGTTGCAACTCATCTATTCCACTCCCTTACGATAACCTGCCTCGAACAGATCACGAGCAATTGCTACTGCAAAATATAAGTCAATTAGAGTGGCCTTCGGATGAATGGACAATATTTTCTGGATGCAGGAGTTGCGGATTAGTGTCCACTCGCGGGCGGCAGCATCTTGTTTCTGAGGCGGTTGTGAAGAAATCCGAAGGCCGATTCCGCAACGATGCAACCTTGTACATCGTAGAATTCCCATGCGCCGATATACGTTGCAAAGCTCCCACCAGAATGTATGTAGAAATACCAGACGGAATTGTTGCGGGTCTCTTAGGAGATATGCAAGGGCTAAAATTCCACGGCGCTTTGCCGTGCGGACACCCGATAAAGCCCGTTCCTTCGCCGCTTTGCACAGTCTCTCAAGTAGTGAATCGACTCTGGTAGTTTCCAACGCCTCAATTGACAAAGCCATCCCTCTGCGCTAATGTGCGCGTAGAGAGAGATTGAAATCCTACGAAGGCTCCGACGGCGAATCGGGGCTTTTACTTTTTCTCAGCCTACCACGTCAGCTCCTAGCTGTGAATCGGTTTCCATCGTTTAAGCAGTTTGGAATCTCCGGTTTTCCAGTCAGCCAGCACAGGCGTGACGTGAAAGCACGGCTCAAGACTGAAAGTGAGCGCAGTTTTGTCCTCGAACCGAATGTCAACGGCGTGATACTCCGGGGAGAGGGACACTTCCACATCTGCAATGATCTTGCCTTTGATCTGCGGGAACCTGAGAACTTTCCTTCTTCGACGGGAACGGGTAGTTTTATTGTCAGCCAAGGTCGCCTCCAACACAGGTGATTTTGGTCAGAGCCGCGTTCGTGCTCAAACACGAGCGCGGCTCGTTTTTCCGCTTATACCCTCATACTGAATTAGAAAGCAACGAAAAAAACCGGATCACCGCAGAATATTGGCGTAGTCAGTCAGCTATATTATTACCCAAATCAGGGACAACGAGGCACCAGACTAACAACTCGAGAGAGGGGAGACGCGGAAGTCGTGCGGCGCGGCTGAAAGCCGCGCCTTTTCAAAACTCTAGTACTTCGGCACTTTGGAATCGACGCGATCCGACCAGGCGGTGATGCCGCCGGCCAGGTTGTGAACTTTCTTGAAGCCGGCTTGCTGCAGAAAGGCGACTGCCTTCGCGCTGCGTCCGCCCATTTTGCAGTGCACGACGATTTCACGGCTGGAATCGAGTTCGTTCACGCGCTTCGGCAGATCGTTGAGCGGAATCAGATGTCCGCCGATGTTGCAGATTTGATATTCGTTGGGCTCGCGCACATCGAGCACGAAGACATCTTCTTTCGCATCGAGACGGCGCTTCAGTTCTTCAACCTGAATTTCTGGAACTCCATTGGACACCGGTTTTTCCTCCCCGCGAATTCCGCAAAACTCGTTGTAGTCTATCAGCTTGGTCACGGTAGGATGCGTGCCGCAGACCGGGCAATCGGGATTCTTGCGCAGCTTGAGTTCGCGGAACTTCATGCCCAGGGCGTCGATCAGTAGCAGCCGGCCGATCAGCGGATCGCCGACGCCGAGAATCAGCTTGATCACTTCGGTCGCCTGCATCACGCCGACCAGACCGGGTAGAATGCCGAGCACGCCGCCTTCGGCACAAGAAGGGACCAGACCGGGCGGTGGCGGCTCGGGATAGAGACAGCGATAACACGGGCCATCTTCTGTAGCGAAAACGCTGGCCTGGCCTTCAAAGCGGAAAATCGAACCGTAAACGTTTGGCTTGCCGGTGAGCACGCACGCGTCGTTCACGAGATAACGCGTGGGGAAATTGTCGGTGCCGTCGGCGACAATGTCGAAGTCGCGGAAGAGTTCGAGAGCATTCTCGCTGCTGAGGCGGGTGTCGAACTTGCGCAGATTGAGAAAGGGATTGATGGCGATGAGCTTTTCCGCGGCGGAATCCAATTTCTTGCGGCCCACGTCGGCGGTGGAATGAATGATCTGCCGCTGCAGGTTGGTGTAATCGACGACATCGAAATCGACCAGGCCAAGCGTGCCTACGCCGGCAGCCGCCAGATATAGCGCCAGCGGCGAGCCGAGGCCTCCTGCGCCAATGCACAACACACGCGCCGCCTTTAGCTTCTGCTGACCCTCCATGCCGACCTCAGGCATGATGAGATGGCGCGAGTAGCGCAGGATTTCGTCCTTGCTTAGCGTGACTGGAATTTCGGTTGTCGTGGTGGCCATAAAATCCTCGATTGAAATTGAATTGCGCTGTCTCGGCTAGAAACAAGAGGGGCAACAACAACAGCAGCGAATTGTGGCGGAGGGATTCAAGTTTGTGGTCCTAACTATGCCTGCGTACCTCAGTGGCTAGAGCAGCACCCTAACCACGGTTAGGGAGCCTCCCGCGATGGAAGGCACTATGGAAATGTTATCACCGTCCTTCACCTCGGTCGCTTCTTTCTGCAGGTAGCGAATATCTTCGTCGTTCAGATAGAGGTTCACGAAGGCACGCAACTTGCCGTCATCGTTATAAAGGTGGCGGCGCAGATCAGGATGCTGCGCCAGCAAGGCGGTCATGGCTTCGGCCACAGTTGCGGCTTTTACTTCCACGGTGGACTGTTTGCCCGTGTATTGACGGAGAGGGGTCGGGATATGGATCTTGCTCATAGTCTCAAGGATAAAAGATGCGACAGGGGATTGGGAAGATTCAAGGGCCTCGCCTACTAGAAGCCATCTTATAATGAACCGGGGAAGTACATAGCCGGCTCCCTAAGGGGCTAAAGCCCGCGTGGTTATTGGACCCGGGCGGCACGACTGAAGTCGTGCCCTTCCCGAAACCATTTATGAGATAGCTTCTAGTAAACCATCCCAGTGCTTCCCCTCTGAGCGCCTGACCGGAGAGCGTGGCGGCAATGTACGCGATTGCGCCTAAGATGACACTTACTACCAGCTTGACTTGCCCTTAGACTTGCCACGGAGAGACTACGATGACGATCTTTGATCCGGGCCGGGGCAGAATTATTGATGGCGGCGGGCATGGCGGTGGCGGGCTTCTGCGGCTGATCGGTATTGGCATCGCCGCATTTCTGCTGGTGATTTTGCTATTCAGTTCTGTCACCAAGGTGGGCACAGGGCACGTTGGCGTGCTCACGCTGTTTGGCAAGGTTCAATCGGGCGAGACCCTCGGTGAAGGCATTCACGTCATCAATCCGCTGAAGACGAATAACGAACTCTCCGTCCAGACCCAGACGCTGAAGGAGTCTGCCAGCGTGCCTTCGAGCGAAGGCCTCATGATGAGTCTGGATACATCGCTCATTTATCATTTGAATCCCGATCGAGCCGCCGAGGTTTTCCAGAAGATCGGCGCCGATTACGAGAACGTTGTGGTCGAGCCGACGCTGCGCTCCGCCATTCGCGAGGCAACGGCGTCTCACACCGCGAACGCTCTTTACACGGGCGAGCGTGAGATGGTGGCGAAGCAAATTCTCGACCAGATCACACAGGAACTCAACAAGCGCGGGATCACAGTGGAGAACGTGTTGCTGCGTGATATTCAATTGCCCGCGACGCTGAAAAGCGCGATCGAGGCGAAACAACAAGCTGAGCAGGAGTCGCTGGCCATGAACTTCCGCCTGCAAAAAGAAACACAAGAAGCGCAACGCAAGCGCATCGAAGCCGCAGGCGTGCGGGACTTCCAGCAGATCGTGGCACAAGGGATCACTCCGTCGTTGCTGGAATGGAAGGGCATCGAAGCGACGGAAAATCTGGCGAAGAGTGCTAATTCGAAGGTCGTGGTGATTGGGAATAACAAGAATGGCCTGCCGCTGATTTTGGGGCAGTAGGGAGCGGTGCTCTCGGGTCAGGTCTTAGGTCTTAGGAAAGAGGTAATTCAGAATGCGCCGAGAGCGACAGACTAATCCTAAGATCGCTACTCCTAAGACCTGAGACCCATGACCTGAGACCGGGAACCCTCCGACGCTGCTACCATGACATCGTGCTTCCGCTTCTCGAAGTTCGGCAGTTGAATATCGACTTTCCGATCAAAGCCGGAGCAGGGGTTACCAAGTCCCTCGACCTCCCGGAGAAGGGCCGAAGCATTCTTCCTGCCGTTCGCGACTTGAGCTTTTCGATCGATTCCGGCGAAGTCCTGGGACTGGTGGGCGAGTCGGGCTCTGGCAAGTCGATTACTTCTCTGGCTATCATGCGGCTGCTTCCGGGGCAGGCACGGGTTTCCGGCGATATTTTTTTCGCCGAGAACGGCACGGCACGCAATCTCGCCGCGCTCTCTGACGACTCGATGCGCCAACTGTGCGGTTCACAGATTGCCATGATTTTTCAGGAGCCGATGACGGCTCTAAATCCTGTAATGCGGGTTGGGGACCAGATCGCCGAAGCAGTGCGCGCGCACGGTTCGCGCTCGCGCACGGAGGCTGCGAAGCTTGCGATTCAGGCTATGGCCGATGTCGCAATCCCCGAGCCAGATCGGCGCGCGAGGGATTATCCTCACCAGCTTTCTGGTGGCATGCGGCAGCGCATTATGATTGCGATGGCCATTGTGAACCGGCCACAGTTGCTGATTGCCGACGAGCCTACTACTGCACTCGACGTCACGATCCAGGCGCAGATTCTGGAGCTCCTGGCTGACCTGCGCGCCAAGTTTGGACTGGCCATGCTTTTTATCTCGCATGATCTGGCTGTAGTGTCACAGGTTGCCGACCGAGTGGCCGTGATGTATGCAGGAAATCTTGTAGAACTTGGAACCAGGCAGGAAATTTTCCAGGCTCCGGCGCATCCCTATACTCGCGGGTTGCTGAAGGCGGTGCCTAACCTGAAAACGGAGCGGGATCGCCCGCTGCAAACCATCGAAGGCACGGTTCCGCCGCTGCACGCCATGCCGGCGGGATGTGCCTTCGAGCCACGCTGCGGCTTTCGCATGCTGACGTGCGCGAGTGCTCTGCCGCCGCTAATTGAGGTTTCGCCGGGACACCAGGCCCGCTGCCCCGTAATCAATTCGGGATAACGATTCCGTAATAAACTGATGTAGGTCTCCTCATTCCGCTCCCGCTCGGTCTATAATCGCGGCTTTGTCTGGTGCTCATTGCGCATACTGCTGCTTAGCGACATTCACGCCAATCTCGAAGCTCTGGAGGCCTGCCTTGCGGCAGCCCCGCCGTTCGATCTTGTAGCGAACCTCGGCGACGTTGTGGGCTACGGAGCATCACCGAATGAAGTGGTCGATCGCGCGCGCGGGCTGGGTAAGATTTTCGTGCGCGGGAATCACGATAAGGCGGCGACTGGTCTGCTATCACTGGATGATTTTAATCCCATGGCCGCCGCTGCCGCGGTGTGGACACGCGACCAGTTGACCCCCGAGCATTACGAATGGTTGCACTCGTTGCCACAGGGTCCGCTGCAACTGGAGGCAGAAGGCTTGCCGCACGTGCAACTGGTTCACGGCTCGCCGGTCGATGAAGACGCGTATATCGTTTCGTTGGGCGATGCGCTCGCACCTCTCATCACCTTAGCCGTGCCAATCATTTTTTTCGGACATACTCATCTGCAGGGCGGTTTTTTTGCCAATGGTTCCAGCGCGGACGGCTTCCGGCCAGAATACGCGACGGTCGGGCAAGCTGAGTCGGTGTCGTTACACTTGAAATCGGCGACACGTTACATGATCAATCCCGGTTCGGTGGGGCAGCCGCGCGATGGAGATTGGCGCGCAGCATTTGCTTTGTTCGATACCGAGGCGCAGGTCATCCACTTTCACCGCACACCTTACAACCTCAAGTCGGCGCAGGATCGCATCTTTGCCGCCAACTTGCCTTCGCGGTTGGCGACGCGCCTGGCGGCCGGACGGTGATTGTGAACTGCGCGGCGTTGTAAACTCGGACATGCCTTACCCTCGCAGTTCTTCAAGCAAGTCCCTCTTCTCCTCCCGTGAAGATTCTCACAGCCAGACCGCTCCCGAGCATTATCTCGTGGCGCATAGCGATGGCGGCGCGCGCGGCAATCCGGGCCCCGCCGGGTATGGCGTAGTCATTCAAGATCAATCGGGAAAGAAAGTCGCCCACTTGAGCGAGTACCTGGGCCATCAAACCAATAATTTCGCGGAATATCAGGGACTGATCGCTGCCCTCGAATATGCGTTGCAGCACGGTCCGAAAGCGCTCAAGCTGATCAGCGATTCGGAGTTACTGGTCCGGCAGATCAAGGGTATTTACAAGGTAAAAAATCCGACGCTGCAGGATCTTCACGGGCGCGCCAAAGAATTGATCGCGCAACTCGATTGGTTCTCGATTGGCCATGCATTGCGCGAGCACAACACGGATGCGGATCGGTTAGCGAATGAGGCGATGGACAAAGGAATGGGACGTGGTGTGTCGCGAGCGAGCGTTGCGGTTCAACAGCCAGCTAAGATCGACTCACAGCAGGAATTTGACGGCCTGATCCGCAATGGGGCCGTCGAGCTGATGAACGGCAAGCTACCCGAAGGCACGCGAGTGCAAGTGCGAGTGAAAAAGTAAGTCGAGCCCGAAAGCCCGCGGCAAGTAGTCTGGGCGTTCATTCCGCCGCCGAAGTATGGTCGTGAACGATTTTCCATCCGTTGGCAAACTTTCGGAACACCAGCGTAAACAATCCATGGGGCGTCTTGCCATCGGACATCGTCAGATGCCACTCTCCGAGGACGAACGCTGCGTCCGACCCTAGCAATTCGGTACGCAGATTGGAAAATTCAAGCTTTCCCATTTCATGCCCGCCGCTTGCGTAGGTCGCGCGATAGCGGTCCATCGTGGCTTGCCATCCATCGTGCTCCTTTGCGCCAGAGAAGAACGTGAGCTCGGGAGAGTTCCAGTAGCCTGTCATGAATGCTTTGAGATCGTGACGGTTCCAGGCTTCTTGCTGGGCGACGATGACATGTTGGATGGCGGTCCGAGAATCATCTGGCGTGGCCGAGCCAGCTTGGGCTTGAATGGAACTCGCGTTCAAAAATGGCAGCGTCAATCCACAGAAGAAAATGCAGGACAAGAACTTGATGCGCATGAGAGCCTCCGAATTCCACAGAGGGCATTAGTTTCGCACGGCGGGCATGCAACTGCGCAACAGTCTTGAGGGCGAGAGAAGAGCGTCGCGTGATGCGGCGCCTAAAGGCCTATTCGAGGGCGATCGATATGCGTTGAAGGCATATCTCAAAATCGTTCTTGGGAAGCTTTAAGCGCGGCCTTTCTTAGCCGCCGCTGCAGCGGCTTTGCCGGCAACTTCCCAAGGCCGCTTCGGACGATTGACGGGTGCCTTATCGTTATCTTTAACGCGGTCGTAGTGGTAGGACTCACTCACCGTTCCGAGCGATTCATTGTAGAGGCTGGGTAGCCCGAGGCCCTCTTTCAGTTCCTCAGTGAAAGACTGCAGAGCTTTGAGATGGTCGGCGGTCGCCGGAACTTCGGTCTTCGAGTTCTTCAGGAACTGCTGGTAGCCGCGGTTGACCAACTTCGAAATTTCGCTGCCAATCAGGTAGCCGGGATGCGCGAAAACCTTTACGCCATCTTCGGGCGTCTTCTGAATCGCGGCAGACACATTGTATTTTCTGAGGAAGACGCGGCCATTGGTGCCCGGCGCTTCCGTCACATCGAATGCGTGCTCGCGCAACCAGGCCAGCGCGTCCTCGTAAGTTCTCTCTTCTATTGCTTTGGACATTTTTCTCCACTTCCGAATCTCGTTGCCAATTCTTTAGATGCACCAACGCGCAAGTCGTGGGGCGCTTCATGCGCCCTGCATCCGCTTGCAATTTTTATTCATCTAAAGACACCATACTACATAGCGCGTTTCACGCTTCATTGCATATTACGATAGTCACAAGGAAATAGTTCGATCATGGTGCAAACTCCCGAGAGCATGGCCGCGACCTTTCCATCGGATGCCACGCCAGAGACCGCCACTCCGCGGCCCGGGCAAAGTTTGCTTGACCGCATCGGGAACACTCCGCTGCTGCGGTTTGATCAACTTACGGCGGATCTTCCCAACGTGACACTTTTGGGCAAGGCCGAATGGCATAACCCCGGTGGCTCGGTAAAAGATCGCGCCGCTGCCAACATCGTCGCCGAAGGTCGGCGTAGCGGGCGATTCAGTTCCGAAAAAATTCTGCTCGACGCCACCAGCGGGAATACCGGCATTGCCTATGCCATGCTGGGCGCGGCTGAAAGCTTTTCGGTAACTCTGTGCATGCCGACCAACGTCTCCGCCGAGCGCAAGAAAATTCTCAGCGCGTACGGTGCGAACATTCTTTATACCGACCCGGGTGAGGGTTCCGACGGCGCCATCCGCATGGCTCGCGAACTTGCGGCGAAGCATCCGGAGACATATTTCTATGCCGATCAATATTCCAACAATGCCAACTGGCAGGCTCACTATCGCGGCACCGCCAACGAAATCTGGCAGCAAACCGAAGGACGCGTGACTCACTTTGTCGCCATGCTTGGGACGAGCGGGACCTTCATGGGAACGACGCGGCGATTAAAGGAACTTAATCCCATGATCCGCTGCATTTCGTTGCAACCCGACTCTTCTTTTCACGGCATCGAGGGCGCCAAGCACATGGCCAGCGCCATTGTTCCGAAAATATATGATCCGGGACTGGCGGATGAAAATTTTGAGATTGCAACCGAAGATGCATACGCTATGGCTCGCCGCATAGCCCGCGAATGCGGATTGCTACTGGGAATTTCAGCCGCGGCGGGCATCGCCGGGAGCTTGAGGGTCGCAGAGCAACTCCGGCCGAGAGACGAGCACGCGGTGATCGTCACGATTCTGTGCGACTCAGGCGACAAGTATTTGAGTGAGAGATTCTGGACGGAGAAGTGAACCGTTTGCCTTTTGGGCGTTCAATTTTCGGAGCGGCATTGGAATTTTGGAGAACCCGTGAAACAACACAATTACAAAATTCAGGTCGCCTGGACCGGCAATCAAGGCCAGGGAACCAAAAATTACGCCAGCTATAAGCGGGATCATGCGATAACGGCTGCTGGTAAGCCAACTCTACTGGCTTCATCCGATCCGGCGTTCCGCGGTGACCCGACCCGTTATAACCCCGAGGAACTGTTGGTGGCGAGCCTCTCGTCCTGTCATATGCTTTCGTACCTTCATCTCTGTGCCGTCAATAAAATCGTGGTTACGGAATATCAGGATGACGCCACGGGTGTGATGAACGAGGATGCGAAGGGTTCGGCCGCATTTGTCGAGGTGACTCTGCATCCGCAGGTGACGATTGAAGCGGATTCTGACGAAGCGAAGGCGCTGGCGCTGCACGAGGATGCTCATCATTATTGCTTCATCGCCAACTCGGTGAATTTTCCGGTGAAAAATGTTGCCCGGATCATCCGCAAAGCCGCGGTTACGTAGTGAAGTGATGGAAGGCTCTGCCATGCGCCGTCGAATGTGAGATGGTTTTTCAATCGATGCTCAGGATCAAGCCCAAAGAATATGAAGCCCTCCGTCATCACGGCGAGGAAACCTACCCGCACGAATGCTGTGGCGTGCTGATGGGACAAGATGACATAAATGGGGTCCGCACGGTGACCTCGACGGCGCGCTGTGGCAATACGCGCACCGACTCGCCGCAGAACCGCTACAACATCGATCCTCGCGAACTGGTGCGGATCCAGCGTGAAGGCCGCGAGCGCGGCGAGGATATTATCGGCTTCTACCACTCTCATCCCGACCACCCGGCACACTGGTCGCCGACCGATCTCGCCGAAGCCCACTGGATCGGCTGCTCCTACGTCATCACCAGCGTGGAAAAAGGCAAGGCCGCGATCACAAACTCGTTTGAGCTCGCAGGCTCCGACGAAGCAGACAAGACGTTCAGCGATGAACCGATCCAGGTCGACTAGGCTGCTCTCATTTGCTCGCAGATTCTGTTAACGTCGCGCTTCGCTCTTCGTCTATAGGTTGCTGCCTCTTTCGCCGACTGGAGGATTCATGCAAGTCAAGCCTACTAGAGCCTCCGTTCTACTCTCAGCCGTTCCTGTTGTCCTGATTCTATGCGCTGCAACCCAACCCAATTCCAGGCCTGACGCAGTCTCTTCGGAGCTTGCCGCCCGAATTCAGAGAGTCGAAAACGGCATCCCGCCTATCCCCATCAGCGACGCTGGACCGCCGCTGCAGCTCAACCTCGAGCAGTTGATGCAAACCTACAAAGTCTTGGGGCTTAGCGTAGCCGTGATCGACAACTTCAAAATTGCATGGGCCAAAGGCTACGGGGTTACCGAACCCGGCTCCCACAACCCAGTCACGATCCACACGCTTTTTCAGGCCGGCTCAATCAGCAAACCGGTGGCTGCAACCGGAGCGCTGTCTCTGGTGCAACAGGGAAAATTGTCGCTTGACGAAAATGTGAACGACGAACTCAAGTCGTGGCGGATCCCCGGCAACGAGTTCACCAAAGACCAGAAAGTCACGCTGCGGCGCATCCTGAGCCACAGTGCCGGCCTCACCGTGCACGGATTTCCCGGCTATGCGGTTGGCGCTCCGATCCCGACACTCGTGCAAATCCTTAATGGCGAATCACCCGCCAACACCAAGCCAGTACGCGTGGATACCGTGCCCGGAACAAAATTCATCTACTCCGGCGGCGGCATCACCATCGAACAGCAACTCCTGATCGATGTGACCGGCAAGCCGTTTCCACAGTTCATGCGCCAAGCCGTGCTCGACAAGATCGGCATGTCGGACAGTACGTACGAGCAGCCGCTGCCGCCGGCTCGCGCCGCTATGGCTGCAACTGCGACCCACTCCGATGGCATGCCCGTCCCCGGTAAATGGCACATCTATCCGGAGATGGCCGCAGCCGGTCTGTGGACTACAGCTTCCGATCTGGCCAGGTTCGGCACTGAGATCGCCGTATCGAAACAGGGGAAGGCAAACCATGTGCTCTCCGAGGCGATGACACGTGAAATGTTGAAGCCTCAAATCGACCAGGTGGGGCTTGGTTTCTTTCTTGGACAGTACAAGAACCCCGAGGAATTTGGACACAACGGTGACGATGACGGGTTTAAGGCGATATTGATTATGTTCGCCGATTCGGGTAAGGGTGTGGCCATCATGGTCAACTCCGATAATGGCGTCAATGTTGCAAATTATCTGGTGCAAAGCGTGGCCAAGGAATACAGATGGAACTACACGCCGGAACAGGAGTCCGCTGCCGACCTGCTGATGCTCATCGCAAATCTGAAAGGACCACAAGCGGCTCTGGCCCGCTACGGGGAATTGAAGAAGGCGGGCGCATCCTCGCCCTACGCCATGGACGAAAACACCCTGATCGTGATCGGCTATCACTTTCTGTCCTCAGGCGAGACCGACGCTGCCGTTCAAGCGTTCCGACTCGGCGTACAAGACTACTCGAAATACTGGAACGCGTACGACAGCCTGGGCGAGGCCTACTTGAAAGCGGGTCAGAAAGACTTAGCCATACAGAACTATCAGAAATCCATCGAACTGAATCCGCAGAACCAGAACGGAATTGACGCCCTCAAGAAAATCCGCGACCAGTGAGCGCAAGCGGATTCCTTGTTCCGCGCCCGTTCTGCGAGATTTTCACAAAGCGGAGACGGTCAGAATATCCCTCGGCATCCGGTCAACATCAGTTCCAGCTATCTCAAAGCCTTTATTCATCACGGCCCTTGCCGCGGTTAGCTGACGGTCTGCACCAAATTCTGTCACCGCTCTGTGGACGCCGTGCACTCGGCTGAAAACAGGTGAGTTACAAACCCGCAATTTTCATTGACTCGAAAAATAAAAGGAGTAGAAACATACTCGTTCTTTGATAGCTTCTAAAGTTTTTCCGGTTGGTGCGGCGTCCGGGACTCAAGCACAGTCACCGTCTTCATGCAAATGAAGAGGGAGGGCAAGCAAGGGTCTATAGCAAAGCGCTGGGCGAGGAGAACAAGAAGAAATGTCGAAGGCAGGATAGAGTTCCGAGGCATTGGGTAGGTTTTTCCGGTTGGCGGTGAGCCCGGAGCCCGAGCGAAGATCGCACGCAGCACCCCGCAAGGGAAGCTGCGCAGCAGGTCAAGCAAGGGTCTAACGCGAGCTACTGGCCGAGACGAATGGACCCAACACCACCTCGGAACTCTTATTTTTTCTAGCCCCGCAGCAGCTTTAGTAGCTATTTCTTAGTCCTAACCCCGCCGCAGTCCCTCCAGCGAGCGCGTCTCAAGGTGTCTTAGAATCGCTACTGAGGAACTCTAATCAACCTGTGGTATCTAGGGCAGGTAAACGATGGCGCGTGTTTTCATCACCGGATCTTCTGACGGGCTCGGCCGAATGGCCGCACAACTTCTCATTGAACAGAGGCATAGCGTAGTTTTGCACGCTCGCAACGAACAGCGTGGCCGGGAAGCTGTGGCTGCAGTTCCGGGAGCAGAAAAAGTCGTCATTGGCGATCTTGCGAGCATTTCTCAAACCCGAGACGTTGCGGCACAGGTCAATGAACTCGGAGACTTCGATGCAGTCATACATAATGCAGGCGTTGGATACAGAGAGCCGCAGCGCATCGCGACCGAGGACGGGTTGCCGCATGTATTCGCCGTCAACACTCTTGCGCCCTGCATCCTGACTGCTCTGATTCGTAAGCCAAAGCGGTTGGTCTACTTGAGTTCTGGCTTGCACCAGAGCGGGGACGCGAGCCTGAAGGATCTCGCGTGGGAGCAGCGCCAGTGGCGCGGACAGCAGGCTTACTCGGATACCAAGCTGCACGATGTGCTTCTCGCATTCGCGATGGCGCGCCGGTGGCCGGACGTTTTTTCCAATGCCCTTGAGCCGGGTTGGGTTGCAACCAAGATGGGAGGCCCGGGAGCGACCGATAACCTTGATGCCGGGCATCGCACGCAAGCTTGGCTCGCGGTTAGCACCGAGCCGGCCGCGATGGTCACCGGCAAATACTTCTACCATATGAAGCGGCGCACGCCGAATCCCGCTACCCGCGACGTGAAACGGCAAGAGGAATTACTCGCTGCCTGCGAGCGTTTCTCCGGAGTCGAGATGCCTGCCAACTGAGAGAGAGTGCGGTAGGTGGCTGCTCCGGTTGGCCAACTCAGGCGGCGCGCATCCCCATGCCAGCCAATACACCTCGCATGTAAGCAAAACTGCCGATAACTCCCGGCATCGGGTCATCGGGATGAATCTCATATTCCAGATCGACAAAGCCTTTATACTTCGTCGCGACAAGCGCTTCGAACATCTTTCGCACCGGCATCATGCCGTCTCCAACTGCGACCTGGCTTTCCTTGCTTTCGAAATTCGTAAGGTCCTTCATATGTACGTTGAAAAGTCTTGGACCAACTTCGTGAATCGCCTGCACCACATCTGTGCCGGCCCGAACCGTGTGCCCAACATCGATGCAGCATCCGATCCGCGGATCCATACCCTTTACCGCTTTCAAAACATCAAGCGGCGACGGCCACAGTTTATCTTCCGGCCCATGATTGTGAATCGCGATTCGTATGTCGTACTCCCTCGCGAACTTTTCGATACGCGGTAAGGTTTGTAGCGCAGGATCGCCGGCAACGATGACGCCAATTCCGGCTCGCTTGCAGTATTCGAACTTTGCGCGGATGTCAGCATCTTCGTCTTTTGAGAAATAGATGGCTCCGGCGGCATGAAGTTTGATGCCCGCCGTAGAGTAGTCGGCCAGCGCCGCGGATTCCTGATCCATGGGGAGATGATCTTTGACATCCTTCGCATTCAGCGCAAAGATGTTAAGTTGCTTCATGAAACCGATGATCTGTGCACGGCTGAAATTACGAAACGTGTAACTGGCCAAACCGAGACGAATCGGCGATGCTTCATCTGCAGCTGGCAGGTTCTGTGCCAGCGCCAAAACATCACTCGAAGCCGTGAATGCGGCAGTAACCACTATCGCAGAGCGAACGAAATCACGTCGCGAGATGACATTCTTCATTTCCGCGTCACCTTAGACATGTGGCGCCCAGCCCTTCTCATACTCGCGGCCCCACATTTTCACCGCTTCCGCATCGCCCTGGATGCGGCCGTCTTTCGAGTCGAGATGCAACTCACGGTTAACCTCCCACGCGATGTTCGAAAGCTGCAGCATCGTGACGGAGACGTTGCCAACAGATATGGGCGCGTTGAGCTTTTCACCTTTTTGGATTCCCGCGATGAAGTTCGCGAAATGAGCATCCGTCATGGAGTCGCGTCCGATCAGATCGCCAGACGAACTTCCGCTTCCGGCCTTGAACTCGCTCGTCTTGCGTCCTTCGAGATCGTAGATCTCGTAGCCATCGCGATCTACCAATACCGTTCCTGTAGTTCCCATGATGGTGGACCCGCGGTCGCGGCCGTAGTACTTCATTCCCTCGCAGCTCTTTCCTTCCCAGGAAATCATTGCGTCTCCGTACTCGAAGCTGGTCACCAGCGTGTCATAAAATTGCCAGTCGTCTTTGAAATGATATCGGCCACCCGACGCCGTGACTCGCTTCGGATAATCGACGCCCAATGCCCATCGACAGACATCGACCTCGTGAGTACCGTTGTTGAGCGCTTCGCCCGTGCCGTAGATTCTGAACCAGTGCCAGTTATAAGGATGCACGTTATCCTTATAAGTACGTCGCGGCGCCGGCCCCTGCCATAAATCCCAGTCAAGCTGCGGCGGCACCGGCACTTCCTTTCCTGTGCCAATCGACTTCCTCACATTGACATACCAAGCCTTCGCTAGGTAAGGCCGACCGATCACGCCCGCGCGAATTTTCTCGACAACTTCGATTGTGTGCGCCGAGGAGCGCTGCTGCGTGCCCATCTGCACCAGCTTTCGATACTTCTGTGCCTGCACCAGCATTTCTCCTTCCGCCGGATTATGGCTGCATGGTTTTTCGACATACACATGCTTGCCCGCCTGCAACC
>JBAPOI010000664.1:0-2989 GCA_049279555.1 Candidatus Sulfotelmatobacter sp.
ATTCTGCAAACAGTTTACTGCTGGACGAATCGACCAGCGACTTAGCGCGGTGGTACACGCTCTGGTTGCGCCGGTTCGCGGCCTGTAGGGCCGACTTGATCATGGCAAAATCCGCAGAACCGGCCGATGAACTCAGCCAAGGTGCGGATGCCCAGCTGAAAGCGATTGACCAAGATCAGGCAAAACTGGCCCATAAATTAACCGGCGCTAAGGAAAGCGAAGCGTTATTAAACAAGCCGCTCATTGTCTCGGATTGGCTGCATTTGGTGGCATTCGTGGAATCGCCGCCGTATCGAACGACGCAGGCAGTGCTTCCGGGTGATGGGAGTCCACTGGTGGTGGAGTATGCCCGACAGAGTGTCGCAAGTCAGCAATGGCGGTATATCCTGGCTACAGCCGTCGGACTGTTGACCGTCGGCTTGCTACTAGTGCTGCGGTTTACAAAGCCGGCACAAACAAAGTTCATCTATAATTCGCAATACTGAAATCAGCAATTGGGCAGATTTGGTCGCTCTTTTTTTTCATGCTGTCGCGGGGGCTATCGTCCAGGCGTATAAGCCTGTTTCAGCCTAGGCAGAACCGCAGGAAGCCGCCTGTAAAGCGACTTGTCGGCAGTTAGCAATTACCGCAAAAAATCGCACATTGCAGCGTTTAGTTTCGTCTTGGCATAACGGGTCCGATTTGTTAGCTTTTGCCCCCACATTGTGCCGGCGGTCGGTCGGGGGCTGCTCTTGCCGGCTGGCAGTGTGCGAACAGGCAATGACGCCGATCGATTTACGTTCCGGCAGCAACCGTACGGCCGACAAGGAAGGAGGCCCTCGATGAGCTCGCATGTTAACGAAGCCTTAAAGGTCCACATCCGTTGGATGATTCGACGCGACATGCAACAAGCGTTGGCGATTGAAGCCGACAGCTTCGAGTTTCCCTGGTGCGAAAACGATTTTCTGCGCTGTTTGCGGCAACGCAATTGCATTGGCATGGTGGCCGAGCAAAATGATCGGATCGTGGGCTTTATGATCTACGAGCTTCACAAGACTCGGCTGCATATTTTGAATTTTGCTGTCAGCTCGCGCTATCGCCGTACCGGAGTGGGAATGCAAATGGTAACGAAGCTGATCGGGAAACTGTCGACGCAGCGGCGCAATCGCATTTTGTTGGAAATTCGCGAGACGAATCTGGCCGCGCAGCTGTTTTTCCGCTCCTGTGGCTTCCGTGCCGTGAGCGTGCTGCGCGACTTTTACGAAGACACGCCCGAGGATGCCTATCTAATGCAGTATCGTTTCCGCGGCGACGAATCAGCAGCGATCGCCGGCGAGCGAATTACGCGCATGGCCGGCTGACGGAGCGGATCGCTGTGCCACAATGATCACAATGAAGGCTTTGCCCGCTAAATCCCGTTAGCCTGCTAATTCGGGATTCTGCCCGAAAATCCGTTATCGGTGAGGAAAGAGGATTTTCATTCCCGATGGCGATTGCTGACGATCATGAGCCATGAGTTCGGCCTCCGGGAAAAGCCTGTGAGCTTGCTCTCCTGCAGATTCAGGGATAGTGATCTCAAAAATCCCATGTTCACCAAACAAGCCCAGTGGCCACGGCGCTGGCCGATAAAGTGCTGAATACACCGGCATCGGTTGATGGTTGAGAAATGCGTGGCGTTCCTTGATCCAGATTAGATCAGAGATTATCCAGCCAGCCGGAACGCCAATAACAGCAACTGTAATCAAAAGTATACGCAGGCTGAATCTTGGACGAATCATACCCCGCATCTATGAATACGTTGTTGTCAAGGGCTGTAAGTGTCGTGGTAAGGTGATTGAGTTGCGACGGGTAAAGTCTGCGAGCAGCGGTTGCGCTCAAGCATCTATGCGAGATCGTCCCTTGGTGGAACGTCTCAGGAAGTGGGATACGACGGACGCCTTATTCATTGTATCGAGGATCGGCTCCAGCGCCGTCCTCAGCGGGGAAGAGCGAGGTCATCCGCGGTCGCAACCTTGGACTGCTTTAAGTCAATGTCGTGCACCTCCTGGTCATTGAGGGTTCGCTCGTCCAGCGATAGCTTTGACCGCTTTTGAGCAGGCTTGTCAGGACGCACAAGATCCGCCGCGCCACGGCCACAATGGCCTTCTTCGCGCCGGTGCGCGCTTTTACCGATTCGTACAGCAGCCCCCAGCGACGGGTTTTGACGACTAACCGCCAGGCCAGCTCAATCATCGCCCAGCGCAGCAGCCGCGAGCCTTCCTTGGTGATCCCTTGGTTTTTGCGCCGTCCAGCGCTTTCGCGCACTCCCGGCGCCAGGCCGGCATACTGTACGACGTTGTTTTGCGAGCCAAAGCGACGCACATCTCCCAGTTCGCTCAGCACGACCTCCACCGTCACCGGACCCAGGCACGGCACACTCTCCAACACCCGCCGCGCCTCCTGTTCCACCAGCGGAGCCTCTCGGGCGAAGTGCCGCAGTTGGCGATCCACTTCGCCGCGCTGCCGCAGGTGATGAGCCAATTCCGCTTGCAGCTGCTGGGCCACAAACCGATCGGCCGGCGACAGTGGTACGGCGGCCAAGTACGCTTCTCCGGCCTGCGTGAACAGATTCGGCACGTCGGCGTTGTAGTGCGCCAGTACGTGGTGCAGCCGGTTCTTCACGCCGGTGATCCGCCTGCGAAAATGATCGCGCTGCCGTACCAGACGGCGATGCTCGCGCACCCGGGGTGTAGGACGCCACGCTTCCGGCAATTCGCCGGCCGCCAAAAACTCCGCCAGAATTTGCGCGTCCAACTTGTCGGTCTTGCGGCGACTTTCGGCAATAATTCGCATTTTACGAGGATGCACCAACACGATGCGGTCGGCCATTCGCTCCACACGCTGAAGCAGCCACTCATAGGCCGCCGTGGCTTCCACCGCCACTTGAAACCGACCTAACTCCGCAAAAAACGCGTCCACCCCCGCCACGTCGCGACAAGCCAGACGCTTCCGCGCCACCACCTGCCGCTTG
>JBAPOI010000665.1:0-6363 GCA_049279555.1 Candidatus Sulfotelmatobacter sp.
GGATCGACCATAGCTCCACCAATGCGTTTCTGGTGTTGGATCGAAATGGCAACGGGGTCATTGACAACGGTACTGAGATGTTCGGAGACCTAACGCCGCAGCCTGACCCGCCAAAAGGGACGAAGAAGAACGGCTTCAATGCGCTCACTGAGTACGATCTGCCTGAGAACGGCGGGAATGGAGACGGTGTGATCTCCGCAAAGGACCAAGTCTTTTCCAAGCTTCGCCTGATGCGTGCGGATATGACTCTCCACAAGCTTGACGAGTACGGTGTGACAGAGATCTCACTGGACTACAAAGACGCCCACAAGGTGGATCAGTACGGAAACATCGGAGAGTATAAATCCAGTGTGACCGTACACGATCCAACCAAGGTAAGCACGGTTGCGTATGACTGGCTGCTCCAATACAGCGTGACCATACCAGTCTGTTCAACCGCGATCACACGCTAGCTACTTCCCAAGCACGAGCAGAGATAGGTAGGTGTCGGTGACCGTACCCAACACCCCACCGAGTGTGTAGCCCAGGAAGGGCACAAGGGAACTGTCGTCGGCCGTCTTGGCGATCTTGTTCAGGACGAAGAACTGTAGGGTGCCCAACGTGGTGTCGGCCAGTATGGACACTCCGATGTTGGCCTGGGATCAGCAACCCGACCTAACGGAAGCAGATCGACCGCTTGAGCGCACACTTGCTAGCAAATACAAGAGATGGGGTGACGGCTTTCGCAGAGCCGGAGGTCCTTACAACGCAGCGGATCGGTTCTGCATCGCTGCCGACCTTGACCCCACCTATAAAGGACTGTGCATCGGGTTGTCCCAATGACCAGAGGGTCTCTAGATCGTGAGGGTGGTTTGAACCCGCGGATTGGGAAATAAACCCAGCTTTGCCCATGACCATCTCCAGACAGGCAGTCCGCCTGCCTTCGATTGTCGCGGCCTACGTCAGCTCCGGCTACGCGGCCGGGCGCGATTCGGGGTGTTGTCTCTCTTCCTGCTCAAGGAAGCGGCGCACCCGGCTCAGGAACGTGCGGGTGGGTGCTCGCTCGCCTCGTTCCCAGCGCCCTACCGTGTTCGATCCACTTCTAACCTTCTTGCGGCCTCTCTTGACGAGCGCCGCGGAGGCGTTAGGAGCGGAAGGCGCCCTGTCTTGCGGTCACGGCCGGTGAAACTGGTTCCCCGCCGGGAAAGCTCCGATTTGGCACCCTCAGCTCCAGCACTGTCAACCAGTCCAGTTCCCGTTTTTAGAGGACGATTCGACTCACCACGAAACGCCGAGGGCATCTTCGCCTTTTTGCGGGTTGAGGGGCCGCAAAAAAGTCCGGACAAGTAGGACGAACGCTCCTATCAATGTCCACAGGGCAAAGGCACTAATCACTTCAGGCCAACCCGCTGGTAAGAAGAGCACCTGGTTTTGAAAACGTGCAATTGCAGGGCCGATGGGGTTCGGCTGGCTCGGCCGGAGGACGCCGAAAGTGAATACGAACGGCCATGATATAAAATGCAGGAACAGATGAACGGAATCCGACGTCGCGTTCCAGGCCCGCGCCGCAACGGAAACCGGAGCGTTTTCTTTGGCCGCATGGCTCCAGTACCGCAACATTTTCCTCACAGCCGGCTGATAGCCAAGAATGCCGTCAAAAAAGAAAACAGAGAAGCTGGCGATGAGTGCAGACAGCCAGAGTTCGGACGGTGCATTTTTCGCGGGCTTCTCCCAAATAAGTCGGAGGCCCGTTAGGAAGATGATTAGCGCGATTGGCGCGGGGGCGATCTCCGTGAGAGCCCACAATCTTTGCACGGTAGCCGCGAGACACCGTGAAGGGCGTTCTTGCCGAATCTGCCACCATGCCTGAAACTGTAGGTATTGGGCGGTGGACAAAAACGCAAAGAGTGAAAAAAAAGCTGTACGGTGCAGCCAGAGTACGACGTGAAAAATCTCTCCCCTCTTCGGTGTCACAGCGAAAAAGAGTAGAAGTGCCATGGCTGTGAGAGCGCGGAGCACAGCACCTACTACCTTTACCTGGTCCCAAGGGTGGCGCATAGGTCATCCATGAACGATGCGGGAAACCACAAACCCCGTGAACCCGACCGCGCCTTCCAACACCGCCGCGGCGACTGCAGCCCGCACGCCTCCCTTCCATTCGCCAAAAATAAAGGCGCTTGTGAACCACGTTGAATGAAAGTAACCCGTTGCCGCAGCCAAGGCGACGAGGCCAACCGGAGTGCCGGCGTTCCAAAATGCGACCCCTAAGATGATCGAGCCGACAATAGCGTGCGAGCCGCCGGAGATAGCAGATCGAAGTACGCCGCCAACGGAAAGGAATGTGCTCAATCCTATCCAGAGTCCGCCGACGATAAGAAACGCGGCCATAAGTGCGTACGGCTCCGAAATTACTAAACTGAGTGCCCTATTGGCAAGATAAACAAAAGCGATACCAACGCCGGCTGTCGCACCGACCAAAGCCCCACCAATTTCCTCCCTAACACTCCTGTGTGGCCCATTCTCTGAAGCTCGGTATGGCTGCCCCATCAGCCACGCTGCCCAAGCAATCGAAAGCGCCATTCCAGTTACGAGTATCACCGTGATAGCGAGCGGAATCCCCATACGCCAGGCAGGAGCGGTCAGGCCGACCAAGCCGCCGGTCACAGAAAGGAAGAAATCGTGGCGAACGCCGAAGGTACCGAGAAACGTGCTCAACCCAAATCGGCCGACGACGATGGCATGAGCCACCCCGAATACTAGTCCCATGAGCACGGTACCCCCGCCGCACGCTAGCGGAGATACCAATATCGAGCATGGCTGCGAACCGGCGACGGCAAGGGCCACGCCAGTTGCAACTCCAGACCCAATGGCAATCAGTGGGTACATCTCGCGCGCACCAGCGAGGAGTAATCCAAGCAACAAAGCAGTCAGGAGGGGCCACAACAGCATCGAAGCGCGCAGGTCCAGACTCAGCGATCTTAGGCGAGCTGAAAGGCCGGGAAACGCGTATGCGCGCTGCCGACTATAGCCAATTACATGGGCCAGCGGACATGAACGCACATCAGATGTATAGAGATAACGCAAGCGACGCCAAGGTCTAACAAGTTCTTCGTGCGCGACGACTCGCCGCCACGCAACTTTGAACTCTTCTCCCGAATGTTGGGCATTCGCGTTTACCAGGTGGCCCGCGACACGGGACGACTGACTGTCCAACGGCTGCCTGATCTTGTCCGCCTCTCGGATTCCGATCAAGCCGGGAAATCTGACTACTCCCGACGCAAACGATGCCCGAATATTTTCAGCTTGTTCAGGAGTTACTTGGATAACGATTCTGGTACATCCCTCGCTTTCCTTCAAAAGTCTGTATTCTCCATTTTTTACCAATGCACTCAAGTGCCCTCCGAGTTCGACAGGCGACAGTAACTCGCGATCCGCGTCGAGGACCAGCTCAATCAAAACAGTCCTAGGTCGAGCGGGTATTGACTGGCTCGTCAATTGCTCGCCACGTTGGCAGCGAAGGTACAATGCGACCAGAGAATCCGGGTCCACCACCCAAGCGCCAGAACGTTTTTTGATGAACTCGAATTTTGTCAGCATCAGCTCAAAACTGTACAACGTCCCCGCTTCAGTCTGGTTAGCGATCTCGGTACGCAAAAACCAGTTGCACCGACCGGCAAGCGCCGCCGCCATGTCCCCGGTCAAGCGCTTCGGATGACCTTTAAGCACTTCGATTATTTGAGACCGGCTCTTATGCAGGGTGCGCTTCACATCCTCCGCAACCTCGTTATCGCGCTTTTGGGGGTGGAAGACCTCCGGCTCAACGTGAAGAAAGCGCAAGAATTCTAGAAACGTGATGCCGAAGATCGAATAGGCGCGTGACTGAGCCGACACTGGCTGGGCGCGGGCGCCGCCAATCAGATCTGCCTCAATTGACATTCGATACCAAGGATATTCCGGGGCGACCATTCATGCAAGCTCCACTCTGTCCGATTTTTGTCCGATAACGCCGTGCCTTATTGCGATTCGCGGAGCTTGACTCTATACTCGGGTTGTTCCAAAAGTCGGCAATAGTTCTTGACTTTCGCTGCGCGGGGAGGATTAGTTGTGTCCTCGAATAATCCTGAGTACGATTTGTTCCCAAGCCGGTCGAGTCCTTCCCTATTCGCAATTCTTCGTCGTTCTTGCCGCAGGCACAATTTTGTTGCCGGCGCAGGCGGTGAAACGTTTGCCTCACTCTTACCTTGTCAACTGGCAGTAGCAGGTACTTGGCAGTTCTCGGCGAGCTACCAACGCTTCACTTAGTACACGTGTTTCCAGACCGCTACGGTTTACAGCGGCCCGCTTTCGCTCTAGCAAATCGGACGGGATCGATCCGGTCTTGCCGCCATTTCAGATAACTTCAGATCGGAAATTGTCTCCCGTATTCGAAATGAGTGTCCGTATGGAAGATCAGGAGATTACCAGACTAATGACGACGGGGCAAATTAATTTCAAATCGGCTTCTCGGTGTTCGACCATGCTGTTTCTCTTTGCGATCACAACGAGTAGCTGTTGGGCGCAGACCTATGACGCAGCTTCCGCCTTTGAACGGGGCTTCACCACTCAAAGTAATCCCAATGGCGTATGGTCCTACGGCTATTCGTCGGGTTTTACAGGTACTGTTAGTCCCTATGATCAGACCGCGCAACCCGGCATCAACGGACCAAACGCACAATACTGGCTATCCTCGTCGGTGAACATTGGCGAGTCACCCTCGGCGGAGTACAACAACGGACCACCCTATGATGACGGCAATGTTGATTTCTTGGCGAACGAGTTCATTCTCGTTTCTGGGATTGGTGGGCAATATTCCGATCTCGTCTTCACGGCACCTTCTGATGGCCTGTATTCCGTGGTGACCAGCTTTCGGGGCGACCAGTACGGTATCGGCACCGTCGTCGCCGTCGTGTTAAACGGCAACGTTGTTTTCAGTTCCAGCGTCACTTCCGAAGGCCAAACTGTGCCATTCCAAACCATCGTCGAATTGACAGCTGGGGATACGGTTGTGTTTTCAGTGGGTCCCATTCCCGGCGGACTCCAAAACACTGGTCTATCGGCAACCGTAACACCGATAACGGTTACAACACTTCTCACCTTTGATAGCGCCATCGGCGGATCCCCGCAGGCCGGGCTCGTTGAAGCCACCACTGGGGACCTCTACGGGACAGCGTACGGCGGGGCGAAGGGTTACGGCACGGTCTTCAAAATGACCACGAGCGGCATGCTGACGGATCTTTACGAGTTCTGCACCCAAAGCGGGTGCACGGACGGTGCAGCTCCCGACGCGGGACTTGTCCAGGCCACCAATGGGGACTTCTATGGAACAACGTACTTCGGCGGGGTTAGTGGCGATGGGACAATCTTCAAAATGACCCCGAGTGGCAAGCTGACGCCGCTATACAGCTTCTGCGCCAAAAGCGGGTGCTCGGACGGCAAAAATCCCGCTGCGGGGCTGGTCCAGGCCACCAACGGGGACCTTTATGGAACAACATACTATGGCGGGGCCAGCGGTGATGGGACAATCTTCAAAATCACTCCGCATGGGGCTCTGATAACGCTATACAGCTTCTGTGCCAAGACCGGGTGCTCGGACGGCATAAACCCCACGGGGCTGCTCCAGGCCACCGACGGGCACCTGTACGGGACAACGGTCGGCGGCGGAACAGGGAACTATGGGACGATCTACAAAATTACCCCGAGTGGCGCGCTGACGACCCTACACAAGTTTAAAGGCACGGATGGATTTGCCCCCGAGGCGGGGCTGATCCAAGGAACCAATTGGGACTTCTATGGAACAACGTACTTTGGCGGGGCCAACTCCAGCGGGACTGTCTTCGAAATGACCCCGGGCGGCGCGCTGACGACCTTGTACAGCTTCTGCTCCCAGATTGGCTGCGCGGATGGCCAATATCTGCTGGCGGCGCTCGTTCAGGGCACCGACGGCAACCTTTACGGGACAACGTACCAGGGCGGGGCCAACGGTGATGGGACGGTCTTCACAATAACCCCTCGCGGCAATCTGACGACGCTATACAGCTTCTGCGCCCAAAGCGGGTGCACGGATGGTGAAAACCCACACGGGGCCCTCATCCAGGCCACTAATGGGAGCTTCTACGGGACAACATCCCTTGGCGGAGTCGGCGGCGGTACGGTCTTCAACTTGGCTGTAGGGCTGGGCCCGTTTGTGGAAACCCAGACTAGCTCCGGGTTGGTGGGAGCCAGCGTCAAGATTCTGGGGACCGATCCAACCGGCGCAAGCAGCGTCACGTTTAACGGCACGCCGGCGGCATTCACCGTCAATTTGACGGGTACCGCTATCTCGACCACCGTACCCGCCGGCGCGAC
>JBAPOI010000666.1:0-2004 GCA_049279555.1 Candidatus Sulfotelmatobacter sp.
GCGAACGAAAAGCCGAAACCACTTATGCAGCTCAGCGTAATTCTCCCGGTCGCGGTCGAGAAGTGACCAGACGACGGTCGCGACAGCGGCAATCATTAGCAGGCAGAAGGCCGTGACCCAACCGAACATGCAGTCGCTGCCGCCGCTTTGGCCGCCGAAGGACAGTGGCGCATTCACGTGGAAAATATGGGCGGCGGTCCAGAAGATCACAGGGCGCAGCGGCCACAGGGTGGCCGGATCGGGAATGCCGCCTCCACCCCCGGTAGCGGTTAACAGGCCGGGGAGGATTTCCGTGGCAAGACAATACAGCCCCAAATATACCATCCAGAATCGAAAGGCAATCCGTAGGGCCGGACTCCACCTTGGAATGTTGGGCTGGGGCGGGATCGGTTCGGTCTGGGGCTGTGGGATCGTCTGAAGCTGTGCGTTCATTCGAGACCTCCGTCAGAAAGCGGCTGAGAATAGGCCATTAACTATCACTGCGATGGAAGAGGCTCCAAGTTGTAAACAATCCTCGCAGTTTTACAGCACATTATGAAGTCTGTTGTGGATTTCAAGGACTCTCTGGGTGATTTTCCAGAAACCGAACAAAAACCAAGATAAGCAACCAAAGGATAGAGGCGCTTTCCCGCTAAGTTAAAGATGGCATTAAGATTTCCTGCCAGTGATGGACCGGGCCGTAAACCGGTGAGTTCATGCCTCGCGAAGGGCAATCATCGGGTTCACTTTCGTCGCGCGGCGTGCTGGAAGGTAGCTGGCTAGAACGGCAATGGCAAACAAAAGTAGAGGTACGATTAGAAACACAACCGGATCATGGGGGCGAACCCCATAGAGCAAACTTGCCATCATGGACGCAGTGGATACAGAAACAACCATGCCGGCCACAATTCCGAGGCCCGCCAGCACTATACCCTTTTGCAAGAACAGCTTCAGGACGCCGCTTCGCCCGGCCCCCAGGGCCATGCGGATACCGATCTCACGCGATCTTTGGCCAACCATATAAGCCAACAAGCCGTAAATTCCGATGGAGGCAAGGAGCACCGCCAGTCCAGCAAATCCGCCAACCAGGTCGGCAGAAAAACGGCGTGAAGCCAGTGACCGATCGAGGATGTCGTTCATAGAAGAAACATTAAATACCGGCAAGCCGGGATCAATGCTCTGGATTTCATGCCGAATCTGTGGTTCGAGCAGGGTCGCGGGCAGAGACGTACGCAACACCACGTTCACTGCTTTGCTGGAGTCTTGATAGGTCGAAACGTAGATGTGGGGAACGCCATCGATGTCGAGACCGTCACTCTTGATATCCTTAATAATACCCACGACGGTTATCCATGGCATAGTAGGGTCTTTTCCGAACCGCACTTGGCGGCCCAACGGATCGCGGGTTGGCCAATACTTACGAGCGGTGCTTCCATCAATGATGGCCACCGGCTGTTTGCCATCTTCATCGCCCTCGGTGAATGAGCGGCCGCGTAGGAGCGTTGCCTGCAACACCTTAAAATAATCGGGGCTTATCCGAATTCTCTCGGCGCGCAGATCCTGCGAGGACTCGACCGGTCTATCTTCAATCACTAAGCTTTCAATCGCTAAGCCACCGACCGCGGTGGGGTCGTTATTGGTGGTCGGTAGAGATGAGGTGATGGCGGCGAGTTCCACTCCCGGAATTGCCTTCATGCGCCGCAGCAACTCACGATCAAAGGTGGCTCTGCGAGGAGTATCGAGATACGGATCCATCTTCGGATCGTTGGGAACCGGAAGCCAAATGTTTGCAGTGACAACGTGGGCTGGATTAAAGCCTGGATTTTCCTGCAACAGATTCCGCAGCGTACGCAGCAGCAAGCCGGCTCCCACCATCAGTATGACGGCGAACGCCAGCTCCGAGACGATTAGAACATCCCGCAATCGGCCGGTCTTAGTGCTGGAGCCGGACCCGAGACTGCCTTCACGAATGGCCGCGTAAAGAGCGACCTTTGCCGAATGAAGCGCTGGAGCAAGTCCAAACAC
>JBAPOI010000667.1:0-7994 GCA_049279555.1 Candidatus Sulfotelmatobacter sp.
CACGCTCGGCGGCACCAGATACGCCTGATCCGGCTGGTACGGCAGAAATCGTCCCATACCTCTCTTTCTGCCTCATCTTGCCTGCAATTACAAACTAGTTCTCACGCAGCCTCTAAAGCCCCTGCGGGACTTTGATTTACTCCTTCGTTCAATTGCGACGTCACGTCTAGACCTAGAAAATCACTAGCTCTAGCAAGCATTGCTCCAGGAAAAAATACGTTCTAGAAATCAACTCCTTGCACATCGGTCACAGGCACGTGCCCTCCGTGACATTAACCTGATTTGAAAATCCGCTACAGCCCTGTGCATTGCATGCGGCAGCTTTATAGGCCAACGCGAATCCCTGTGAGAGCGTGATTCTCAGACTCAACGCGGTTCCGCTGTATACCTCGCTAAACGTCGGCGCCAACGCTGGCCGCAGCTCCCGGCTCCAGATCTGGTATGAGGTGGCACCTGTAACGCTCGTCCACTGCAAAACATCCGAAGGACATGCGATGCCGCTACCAGAATCACTCAGCACGGGGGCCGTCAGGGTCGACGGCGCCTCACCGGAAGGTTGAATTGCCGCGTTCGTCCGTACCGCGATCAAACCTATTGTGAAAAGAATTGTGAATGCGGCCGCAATCCAGCCGCGACTATCTTTTACTCGCTTCATGCAATGCTCCTTTGGTTGGGTTAAGGGATGAACCGCTCGGGATAACTGGAGCACTAATAACACAGCCGAACGCAGACCACTTAGAAATGTAGACCCCGTTACGGATTCGGAACTAGGGCTGACCCATCCGTTAGCACCAAATGGGTATCGCGCACCCATCCCGGTGGAAGAGCCCCTGAGGAAGCCTTGACTTGCTCCTTCCGGTTCAAATCAGCGGGTTTTGTTTCTCCTCAAAAACACTGCTGACACTTCCTAACGATGGTTAGTGACAACTGTGGTACATAAGTGGTACATAAAACGGTATACAGGCTAATAAGCAGAACGGAGACATTTATGTCACGTGCCAACGTTAGAGTTACAAGCGCTAGCGGCTGGCAGGCATCGCGTACGCCGCAGGAAGAGATTTTGTGTGCTCTCTTCGCAGAAACTCTGGGCGTTGCCTCCGTCGGCATCGGCGACAACTTCTTCGATTTGGGCGGAGGCTCGTTGCTGGCCGTCAAACTTATCGCATTGGTCGAAATGACCTTTGGAAGACAGCTGTCACTCGCCGCCATTCTTAAGGCGCCCACTGCCGGAGAACTGGGGTCCCTTCTTTCGGTTCCGGGTTCTGCGGAACAAGTTCTCGGAGTAATTCCGATTCAGGGCAAAGGTTCGAGGCCGCCCTTTTTCTGCGTTGGTGCGGGACCCTTGTTCAAGCCGTTGGCTCTCCGCTTGGGTCTTGAGCAACCGTTTTTGGGTCTCGGTACCGCCGAGTCAGATTTGCTTGCCCTGCCTACACCCTTTAGATTGGAAGACCTCGCGGCACGACTCGTTCTCAGGCTGCGTAAGTTTCAGCCCAACGGTCCTTATTACTTAGGCGGTTGGTGTTACGACGGAATACTTGCGTACGAAACCGCCCAACAACTCCGGGCTCAGGGCCAGAAGGTGGCTTTGTTGGTTCTGTTTGACGCGCGGAATCCAGCCGCGGCGAGACAATTGCTTGTTAAACGGCTTAGGTTCCATCTCTTACAATTACGCACTCTCGGCATGAAGAAAGCGTCGACGTACATATTGGACAGATGGAATTTCCAACGGATGAAACTTGGGCATGGGATATGGAACGCGCGCTATAGGGCCGTTCTGTGCATGAAGGGCAAGGTCGGTAATAATCTTCGCAATTCCAACTCAATTGAATCTGTTACCGTCCAAAACTATCTACCGAAACCATATTCCGGACGCGTGCTATTGCTACGGAGTGATTCGGATGATCCGGCAATGGGCTGGCAAAGCCTTGTAGTGGGGGAGCTGGAATCTCATCATGTTCCTGGGGGTCACAGGGGGATGTTTGTTGAACCAAACGTTGAAGTCTCAGGGAGGTTCTTAAGAGTTTGTCTTTTGGATGCCCAGAGAAATAGCGATCAGTTCTATTCGCCCTAGGAGATATCTGCAAGCGTTGAAAGCATCTTTCGAGTGCCACAGTACATCCAGGAGATTGCCCACCGGGCGGCGTAGGGGGCTGGCCCAGCTTTGCCGCCATCATCATAATTGAGGCTGCCCCAGCTTTGCTTCTTTTGCAAAGCTGGACAACTATGGATCTGAACAGTACCCCGCCTTATGCGATCTCCCAAATCCGCCTCTGAGGGCTGGCCGACAAGTGGATCATAGCGCAAGCAGCTCAATATCCGTCGGGCTCTAGCCCCTGAGGGAGCCTTGACTTACTCCTTCGGTTCAATTGCGAAGATCACGCTTAGAACTAGAAAATCACTAGCTCTAGAAAAGCACTGCCCTAGGGAGCTTGACAAGATTTTTAAGAATGGCGGCACCGGGCCCGCCGCGCCTTACGTCTCGTCTGCTGGGAATACAATTTTGGGATGGAACAATGTGCCGGCGACGCGCGTAGCAATGGCGATCAGTTCGCTTTGCCCGGCGAAGACTTTCACTTGCCGGGCGCGGGAGAGTTCGGGGAGGTTGATGGGGCGTCCGCTACGGATGCGGGCTGTGGTAGGCTCGTCGGCAGTGACGGAAGGAAGTTGAGGCAAGAGTTTGCGCGGGTGGATGAAGAGGGATTCGATGCTTCGAGTTTCTATTGCTTCGAGGTCGCTGGGGTCGGGCGCGTTTATATTGTGGTCGGCGAGGGAGACGGGGGTAGGGATTCTTCGACTTGCACTCACGTTCGCTCGCACTCGCTCAGAATGACAGGCGTTGAGAATTTGTACATCGCAGCGTTCAATCTCCTCGATGGTGTGAGCCTGGGCGATTTCGAATTCGGCAACGGCGGTGCGACGAAGAGATTCGAGATGCGCTCCGCAGCCGAGGCGCTGGCCCATTTCGTGCGCGATGGAGCGCATGTAAGTTCCAGACGCGACGCGGGCACGGAAGTGCGCGCGGTCGGCGTCGATTGAAGTGATCACGAATTCCTTGACTTCAACTTGAACAGGCTTAAGAACGACTTCTTTCTGCTTACGAGCAAGTTTGTAGGCGGGAACCCCGTGGATCTTCTTGGCGGAGAACGGTGGAGGCATTTGCTCGATGAGGCCGAGGAATCCCGCAGACAATTCCTGAAGTTGATCGAGTGTGAGAGTAACCGGGTGCGGCTCACCCATCGCTTCGCCATCGGCATCGTAAGTGTCGGTGGCAAAACCGAAGCGGATTACGCCTTCATAGTTTTTTTCGGAGGTAGTGTAGAACTGGGCGAGGCGGGTGAGCGACCCCGTAACCAGCGGAAGTACGCCGGTGGCGAGGGGATCGAGCGTACCGAGGTGGCCAACCGACCGCTGGCCGAGAACCCGGCGCATGCGGTTGACCACGTCATGCGATGTCCAACCGGCGGGCTTATCGACGATAATGACGCCATTCATGAGAGGAATTCAGTAATTTGGTAATTTAGTAACGGAAGTCTGTACTTAACGCAAGGGGATGTCTATGATTAGGACATCCCTGAAGCCGTTTCCGCGTCCCATTGTCCCACATCCGAAACCTGAGCGGCTTCCGAAAAGGAACCGCATGACGTTAGCTATCGGAATGCAGTGCCGAGACAGTGTGATTCTTGCTGCGGACACGCTAATGTCTTATGACGGCGGCCCTATTTCAGAAGGGCAAAAATTGACTGGCTTCTGCTCCGGCACTGGAAGTTTTGCAATGGCCCAATCGTCATACGATGCTCATGCGGCGGATACCCTCATGTCGGAGATACGAGCTAACGTAGAAGCTGTTGACCCGAAGACCTTTCCGGTTTTAGAGCGCGCAGTAAAAGATGCAATGGCAAACTGGTACGCTCCTGTCTATGAAAACCGCCCTGCAATACAGTTGCTAATGTCTGCATGTCTCAAGGAAGAGAGTGAGCGCGGTCTTTATGTGTGCGAACCGCCGAGCGTTGCATCCCGTGTATGGGAAAGCTACAAGGCTATAGGGGATGGGCGAACTGTATCTGATCCAATCTACAACGCGTGGTTTAAGCAAGACGCCCCTTGGCCTCTGCATACTTCGCTATGTCAATTGTCGTACATGATGCACAAAGGGAAACAATTACTTCCCGCTTCAGTCGGAGGGAGCACAGACGTGGCAGTGCTCACTGAGGCTGCAACAGTGCCGTACTGGATTGAACGAATGGATATGGCAGACGCCGAGGCACGCGGTAGAGTTCTGGATCGTATTATGTCGCGATTTACCTCCCTAGTTATGGCAGGAAACATGGGGGGTGTGCAGGCGATATTAAAGATGGCAGAAGGCATTTATCAAGGTGGGCTTCACTATGCGACCCTAGAGTTTCGATGCCAATTCCCAAACAAAACGGTACTCCATCACTAATTTTATACTTGACACAACTTGCGTTAAGTATTAAGATGTGTACATGAAAAACGCACACAGCCTAACGAAGTCGGACGTAATCGAGAACATCCCTCTGGCGTGCTCGGATGAATCAGCAGCGGTAGAACTGCTGGAAAAAATGCGGTGGGGCAATACCCCTTGCTGTGTCCGCTGTGGCAGCGTAGACGTATACCAGATGAAAGACGCCAAGACAGGGCAGCGTAGCAGCCGTTACCTCTGGCGTTGCCGCGATTGCAAGGAACAGTACACGGTTAGAATCGGCACGGTTTATGAGGAATCCCGCATCGAATTGCGCCACTGGTGCTATGCGTTCTGGCGCGCAGCTACATCGAAGAAAGGCGTAGCGGCTCTTGAAATTCAACGGCATTGCCAGATCAGCTACAAGTCGGCATTGTTCCTGATGAATCGAATCCGTTTTGCGATGGCTCCCGATCCTGAAAGCCCGAAACTAACGGGCACCGTAGAATGCGACGAAACGTACATCGGGCCACGCAAGCCGCGTTACAAGGGAACGAGCAGACGCGGACGCGGTACGAGCAAGACTCCGGTGTTCTGCGCTGTCCAGCGAGACGGAGAACTTCGCCGCCGCATAGTTGCGGACGTTACTACGGAAACGATTGAGAGCGCCATTCGCGAAGAGATTGACAGCAGCGCTCATCTCATGACGGATGAGTTCTCAGCTTACAGGCGCATCGGCTCCGAGTATGCCAGCCATACGGCAGTCTGCCACGCAACGAAGGAATACGCACGCGGCACGGCTCACACAAACACAGCGGAAAGCAGCCATGCGCTAGTAAAGCGCGGCATCGCTGGCATCTACCACAACGTTAGTCGCGAGTATCTGCATCGGTATCTCTGGCACTTCGATTTTCTTTGGAACAATCGCAAGATGAATGATGGAGAACGCACCGTTCTAGCGATTAAAGCAGCAGAAGGAAAGCGGCTCATGTATCAGCAACCAGCGAGTCAGGTTTAACGAATGGCACAAAAAAAGGCAAAGCGTAAATCTCCGTCGCGTCCCGCGTCCTCGCCCGGTCCTAAGCCCGAAGTGCTAAAGATTCGGGGAAACTGGAAAGATGCGATTAAGCAATCGCTCCAAAAGAAGAAGCCGCTAGAGGGGTGGCCGAAATGATCGAACAGATCAAAGCCGCTGTCCATAGTGCAGCCGGAAAGAACCAGAAGATTGCGATGTTCCATTTTCAGGTATTGAAAAACGCCGGTGAACTGGCGGGCATCGACCCAAAAGGCTTCTGTAGAGAAATCGCGGTTCCGGAAACCTATGCGACCGAATTCACGAAAATGATCGCGCTAGCTCGGCTGATGAAGGAACAAGGAACGCATCTTGCGTAAAGTACATACTTCCGTTTAGTAATTGGGTAATTTGGAGACAAGCTCGCAAAATTACTCAATTACCAAATTAACAGATGCTTCCGATTCGCGACGACCAGCCTCGATACAGCACTCCGTGGGTGAACGGCTTTTTGATTGGGCTGAACCTGCTGATTTTTTTCTTTGAGTTCACCCTCGATCCCCGCAGTTTGGATCTGCTGGCGCGGCAATTTGGCGTGGTGCCGTCGCATCTGATGGCATTTCTCTCAGGCTCGCCGAAATATTCGCTGCTCGACGTGGTACTTCCCTTCTTCACGTCGATGTTTCTGCACGGATCCTGGATGCACGTGATCGGCAACGTCTGGTTCCTGTTCATTTTTGGCGACAATGTTGAGGACTACCTGGGGCATTTCAAGTATCTGGTGTTTTATATTTTTGTGGGCTTGATCGCGATGGCGACGCAGGTCATGGTGAGTCTGCACTCGACGGTGCCGACGCTGGGGGCGAGTGGCGCGATCGCGGGGGTGCTGGGCGCATATTTTGTTTTGTATCCACGGGCGCGGGTGCTGACGTGGTTTTTTGTGTTTGTGGTGTGGGTGCCGGCATGGATCATCCTGGGATACTGGTTCGCGCTCCAGTTCCTAAGCGGGACCGCGTCGATTGCTCTGTATGCACACCAAAACGTGGGCGGTGTCGCATTCTGGGCGCACGTTGGGGGGTTTGTGGCGGGAGCGCTGCTGGTGAAAGTTTTCGGCGAGCGGGAGTTGCGGTATCCGTACGCACGAGCGTGATGAGTGGTGCGAACCCACTTCTCGCAAAAGAAGCGAGAAGTGGGGCTGGCCAGGTTCTTCAGCGCGCGAGAAAACCAAGATCCCTCGCTTCGCTCGGGATGACAATCCGGAAATCGGAATGGCAATCTGGGATGGTCTGCGTCAGACGGGTTGGTCAATGGGAGGTGCTCCAGTCGGCGGTGATTTTTGGGGGGTGGAGAAGGGTTTGCAGGACTACGCAATACTGCTCGGTTTTTTCTTGTAGAGAACGCAGTTGATCGGGAGTTGCCTGGGGCGCGTCGAGGTTAAATTTCACGCGGATGGCGTCGAAGCCGACGGGAACGTCTTTTGAGATTCCGAGGGTTCCCGCGAGATCCATATCTCCTTCGACGGTGACCGCGATGTGCTGGGTTTGAATTCCCATGGCGGTGGCGACGAGTTGACAGGTGAGTTGCGCGCAGGCGGCCAGGGCACCTAGCAGGAGATCGCCGGAGCAGGCTGCGGTGCCCGTTCCGCCGACTCCTCTGTGGGCTTCGGCCTGGTAGATGGCGCGGCCGATATCTACGGAACAAGAGAGCGGCGTGTTTGTCTCTCCGCCTTTTGCCGCGAGGGTGATGCGCGAGCTGGCTGGGTCGCGCCGGTATTGTTCTTTCAACGGCTTCTGAAGAGAGCGGACGTCGGTGACAACTTTATCGTTATTCATAAGGCCTCCGAGAATCTGATTTTCCGTCGTGCCCGGCGCAATCGCAATGGCCTATGCGCGGCGGCGGTTATGCGGGAGATCCTTCGCTACGCCTGAAGAACGGCTTCGCTCAGGATGACACCGCTGTGTAAAAGGGCCAAACTGCAGATCTACCGATCATCGAAACTACTCAAGTCGTTGCTCAGTTCAAGCTACACGCCAAACCTTTCGCGATAGGCGCTGGGCGAGACTCCGGTGTGGCGCTGAAAGAGGGAGCGGAAAAAGGCTACGTCTTGATAGCCGACCGCGTCGCAGATTTCCTGCATAGAGCGATGGTTGCTTTCCAGCATTCGCTTGGCTGCTGCGATGCGCAATTTCTGCAGATAGATTAGTGGACTGTCTCCAGTTGCGTGCTTGAAGCGGCGCACAAAATTGCGCACGCTCATGCCCACGCGGCGCGCGGGATCTTCGAGCGGAAAAGTTTTTGAGAAGTTCTTGTGCATCCACTCCTGCGCGCTGGAGATAGTGTCATCGGTGTGATCGGTTTTTAGAGGAACGATGGCGAATCCGGATTGCCATGCGCGCGGGGTTTCGATGAGCAGCGCTTTGGCGGTCTGCATGGCGATCTCGTGTCCGCAGAATCTTTCGACGAGATAAATGCTGAGATCGAGAGATGCATTGACTCCACCACCACAGTAAAAGCCCCGGTCTTCGGTGACCATGAGTTCGGGCATCCACTTCACTCTAGGAT
>JBAPOI010000668.1:0-7435 GCA_049279555.1 Candidatus Sulfotelmatobacter sp.
GATTTCTTTTGCTCTCTGGCTAACACTAACCTGGTGCACTCCTGTTCTCAGTTTCGATTTATCTTGGTGACAGTAGGAAGAATAACAGGCGGGGGGTGGGGGTGTAAAGGCGAAGTGGCAGCTATGACGCTCTGCTTCCTGTTAGGCAACGCTCCCAGCGGCATTCAGTCCTTGACCGGCTAAGGCCGTCACATAACATCTCCCGGCATTCACAAGTGAAAAAACGAAGATTGCGAAGTGATTGCAGAAAACGACATTGAGCAGCTGATACGGTCGAAGCAGATAGCAATCGCCTATAGCTTTGCAAAGCTGGGCAGCGACCCGCCCAAGTATTTGGGTGAGCAGTACGTCGACTTTGAGGATGAGAACTCCGATGCGGTCCGGATGTTTCGTGAGAACTTTTTCGCGGACCGCAGCGCTTCAGGATTACTTCGTACATGATTCCTCTGGGACAAAAATTAGAAAGACACTTTATAGAAGCGGCCGCAAGCTTAGGAGAACCTGAAAATGTTTGCTTCCCCGCAGAATGCCGATGGAATATTTTGCGTTCGGTTTGCAAAACATCGTGCGTATTTCGGTAAGAGTCATTTCGTTCGCCGCACGTTTGTCGATGGATTCGATTACATCGCCACTTTCGGTGCCTGCTTCGGCGGCGGCAGAGCCGGACAGAATCCGTCGCACCACAAATCGGTGAAAGTCCCGACCCTCCGCGCGAATTCGCAAGCCGCTCTCATCGTATTCCGTAGGCTCTGAATAACTATGATTCGGCGCGAGCCATACTTGTCTCACGGGGCTGTCGAACACCACAGTAAAGCGTTCCAGGAACTCGGCGCCAATCAGCCCCGCGTAATCCTTCGATGCCATCAAACCTTCCGTATCCTGCGCGAACGTGATGGGCGGGCTCTTGATCGAAAACGGACCAACTGTGATCTGATCGGCGCGGCCATCTCTCGATTGCGTAGTACCTCCTGTGCTAGTGCCGGGCTCCTCCAAAAGCTTCATCGCCGGCGGCGGCAGATGGTGCGCATCGCTGAACGGTTTGTAAATATCCGCATAAGTGTTTGCCCCACCGTCGATAAGGAATTTTCCGGCGACAGGCTCAATGCCGGGCAGCGTGACAGAAGCGTCAATGAATTGAAAACCGTGCTCATCGATATGAACAGGAAAGACCGTGGCTCCCGCCGCAGGCTGGTATTGTGTAGGCAGAAAAACAGAGACCATACGACGCTCGTAATCCAACAGCACCACAAAGTCGTCGAACAAGCGTGATCCGATGATGCCATCGACCTCATGACCCACGCTCGGCTCCAGTGGCTTCAAGTCGATCACAACCAGATTGCGGTGGGTCAACGCAAGTCCCGGCAAACCGATTTCGACATCGCGAATGACTCCGGCATCGATGGCGTTCGCGCCGCCTCCGCGGGCTGCCGCGCTGCCGCTGCTCTGCAGTCCGATCTTCTCGGCGTAATGCCGGTCGATGGTAAATCCCTGACTTCCGTTGTCGAGAATGAACCAGCCCGCATTTTCGTTCACCTTCGCTTTCACAAACACTAGACCGTTAGCGACCAACTCCACTGGAATGTTTAGGGCTGAGCCGCCGGATGAAAATCGATACGAAGGAGGTGGCTGCGAGGGAACTTGTCTAAAAGCAGAGGTTGCCGCTAGAAGCGCGATTACAGCTAGAAATAAGGCACTCATTGAAAATCGCATCGCTCAACCTCGCGAAGTCCGGGATCGCCCAGATTTTCCATTTCCCGATTTGCTCTTCTTGTCCCAGCCGCCAAGATTGAGAGCAACGGCGGTGCAGGCTTCGCGCAATTCGTCGGCGAGTTCCCGGTCGACCATGGTCCGCGCCACCACCATGCCTCCAATCGATAATGCAGCGATGCTCTGCGCCGTCGTGCGGCGCCGACGGCCGTTCTGCACGAGGCTCCGCTCAAGGACGCTCACCATGGCTTTGAACACAGTCTCGAAAGCACGCTTTGCGCTTACGCCGCTACGTGCCACGTCGGTGGGCAGCGCGACCATGGGGCAGGAGTTCTCGACATCCTCGAAATGCTGGCGAGATAGATAGGCGCGGACAACCTGCGGACCAACGTCGGTCGATGAAAGATCAACGTGCACGCCTTCCCAGCAGCTTTTCCATTCCGGGTCGGTGAAGAAGCACCCTAACACCGCCGCATACAGATCACTCTTGCTTTTGAAGTAGGAATAGAATCCGCCGTGCGTCAGCCCCGCGCCAGCCATGATTTGCTTGAGTGAGACGTTTTCAAATCCATGGCGGTTGAAGAGCTTGCGTGCGCTCTCAATTACCTTTTTCTTTACTTCCTCACGATGGCCAGCGGGATAAGACATAGATCCCCTCGTTCTGCAGGCGCTTAAGTATGCCCCGGAAGGTATTTCGCAACCTAGCGAAATATTATCTTGAACATATTTTCCAGCGATGGTCTTATGCGGTGTCAGCGAAACGCAAATAAACCGGGAGAACATAACGAATGATGAGCGTGATGAGTGATAGGAACGGTCTGGCCGAGCGGGACAATGGCCCCAGCCGTCGGCAATTGTTTACTGGGTTTGCGGTAATGCTGGGTGGTCTGGCTTTAGGCTCAACCGAGCTGTGGGCGGAGGCTGAAGGGGAAATTTATCGTACGGCGGAAGCCATTCATCAGGAGCCAGTTTTCAAAGCGAGCCCGAAGCGCGTCTATGACGCGCTCACCGAGACCGCACAATTCGACAAAGTCATAGAGCTCAGCGGAGCAATGAAGTCGATGCAAAATCTGGGCAACAAGCCCACGCAGATCAGCCGCGAAGTTGGAGGCGCGTTTACTCTCTTCGGCGGATATATCACGGGACGGCACGTCGAACTAATGCCGGGCCGTCGCATCGTGCAGGCCTGGCGAGCGGGCAGTTGGGATCCGGGCGTGTATTCGATTGCGAAATTCGAACTGGTGGAGCAAGGCTCCGCGACTAAGATCGTCTTTGACCACACGGGCTTCCCCAAGGGCGCGGCGGAACATCTGGCTTCCGGATGGAAAGAGCATTACTGGGAGCCGCTCGCGAAACTTCTGGCGTGATTGGAAGCCAACTCCGCTCATGCCTTGCGGCTGCGAATGTGATAAATCAGGTAGACGATAATGGCGGCGTTGAGCGCGAGCACCACCACCTTCACCCAGCCTGGATGTCGGTAGATTTCGTAAATCTCAACCGGCACCAGAGAGCTTGTGATAATTACGGTAAGCCACTCCGCCCAGCGTTTGCGCAACCACAGGCCAGTGCCCTCGGTTAAAAACAAAGCTGCATAGATAAAGCTGCCCACGCCAACTTTCCTGATCTGTTCGGGAGTTACATCAGAGGCTTTCGCCAGAGCAATATCGAGGTAGTGCTGGCCCGGGTCGAACCGTAACGCTCGAATCCAGTGATCGAGCACGCCGCCCAAATCTCTGTGGAGCAGTCGGAATGCTCCAACGCCGAGCGCGATCAGCGACGCGGCCTTTAAGAACTTAAATACCGCGATCAGCCGGAGCAGCCGGTCCTCGGACGTTTTCATCTAGAGCCATTATGCCTGAAGTAGACGGCTCCGAAGGCTGGGTAGTGAGCGGATGATCGCGAAAGTTACGGAAAACTTCGGCGGGCCGATCTCCTATCAACTAGAAAAATCATATTCGTGAAGCAGTTGCACTAAAGAGGCTAGGTCTTGCCAGAGATAGTTTTCGCCGATCTCACCTGCCTGAACGCGAGAAACGGCATCGTTGAAAGTCAAGCCGAGGGCTTGCGCTTCCCGCTCAATCATCGCTTTAAGCTGAGAATCGCTCATGCCTAAGATGACACACTCTATACTCCGACTCCAATGTAGGCGTGAGCACAGCACTACGACCCGGACTGGCATCCGGGTTTTTCTATTTGCTCTACTCTACAGGCGTACCGTAAATCGGGTCAATTGCACCCAGCCTCCCTTGCTTCTTAAGCCTCTCGACTGATGCGCGAATAGCCTCTCTATCGGCATCTGGTATTGCTTCCGCTAGAATATCCATATCAGCGGGATCGTTCGTCTTCACAACTGATAAAATCCTATCGTCAAGATCATTCATGAAAGCAATTCTCTCGCCACTCTTGAGATCGCGCAAGGCCAAATTAAGCCACATCTGTTGGGCGCACACGGCATCCGTTCCTGATCGAAGGCCGCTCATTATAGTTTGAAAAGAAACCGTTCCGGTAGCGTCTTAATTGACGTGTTGCCGCCCTGAAGCGCGGCCCTCCGATTGCGTCCCGGCCATGGTACTTTTGCCTCAATCATTGCAAAGATGGTCTTGATTGATCTCCTTAACATCCGTAGGCATTGCTGCTGAAAATGCTGTCTTTTCGCCTCCGATAGGGCAAATTCTCACCCCTAAATTTATCTCAGTTTTTATCTAATATTATTGACTTAACATGTACGATCATAGATAATCATTTCGTGGAGATGTCCCAAATGGCGCATGAAGAAAACGACGTAAGTGTTTATGAAGAGGCACTTGAGCGAATACAGGAAGAAATCGAAGAGGTGCAGAAGCAAGAAACCCAGTTGGCCATTAAGAAAGCGCGACTCATGGAGTCGTTTGAGGCTCTTCTGCCTCTCGTGTGTACTGATGAAGACGAAGTGGTGGATGTTAATTCGCTGACTCTCGCCGATGCAATCCGGCTCGTAGTGAGATGTTCGGGCAGACCATTGCACATGAGGGAGATAAGGTCGAGGCTCGATGAGATGGGATTCAAGACGATGCTTAAATTTAAGAATCCCATGGCGAGTGTTCACACGGCGGTGAAGCGGATGATCGAGTCCAATGAATTCGCATACATCGAAGACCCGCAGGACGGAACAAATATGATTGAGCGCGGCCCATGCCTGAAGAGCGCACCTTTCTTGGATAGAGATATGAGGTTTTCGTCTCGCAAAACCAAAGAGGCCATGCAGCACATGGCCTCTGAGAAAGGACAGGTGAAAACCTAATCCAAAGCGCGGAGTGACCCACGCCCTAGACCCTAACAGTGAAGTCGCTGGCGCCCATCCGCTATCATAGTGGGTTCGATTCGTTCCGGAGCCTCCATGGCCTTTCCCATCAAAATCTGCAGTATCTGCTCAGAGAAGTTCGAATTGAAACCCGACAAGCCGGGTTTCGCCAACCGCTGCCCGGAATGCAGCGTCGAGGAAGCTGCGGCGCCTGCCGCGAAAGCCACGAAAGACGCGCTGCAGCGGAAGTCTGAGAGTGAAGCGAACGCGGCCCGCAGGCAGGCGATGCGGGACCTTCTCTATCGCAAGGATAGCTAACGTCGCAAGACTCGCACCCAAAAACTTAAGTGAACACCACCGGCCCGGAAAGGAGAGTAGCCAATCTGACCGGTGGTGCTTCCGAGGGCAAAGGACCCCTCGAAAAGTTGAGTTCACAGATCCGTTGAGTTCCGAGATCGGTTTGATCTCTGGTATCCGTGGAACCGATGCTCGCGCGCCGGGTCTCGACGCGCGAGCAGTTTCGGTTACGGTATGTAGTAACGGATCGATGTGAAGAACAGGTTGTCGATGCCTTTGGGTGCGATTCCAGGTGCACCGGCAGTCACATCGCCACCTCCGGACCACGCGAACTTTTCCAGATAGGAATACTGCAGGCCCCACTGGAAACGTCCTTCCGGTCCCGAGTGCAACCTGTGCCAGAAACCAATCGTGCCTTCAATGATGTTGCGGATGTCGCCGGCGCATGTGCCTCCTGTGCCGGGGGTACCTGTGGCGGACGGCGCTGATTCCGTCGCGCATCCGCTGTTGTTCGCGAGAATGTTTCCGTAGCCGCCGATCCCACTCGTAGAAGTCGTGTAAGTGGCAATCGAAGGATAGGCGGGTTGCGTACCAAATGCCGGGATGGCCGGCGTGTTGGCAACTTTTACGGTCTGGTAGCCGGTGTACTGCGTGCGTCCGGCATATTCGTTGCCAAAGTACGCGTAGACATCGACCTTCGGCGTGGCATGCCACTCCAGCTTGACGAGAGTCTGTTCGTTGCGAATCAGTGCCAGCGTGCCATCCGGTCGCGCCGTCACATCGGACAATTGCGCTGCACCGAAACGGCCGATGCCATCGCCACCAACTACTTTGATGCCCAGATCAAATTTTTTGGGGACCAGGGGCAATGCGGCGCTCACGCCTACACCGCCGCCAGTCCGCGAGTCGTTGTGCGCGCCGGTGGCAGATGGGGCCGTCAAAACCGCTCCCGTGGGGTCTACGCACCCCGCAGGATTGATCGGCGAACCCTTCAGAATTACCGTTCCACCAGCGTTGCTGGCGGTTGGACTGACCACAGCGCAGGGATAGATGCGATCCCGGAAGGTGCTGATGATTCCCAGAACCTCATAGTGTCCGAAGCCAGGATCGAAAGCTGCTTTCAGCACAAAATCCGGCAGCTTGTTAGCCGTATATCCGGTCGGATCGAACGCATTGTACAAACCGGCAGATGCTCCGGGAGAATTCAGCCAGAAGTTTTGCGCGGTCGAAACCACTCCCAGGGCGGACGTATTAGTAGTCGTTGAGAAGCCGCGACCGCCGATTGTTGTCTGCGGACCTTCAATCGAAAAGGCAAAGGCTGCCTTGTCGAAGTTCTTGGCCACACGCACGGCATCCGCGCGCGCCCACGTTAAGCCCACGACGTAGTTCGGGTCGATCATGTTTGGCAAAGATTCGCCAATACCGCCCCCGTAACGATTCGTGATGCCCTTTTTGTTTTCAGCGGCGAGAGACCATTGCTGGCCACCGGTAATCGACCAGCCATTAGTGAATGTAGCCATGGCATAAAGTTGCCGTTGACGAAATACATAGCTGTTGGTTTGGCGGTTGTTGGAGGTTGTGCCGGCGCCGAGGAAGTCAGCTTCAACGTAGCCATCGAGTGTAGCGTTCGCGATCTTACCTTCGACCAGCATGCTGAGCCGGGACTGACGTGCCGAGAAGGCGAATTCAGAAACGTCGCTCAGCGAGTTGCCGTTGAACGGGATTCCGGTAAACGGCGTGGCAATGTCACCACCTGTTGCATGCGTGCGGTTCACAGTTTCACCGGCCAGAAAGCCGCCGGGTGTAATGCCAACTCCCTTGAAGTGGATGGTCGCCGGTCCCTCTTCGTGATGCTTCTCCCCCTGCGGAGCAGGTCCTGGCGCCGGAGGATTCGCTGCTGGCGTATTCACTGCCACGGTAGCGGGTTTCTGGTCTTGTGGAGCGGGGTTCTGGTTCACTCCCTCCGATTTCGCAATTGCCGCTGCCGCCCTGGCGTTCGCTTCGGCCGCCATTTTCTGGGCTTCGTCGATTTGCTTGTCGCGCTTGGCCAACGCCTCCTTTAGCGTCTGCAGTTCCTCGCGCAGTTCGTCAACTTCTTCCGCCACATCCGCACTGGTCTTGGCTGCAGCCGGTTTCGCCGGTGCATCCGCG
>JBAPOI010000669.1:0-3100 GCA_049279555.1 Candidatus Sulfotelmatobacter sp.
CTGCTGAAACCCAGGATGAAAATCACAGCCTATAATCAGCATGACGTTGGCTCCTCTCACGAGCCTTGGTCTTGTTTCATCGCATACCAATCTACTCGCGATGGGCCAACGTCGTTATGCAATCAAACCGGGCGGTACGCCCGGTGAGGAATCCGCTTTCCCACTCGGCTTCGGCCGTGCCGCCCAAAGACCAATAAAGATCTGGTCTCGCCTGTATAGCCAATGACCGCACCGACTTCTCGACCCGAAAAACAAAAAGCGCGCCGCTTGGCGCGCTTCATCAACTATTGCTTATTTCTTTACTCTATATTTTGATTATAGCATACTGCATAGGCCAAAAGTGACATAGTTTGCAGATTTATTTTCGCCGCGTTTTCAGCAAGTTGCGCAAAAAACACCACTCTCCCCCTCTTGACAACATTTTTCGAACTTCACGAATTCCTCACCCACTCTCTGCCGCCAGCTCAAGCAACAAGCCGAAACCATACGCACACAGTACGAACGAGAACATCAGAACTAATAGGCAAACATTTCGCCCCCGTCCCCGGACCTTGCTCCCCAGCCGCCGAAAAGCCCAAAACGCGCTCGATACTCCCAGGAGAATCATCCCTCCCACCTCCATAAATGGTTCCACGTCGCTATTCTGGCCCGTTTCCTGCCGATTATTGCTCGTCCTCTCATCTTGCGAGACCGACAGCGCGCTGCCGCTCACGCTTTCGTAGAGTTCATTGATCCCATTTGTAAGCGCGGTATAGCTCGCCGCGATCCATAGCAGAAACAAGCCGATCATGACCCCGGTCACGCTCAGCACTCTCCAACTCATAGCGTCTCCTCTTCTTTTACTTCCGGCAGCGGGTCCAGCAGCCGTGCCTTAAGAAAGGCTTCGCTGAGTTCGTCGAGCACTTCAGGCAGCCGGCGTTCAATCGTTCTGCGCGTACAGTGAAGAATCCTCGCCGCCTGCGGGTGCTCGTGTTCTTGCAGCACCACCCGCGCGACAATCTCCCGGTCAAAACTCGCCAACTGATTCAGACACCTCTCTATGTCGTGAATGAAGATCACCCGATCTTCAAACGTAGTCGCCTTGTACGCCGTCACCTTTGCCCGAAACAGCTCCCGTCCCAGCAGCGAAGGTAATCGTCCCGCCTCTATCGACCACCGCATGTAGCGCCGCAACAAAGCCGCTGTCTTTTTGCGATACATCCACAAGTCTGGATCCCGGTCCCAATAGCTATTTGTCGCCCTCCGAATCTTCGTTTCATCGGAGTTTTGCTTTTGTTTGGAAAAATCGTGGACTGGCAACGCTTCGAGAAATGCCTCTGTTGGCCCCACGATTTCCGAAACCTGGCCAGACGATTCGTCCATCGGTGGCAAAGCGAGTCCGCTATCGCTCAGAGAACTCTCTTCTGAATCTCGCTCCACTGCATGCCCCGTGTCCCACACCACAAACCCGCTCATACCGCATCTCCTGGGGATTGCGTATCCGCCTCGGTGTCCTCATCGCAGATGCTGCGGCCTCCAGCCCATCGCGGTTCCCCTTTTGTCTGTGAGGCCTCCCGTTCGCTGGAAGGTACCGGCAGTTCGCCCATTTGCCGCGCACACCCTGCACAATAGGTTTGCCCGCCACCCGCCGGACGCAACCACAAGCCACCGCAACGTTCGCAATACTTAAGTTCGAATCTCAACTCTTCCTGGCGGCCGTCCCGTTTGGCCTTCGTTTTCATGGCTCCTCCTGATCTTCGGGTTGTGCCTTCGAAACAAAAAAGCCCTGCGCCGGTCCCGCTAAGAGCGGGGTCGGACGCAGGGCTCGTTTCTATTTGCGATGGCCTGCTTGGACTATTTAATTGCGGATGAAATTACGCGCGATGCAGCGTCACACGGGGGCTCGTGTCTTCTATGGCTCGGTGCCGCGTTCTCCGATCGGGCCGATCTCGCGTTGACGAAAAAATCCTTCTTCGTACCCTGACTTCAGCACCCGTCCATTTTGCACAATCACGCTGACCCGCCCGCTGAAGTTCAGGGTCTTCAACAGGTTCTCCATGGCCGCCGAAAGCACTTCGGCGCCACGCACTTTGCGGCGAAACTCTACGAAGTTCTTTTCCTCGTTGCAGTTATCCACGACTCGCATGATTAACCGGCTTCTGGGGGAGTGAAGTGAGTTATAGTCTACTGCGATCCTATAGCTCCGAATTTCTCGCGTCAAGGTTGTTATACCAACCAAGCTGTGGAAATCATTATTAGTTAGCGCATTGCTATACTGAGCGTGCTATACTCCGAGCCATGAAATTCCGCGTGCTGCAAGAGAATCTGCGCAATGCTCTTTGGGAGCGCATTGATGAAGGCGATCTGACCGGACTCCGTCTCGCTCAGCAGACCGGATTCAAGCAGGCTCACATCTCCAACTTCCTCAATCGCAAGCGCGGCTTGAGTCTCGAAGGCATGGATCGCGTCCTCACCGTCCAGCACCTTTCCGTTCTCGACCTTCTCGATCCCTCCGAGGTCAACAAGCGCGCTTCCATTCTCCCTCCCAGCGACGATGAGTTTCAGAACATCCTCCTCACCGATGGACACGTCGCCGCTACTCAACCCCTCATCACGAGCATGAACGTGAAAGAAATTCTGAAATTCAAGAAGAGCTTTCTGAAGAAGCTGAAGACGGAAACCGAAGGCAATCGCGATCAGTGGGAGCGATTTGTGGTCATCAAGGTCGACGGCCGCGAAGGCATGAGCATGTATCCACGCCTGCTCCCTGGCGCGACTCTTCTTATCGACCGCCATTACAACTCACTCCAGCCTTATCGCAAGGCCGAGTTCAATATGTATGCGGTTCTCAAGGACGAGAATTGCACAGTGAAGTACGTCGAAACCGCCGGCAGTCACATGATCCTCCGCCCGCACAACCAGGCTTATCCCATTGAGGTCGTGACCATGGAAGAAGGAAAATCGCCCTCCGACTACATCGTCGGCCGCATCTGCCACGTCGGCATAGAAACATAACGCAGGAGATGTTGATGTTTATGTAGGGACAGCCGCCCCCGGCTGTCCGGTCGAGCGAAGATCGACATAAGGTGCTGAACACCATCTCGGTCGCACTGCCCTATTC
>JBAPOI010000670.1:0-4393 GCA_049279555.1 Candidatus Sulfotelmatobacter sp.
TCCTGTGCCCGGCCCCAGGCCTCGTCGTGACCTTTGAACTTCACGCCTTGGTCGATTGAGAATGATGGAATGCCTACACGTGCCAGACTTAAATGATCGGAGCGATAGTAAGTTCCCTGCTCCGGGAACGCTTCCGGACGGATCGCCAAGCGGAAGTCCTTCGCAGTCGCCTGCACCCACGGGTAGAAAGTCGTCCGCTCCGCGCCCGAGACTTCGACTTCCTGCGGCGCTCCGAGAGGCAGTACGTTGTCATAATTCAAATCGAGCGCAATCTTGCCTGCCGGAACTGGCGGATGCCTGCCCAGATATTCCGACCCCAGCAGCCCCTGCTCTTCGGCCGTGACTGCCGCGAAAATTATCGAGCGTCCTGGCCGGTCTTTGGCGACGCTGAACGCCCGCGCCACCTCGAGCAGAATACCGCAGCCCGTGGCGTTGTCGGCAGCGCCGTGGAAAATGTTGTTGCCTGCCGGCATTTCAGGACGGATGCCGAAGTGATCGTAATGCGCGGTGTACATCACCGCCTCACCCTTCAGGTTGCGGTCGGAGCCGGGCAGCATGGCCAGCACGTTGTTGGACTCAAAATTCCGCACCTTGCTCACCATGTGCGCCTTTAACTTCACTCCAAGGCTCACGGGATGAAACTCGCGCGAGCGGGCATCCATCATCATCTTGTCCAGATCCATGCCCGCCGTTGCTGCCAGCTTCTTCGCCACATCCAGATGCATCCAGGACGCAACCTGCAGAGCGGGCCCCTCGAGCTTCAGGTACGAATGCTCTCCTGAATTTGAATTTCGTACCACTTCCCACCCGTAACTCGCCATGTCGTCTCTATGAACCAGAATCACGCCCACCGCGCCTTTGCGCGTGGCCTCTTCGTATTTGTAAGTCCATCGCCCATAGTAGGTAAGCGCCTTGCCCTTGAAAAACTTCGGATCGTCGGATGGCGGTTCGTTCACCAGCATGAGCAAAACCTTGCCTCGCACATCCATGCCTTTGTAATCGTCCCAGTTATATTCCGGAGCTTCGATGCCATAGCCTACGTAGATAATGTCGGCATCCACGTCCGACTCTGGCTGCTGCGTGCGGTCATAGGCAACATATTCGTCGAGGGGTTTCAAGTTCATCGCCGTGCCTTGCTTCGGAACCAGCGAAAATCGCGTCTCCGGCAGCGTCGTGATACCTACCAGCGGTACTTTTTGTAAATAAGATCCGTTTTCCCCTGCAGGCTTCAATCCATACTCGGCAAATTGCGTCGCGATGTATTCGGCCGCAATATCCCCGCCGCGTTGTCCGGTTCCGCGCCCTTCCAGCAGGTCGTGCGAGAGATAACGAACATGCCAGCGAATGTGTTCTGGGTTGATGGTTTCCATTGCGGCAAAGGCAGTGCCGGGCAATCGCGCCGATACAACTTCGCGTTTTGCAACCCGGGCCGGCGGAGCAGAAGTCGCGGCTGGCTCGGCAAAGAATCCCTCTGCTGCCCAGCACGGTAGGCTCAGAGTCGCGACGACACACGTCAAGACACTCTTGGTAAAGATTGCTCGCATAAGTTGCTATCTTCCCCTCAAAACGCCGGCAGCCGACAAAATAGATGTATTTGACTTGGGGGAATTGTAAATGGACACTACGAGTTTAGTCGTAACGTAGAGGGGGTTAACGGCACGGTAGGCCAGCTTTTCGATAGGCCTTCAGACGTTGTCCCACTGTACCGCAGACGAGCGTTCGTGGCCTTTCGCCCGCTCGACCTCATTCGAGCCCGCTTAGTTTCGAAACCGGGCATGAGGCGGCGATCTGAGTCCCGCGAACCGCGGGATCAATTCTTCGAGCTTCAACCGGCGCGGAAGTCACGAACGTCTTCACCAGGCTTGAAAATCGCGGCCGGGGCAATCTTTCCCGAGTCGGCCATCTTGCGATTGATCTCCGCGAAATCGGCCTTCAGCCAGCCGACGCTGGAAACTTCGATCTCGCCATCCTGGGCAATCCAAAACACGGTCGGCACATTGGTCAGGCCATAGGCATTCGAGACGCCATACGTTTCCCGATCGTCGAGAAGCACGGGAAACGTCACACCAAATTCTTTGGTAAAGGCAGCGGTCTGCTTGGGATCGTTCTGTGAGACCCCAACCAGAGTCACACTCTGGGTTCCAGAGGTACGGTGCCCATAAGCGCGATGCAGACGCTCTAGAAACGGGAATGCATACTGGCAGGTTGGGCAGGCTACTTTGAAAAACGCAAGCACCACTGGCCCGTGCGCCAGTTCGTCCCGGAGTAAGAAGGTCCGGCCATCCATCGCTTTTAATTCAAATTCCGGCGCTTTGGTGCCTGCGGTCAAGGCCGACATAGTTTTTCCCTCCGAAAAGATTTTGCGGCCGGCGCATGGAGCCGACCTGACTTTACCCTAGTACTTAAGATTACCCCGGGATGCCTTACTGTGAAAGGCTTCAATCCAAAGGGATCAGAACGGGAATGAGACTGCAGTTCGCAGCAACATGGTGAGATTGCCTAGGTAAGCAGGTCTATGATTGAGGTCACAACTTGTGACCTCAATGAAAAAGCCAAAAAATGCACCGTTGCTTCGAATGCCGAAGCGCCGAGGGACGATAACTTTCGCTGTCGAATCACGCATTTTGTTTCTTCGCCACCAAAGAGTGATTCTCGATGCTGACATTGCGGAACTCTACGGTGTACCGGTGAAAGTTCTCAATCAGCAAATCAAGCGCAATCGAGAACGGTTTCCTTCGGATTTTGTCTTTCAACTTACCCCCAAAGAGCACGAATTTTTGAGGTCACAAATTGTGACCTCAAAAAACCGTGGTGGACGCCGATATGCGCCATATGCGTTCACTGAACACGGAGCAATCATGGCCGCGACTGTGCTCAATTCGGAGCGAGCCGTGCAGATGAGCGTATTTATTGTCCGCGCTTTTGTACGCTTGCGCGAGATGCTTGCCACGAACCGGCGGCTGGCTGGAAAGATTGACGAATTGGAGACTCGATTAGATACCCACGATTCCGTCATCCAAGAATTGATAGAAGCGATCAAAGAGCTTATGACTCCCGAAAACCCGCCGAGGGACCGCATCGGATTCCAACTTCCGGCACGTAAGGCTAGGCGCTAGGCTTCGGTCGCGACCGGATGCTTCTCAAAATAACAAGGCGCCCACAATTCTCGCTTCCCCCGTCTATTACGTCGTCTGCGCAAGGCTTAACCGTCGAGCGCTATGACCTACCGTTTCTCAAACTGGGCGGTCAGTTTTGGCAAGCCCGCGGCCCGCTGTGGCTCTGATGGCGGGCACGGCGATTAAGCTGGCTGGGAATGCCTTCCGTGGCTGGCCGATGTAGTTAATCCCTCGGTGACAGCGCTGGCGTTTTGTCGAAGTGGACGGGCAACTCAGCGTGGGAGTGCTAGGTAGCGCGCATGGAGGGCTGCTGGGGTGTTACCCTGCATATCCAGCATTTCAATCCAGCAAAGAGGCAAATCAATGAGACTGCATAAAATGATCGGGCTGTTAATGCTTCTTGTGTGTTGCATGGCGGCAGGCGCGGCGGACCGCAAGTACATCGTCAAACCGAGATCAGCCACCACAAAGGCGCTGCCTTTCAGCGACGGCGTGCTGGTTGGCAACACGCTTTACATCGCGGGTCACATCGGGCTCGATGCAAAGACGGATGCACCGCCTGCGAGCGCGGAAGACGAGGCGCGACTGGTGATGGACGGCGTCAAGCAAACCGTCGAGTCTGCCGGCTTAACTATGGACGACGTGGCCTCGGTGCAGATTTTCTGTACTGACCTGAAACTCTACGACACTTTCAACGGCGTTTATAAAACCTACTTCCATGGCGATTTTCCCGCGCGAGCGTTTCTGGGAGCTGCAAGTTTAGTGCGCGGCGCAAGATATGAAGTGATGGGGGTTGCGGTTAAAAAGGCACAGTAGTCGAAGCCATTTGTCGATGTTCGTTTTTTATTCGCTAACGCCAATTTTTGGTGGTAAATATATAAGGCCATGCGAAAGGCTCTTGCCCATCTCAAGAAATCGGATCCGGTCATGCGGGCGATCATTGAACGCATCGGCCCTTGCCGCATGCGCATGGGGCGGGCGGAGTTTCACAGCCTGGCGGAGGCAATTGTTTACCAGCAACTGAATGGGAAGGCCGCAGTGACGATCTTTAACAGATTTGCGGCGCTCGCGGGGGAACCGGTTACGCCGGAGGGCATCCTCAAGCTGAGCGATGAGCAAATGCGCAGCGCCGGACTGTCGAAACAGAAATCAACATACCTGAAAGATCTGGCAGCGAAAACGGCGGCGGGACTGCTCGATTTCGTGCGGCTGCCGAAATTGCCCGACCACGAGGTGATCGAACATTTGACGCAGGTTAAAGGCATCGGAGTGTGGAC
>JBAPOI010000671.1:0-3443 GCA_049279555.1 Candidatus Sulfotelmatobacter sp.
CCGCCACACCTCTGGAAGCGTCAATGCAACCGTTTCGCAAGTAGCAACCTGCCTCGAAATGTCAGTCTCGGCCTCATTGTAAACGCCGAAATTCCAAGGCATGACGAGGCGCGCGTACTGCCGATAAGTTTCATCCGACCCCTCGGACTGCGGCCACTGCTTGACGCCACACCACCCGTACTTGAGACTCTCGAATACGCCCCGTCCATACAAAATATCGGTCGATGTCCGATCCCATTGACGTGTGAGTTGCATTGCCGCGACGCGCGCCCGATCCAAATCCTGCCTCGGACGCATGCGGTCGTAATCGATCGTGAATTTCAACTCGACGGGTGAGAAAATGTGAGCAGCGATCCGGGAAAGATGAGGGTCGATCTTGTTGATCAGCGCCTTGTTGCCGTCATAGCGGCCGGTCTCGGCGATCTGATTGAGGCTCATGTAATAAGCAGACCGTGAAGCCGACGAGACCCGGCACTGCTCGACCATGTCGCGGGCGAATTGGAGAAGCTTGTTGTAGTCGGTGGGGACCGTGATCACCGAAGGTACCCCTTGCTCATGTATGATGCCTGCAACACGGCGTCCGCCTTTTCCGCATGCGCAGATGTCAAAGCCGTTCCCACCTGTGCGCCCCGGCGCGGCAAAATCGACCCAGGGACGCCTTGAGCAATGTGTCCCGTAGCGGCACCGGCCGCATACTCCATTGCGATCGAATTATGATCCGAACCAAAGCCGACATGCGCATTGGGATTTCTCGCCCGCATGGCATCCATGTGCTTGGTCAGGTCATTAACCACCGGCACGGCAGCGATCTCGCCCTGCTTCATATTGTCGCGGAGATTGGTGATCTTGAGGTCGGTCATGTCGGAAGCGTCGCAGCCCGCCATCTCGGCGGCCTGATAAACCCGCTCCTGAGACGCCTTCTCCATCGCCTTGTAGACGCCGTCCGAGCAGCGCGTCGAAAAGCTCAGGATATTCGGCATGACGACGTCATCGTCGGCGCGATCGTGCCCTACATAGGCTCCGCATTGCGGGCAATCGGACGGATACGCCTCGGTCTCGGCGAGCCACCGGAACTTGGTCCGGCAAGCAGGGCAACGGATGACGACGGCCATTACCAACGATCCCAATCTTCCGGAGGAAGTGCTGCCAAACGCTCCTCTTCAAGGCGAGCGGCTTCAACCGCAGCATCGTATTCCGCCTTAGTCAAGAATTTGCCGGAATATCCGAAAAAGTACCCGGTAACCGTCGGCGGGGATTCAGGCTTATCCATCAAAAACTCCGTAATGGTTGAGCGGATCGGCGGCATTGTGACGGTGTTCGCCCCGAAGGGAGTCGGCCCCGCATCCCGCCTTCCGTTATCAGACCTCCGCTCTGGCCCTCGACATCGGCCGACTAATACCTCCGACCTGTGCCGTAGCGCCAAGCGTTGCGAGTGGCGGCAACTGCATCTCGGCGCCGCCCCGCCTGCTTGGCTGCAAAAAACGTCTCCAAGCTATTCTGGTTGAAAAGCGTCACTTGGTCAACTATCGACAGTCGCTGCCGGGATTCCTCCGCGGCGCGGGTGCGCCGCTCGCCTATCAGCCCCTGGCGAATCTTGGTCATCCAATAATAATTGGCCAGCGCCATTGCAACCGCCCGGTCGTCACGCATCGACGACGGCGCCCCGATCGAATCGCCCTCCCGCGAAATCGACCGCATCTCCTCGATCAGATCCATGGACCGGATGCGCAACTTGCCGTTAGACGCGATGTCGCGCAGCTGTTCCATGATCGTGATCTTCAAACGGGTATTCGTAAGCCAGTGATAATTGTACCCCGGCCCCATCGAATCCGGGCGAGTGTAGATGTAGGTCTTGACGTTCTGAAAAAGATTCATCAGGCCGCGATCTTCCAGCGGCTTCTGAACATAAGTCGCGTTCTCGATGTAGAACTTCAGAGACTTGATTTCGTTGTAGACAGCGGTGCCGGGGCCGTTGAGTTCGAGAATGTACCGGATGACGGCGCGGGGGCTGGCCCCATACCAGCCGAGGATGGCGGCCAAGGTCCACGCGAGGTGTCGCGTAGTCTGAAGGGGCCAGGCGTATTCAGCGACCTGATCAACTCCGTCGGCATAACATCGGAGAATTTGGATAGCTGAGTTGCAATTATTCTCATTTTCTCCATAGGCGGGATCGACTCCTGCGACATAGACGCCCTCCGGAGCTGGTTCTTCCCACACCTTCAACTCGGTCGACCGGGGATTCTCCGACCGGTAAATTTTCATGTCGGCGAACTCTTCTCCAGCCAGGAACATGAACGACTTGTACTTCCGACTGACGTGCTTGTTCGTCATGTCGGTCAAATCAGCGCCGGCAAAAAATACCGATCCCGTCTGCTGCCAAGCCTCCTCCTCCGTCCACGCCTGCTCGGCAAGCATGATCGTGTCGGCTTCTTCAACGGCCGAGTCGTTCTCGGCGTTCACCTCGGGATTCACCTTCTTGCGAATCCAAGCCAACTGCTCGGGCGTGATGACGTGCCCGTACTGGTCCCTCACTGCCTTGATCCGAACCGCCTCTTCCGTCGTCGGTGGAGCAAGCCCATAAAGTTGGAAATCGGCGTGCTCTTGAGGGATGCTCTGGCTGGGCTTCGAAAACCAGCCGAGGAAAAGGCACTTGCAATGATGGGGGTCGGCCTTCGCTTTATCCCACATCGTTTTCCACATATTGTAACCGCGGGCGGTCGACTCGTAGATGTAAAGCCGATCTGGATGCTCGTCGGAAAACGACTGCTCCAGAGCTTTTATGCCAGTAGGATTTTCGTACGAGCAAAGCTCGCTGAGATGCGCGACGGTCAAGCCCTCGGATCGACCCAGCGTACCGCTGGACTTGCTCTCCTTGACGCCGGCCGACATGAAAAGGATCACTGACTCGTTCATCAGGGTCAGGCTCTCGCGATTGCCCGACCCGGTCCCCTGAACCTCCGGGAAGCGCAGGCTGCGCGGCAGGTTCCTGATGAGCGTGACAAGCTCCTTGCGGGCGCTTTCCTTATGAGGGCTCGTGTCGAAGATCAAGGCACCTTTGAGCCCGTCGTGGATACCGACGTAAAAAGCGATCAAGGCGCGGACGATCGTCGAGATGCCAAGCTGCCGGCTCTTAAGGCAGTATATGTGATGAACGTCGGCTTCCAGCGCGTCGAAGACGGCCGTTATGAACTGGATCTGCCCGTCATAGAGATGCTCGCCGAGGCAGATGCGCCCCTTGTCTTTCGAATTGATGAAACATTTGGCCAGGAAGGCGTAAAACGCCGACTCGACACGGTCTCGCTTCTGTTCGGTCCAGCCTGCCATGCCGACAGGCTATTACACTTGCGACCGAATTTCAACGCCCCCAATGCTGTTGCTTCTGCTGCGCCGACCGCAACTCCTCCAGCTGTATCTCCAGCTTGCTTTTTATGGTCCCATAAAAT
>JBAPOI010000672.1:0-3300 GCA_049279555.1 Candidatus Sulfotelmatobacter sp.
GGCCCCGACAACGCGCCCGCCAACCACGCCCTGGCGATCCAAGCGCAAGGTAAGTGGATTCACGGCGTCGTAGATCCTGCGAGCGCCTACCATCAGCTCCAAGCGTTCCCCGCGATCGGCCTGAATCTCGTGCATGCCGACAACAATGTCGAGACTGGCATCATGACCGTGTTCGAAAAGCTCGCGTGTGGCCAGTTGCGCGTGTTCTCGACGTGTCAGAACTGGTTTCGAGAGTTCCGGCAGTATCACAGGGACGCCAAGGGCAGTGGTAAAATCGTCAAGGTCAATGATCACTTGATGGACGCGACAAGATACCTGATGGTCAGCGGAATACAAGTCATGCGGTTGCGGCCACGCCCACAACAGCCGAATATGCAGCCGCGCACGCAGGGATGGATCGGGAACTGATGATTTTCTTCGCCTGCTTCATGCTCGGGGTGTTGACCACCATGGCTGTTCTCTGGATACTCGTACGAATATCGGAGGATGACGAATGAATGAATACCTCGAATCTCTCGCGACCGATTTCGATCCTTGCGAGGTGCGTCCGGTGTACGAGGATCGCGTGCTCATCAAGCGTCTGCCGCTCACGAGCGAGGATCGCGGCCTTGTCATCCCCGAGTCGGCGCGGAGCGAGAAGGGACTCGTCCTCGGCGAGGTGATCAGCGTGGGCCGCGGCTTCAGCGGACGCTCGCGGCTCAAGAAAGATTGGAGCGGCGATCTCGTCTCGGTGGTGGTGCCGTTCCAGCCGGCATGCGTGGAGACGTGCGCGGTCAAGCCTGGCGACACGGTGCTATACGAGCGCTTCCAGCAGCACGAGTTTTACTTGCACGGCGAAACGTACAACTTCGTCTTCGAGGAGCAATTCATCGCGGCGATCGTCGGAAAATGCTGAGGCTCTATTTCAATCGCCGCGTCGACCGGCCATGGTCGATTGACAGCGGGCCCGGCACGGAAGAGCGTACCTTCGAGGATGTTTATTGCAATGGCTTCGCCAAGACGCGCTTCGATCCCGACAAACTGGGAAGCCAAGATTTCCCGTGCGCATGGCTCGAATTCACGCACGCGCTGATCGACATTACGTCGGGCGGCAAGGTGGCCACCATCACACTCCCGACTCGTGATACACTTCCCGCAAGGAGCTGACCAATGGCATTCAAGCACGGAAGCGCATCACGGGATCGGGACGAGGGCGCGGAGTTCTCGACCGGCGAGGAAGATCTCCACCACGTCGAGAACATGAAGGACTCTGGCGGGGTGGATATGAAGGCGATGCACGCGAGCGAAATGAAGAACGCCGCGCACCATACCGGCCGGCCGGTTCACGAGCACAAGGAACCACACAAGACCAAGCGGTGAGATATCATCGTCATTATCCGCTCTCGACGGGCTTCATCTTTGAGTTCGAGTGGAAACATCCAAAAGAGTACGAGTTTTACAGGGAGAGGGCAATGCAAACATCACTTCAGGTTGGCCAGACTCAGGGCGTCACGCCATCGCCGACATACATCGATGCAAGCGGAAACGTCCAACCGGGAACGGCGGTACTGTCGCTGCCGTTCTACGTTTCGAGTGATCCGACCATCTTCACGATCACCGCGGACCCAGCCAACGTCAACGGCGCAATTATCACCGGGGTCGCCGCCGGCACCGCGACAATGAGCGCTAAATTCACCGGCACGGAGATCAACGGCGTAACCGAATCCCTACAAGGCGTCGCCACTGTTACGGTCACCGCCGTACCGCCTCCTCCGCCTCCGGTCTCGACCGGAATCGCTTTTGCCTTCGCGCCTCCGGTGTTCCCGTAAGAGTGAGTCATCCGGCAAGTTGCTTCGATTTCTGTTTCAGTTGGGAAACTAGACTCCATATTCGTATTGAGGAAAAGGGAAAAATGAAAAACGTTAACATGAGCAATAGCCAGCAGTTCACCGCAACGCTGGTTCCGCTGGATTCCAACGGTAATCCCGGGTTAGCCGGAGCGGGCGTTCCAAGCTGGTCATTTTCACCCGTTGGATTGACCATCACGCCCGCCGCCGACGGCAAGTCTGCGCTGATCGCATCCGGGAACGCGCCCGGAGGCGTCTACACCGTCAATGTCAGTGGGCAATCTTCAAACGGCGCAAACATCGGCGGATCGTTCACGGCCACGGTTGCGGAGAATCCGGCCAGTTCGTTCGACTTCAGCTTTAGCCCTGTAGTCAACACCTAGCCATGCCTCTCAAGCCGGGTAAATCGCGCACCGTCATCTCGGAGAATATCCGGGAGATGGTGCGCGCCGGTCATCCGCAAGCTCAAGCCGTCGCCGCGTCGCTTCGCAATGCTGGAGCGGTGCGGCCACGTAAGCCAATAGGAAAGAATCGATGAAGGGCTTCAGCTTCCCGACCGGCAAAGCGCCGACGATCAAACTTCCGAAACCCGCCGCGGTGGTCGTGGTCAAGCCGCGCGCCACTGTCGGCGCACAAGCTCCGCACCTGCCTAACTCAGGCGCGAGCCTGCGCGCGCTCCAGATCTCGCCCGCACGTCGGGAGCGCAGCGCAGGAAAGAAGTTGTTGAGAGGCAAGCTCCTATGAAATCTCTACATCGCAAGCCCGTCGATATCTGCGCGATTCGCGGCCACTTCTGGCGCGGAGTAGGATCGACTCGGGATCTCAAGCAGGTCATGCAGGTATGCCAGCGCTGCCTCGTGAGCCGCACCGTGGAGACTGCGATCGCATATGGACCGCCGAAGGAGGAGCCATGCCCACAGCAGGCAGCCTAGTTGGAACACTGACAGCCAAGAAGCGGAATGCATTGCCGAAGTCCACCTTCGGCTTGCCTGGCAAGCGCAAATACCCGATGCCTGACCGCTCTCATGCCGCCAAGGCCAAGGGGCGCGCCACGCAGGAGGTCAAGGCTGGGAATCTCAGCCCATCATCCAAGGCCAAGATCGACGCGAAAGCGAATCGCATCCTAGGGCCTCGCCGCTAATCTACCGAGTACCTGTAGTACCATCGTCTCAATGGCCGAAGAGCTTTCCGCCGAGGACATCGTCAAAGAAGCGCATGATCGCTGGACGATGGCGAAGGAATCCAACCGTGAGAATATCATGGCGGCGGAGCGCGATCTCGCTTTTCTGAACAACGATCAGTGGAATGCTCGCCATAAGCAGGATCGCGAGGATCAGGGGCGGCCGGCGCTTGTGCTCAACGTCCTGTGGCCTTATGTCAATCAGGTGGCGAACGATTACGCGCAGGCGGATGTGGCGCTAGAGGTTGACCCCGTGGGCGACGGGGCGGACAAGGCGGACGCGGACGTCTTCGA
>JBAPOI010000673.1:0-5056 GCA_049279555.1 Candidatus Sulfotelmatobacter sp.
TCGCAACTCAGCCTTGCCTCAATCGACACCAACATGAAGAAGCTCGCTCAGATGACCTGGCAGAACACCATCACCGTGTCGATCAGCGATGTCACCAACATGGCCCAGCAGATTGCCCAGCAGATCATGACCAACCTGCAAGTGGCGGGGCTAAAGGTCTCGTAGAGCAAACAAACCAACGAAAGAACGAGGATTTATATAAACGAAATGCCCAACACACCCGTTGATGCGGCGATGGCAGCACTGCTTGCGGCACAGAGCAGTCTCGCAGCCACAAACTCCAACTTGAACACAGCGATGGCGAACACTCAGAACTCGATTGCCCAACTCGCCGCAGCACAAAGTGCCAACTCGCAGGCCTTCGTCGACGTCGAAGCGGCGATCTACAATCTGAATTCGGCAATTCAGGCCGCGCACGATTAGGTAGGGGCGGGGGGTGATGATGCCTCATCACCTTCGGGCAAAGTTTTTTAGATTGAGTTTACGTTTTATCAGAAGCCATGAATCTTCCCCGAAAACCATGCACCCAACCAGGATGCGGGAAGTTTTCGACGACCGGTCGCTGTCCGGTCCACACCAGGACGGTAGCGAACGACCGAGCGACCTCGACCGCTCGCGGGTACGACTCGACCTGGAGAGCGTTGCGAAAGCTGAAGTTGGCTGAAGATCCGCTCTGTCAAATTGGAACCCACTGCGGTGACGGTCGAGTGAGGCAACTGCTTGGCGACAGGGCAACGGCAGAACAACTGGGCACGGTCAACGATGTGGCAAGCGAAGTGGATCACATTCAGCCGATAGAAGACAGGCCGGACCTGCGGCTCGTTTGGGACAACTTGCAGTCGGCTTGCCATCGCTGTCACTCAGCGAAGACATTGGAAGAAACGAAACGACGGGGAGGATCGCTCCGGCAATTTAGAGGGCCCGGCATTGACCACCCCTCGGCTAGCAACCCCTCACTAGGGAGTGCCGCATGACCGGACATAACACGGGGAAGGTGACAGGCGGGAAGGCTGAAGCCGCCGCCGCACTCAGCTCGCTTCGCGGCACTGCGTCTGCCGCTCGGCCAGCTCGGCGGATGTCGCTGTTCTGCGTTGCTTTGCTCGCCTGGCCAGCTTGCCGCTCGGCCGGCTTGCCCATCTGCGTGGCCAGGGGCGGCCTCACATCCCTCCAGCGTTTGGGTTTGAAACCGACGTCTAGCTAAAAACGAACAAATCGTCGATAAAAATCTGAAAAGGTAGGTCCTGATGCGAGGTAGAAAACCAAAATCGGCCGCGGTTCAACTGGCCGCCGGCGATCCGCGAGACCGCGGAAAAAACAAGCTGCAAGAAATGGTGGATCGCGCACCAACTCCGACGCGTGGTTTGCCGGCCTGTCCGCGCCATTTACGCGGGCGTGCTCGGGCGGCGTGGAACTTCTGGTCACGCGAGCTCATGGCGATGGGTTTAGACCGCCGATGCGATGCGCAAATGCTCGAGGGTGCCTGTGTCGGGTACGAACGGGCCTGTTTGAGCGACTTGCAGCTGCAGGCCGAAGGGCTCACCGTGAAAGAGACCGCTCTCGACAAAGACGGGAACACGATCTTACTCAGAATCAAGAAGCACCCTGCCGTCGACGTCAGCAATGCGGCCTGGCGCCAGCTGCGGGCGTTCTGCAGCGAGTTCGGATTGAGTCCCGTTTCGAGGAATCGCGTTCTGATCGACAAAGCCGATGCAGACGAGGACGACTTGATGGAGATTCTCATGCGACCGAGGGCGCCGCGCCCTGTTTCAAAGCCGAACTGAACCAATTCTCGCCGCGTTTCGTGTGTTTTGCTGCTGCCTGGCCGCATTGTGCGGCGTTCTGGTGCGATGTTTGACGGGATGCCTGCCAGTCGCTACCCTGGAACGTGGCAGAGACCGATCTAGGCAAGGTTCGCATCGAAAACCCGATCGACGGCGGTTGCTTCATCCTGAAGCGCCGCGCGGCGCAGCGGCACGTCGACGCCGGCCGCGCACGGTGGACGAGCAAGACGACCATTCAGTTCATTGAGGACGACTACCGGTGTATCGCCGCCCGGAAACGAGCTGCTGAGCTAGAAACGGCCCGCGGCTACGAAGCTCGCGGCATCATGACGGTGAGCGAGATCCGCAACCTGCCTTGCCTCAAACCGATCGTTCTAATTACCCGGAGAACGAAAAAAACAAAAACAGCTTGACATGTTTCGCGACTTAATCTAAGAATCGAGGCGGTAGAGGCCTTGGCAACAGGACAGCAGGGAATCAACGCGATACGACGCCGGGGGCAGCTGGAAGCGGCCCAGCGTCGCAGGATCCTCGCTGCGGAGCTAGGCGTGAAACCTTCGAAGCTGTTTGAAGCGCTGCTTGGCCAGGCGGCCGGCTGTTCTTCGCATAGTCGCGGCGGTAGATGCCCGTGCCAGCAATGCTCGCGGCGGTGTAGTTCCTGCCTCGAGCATCCCTTCCAATCCGCAGACCTCGGACACCAGCTGAGATTCCGATGCCTCGGCGCGAGAAGTTCCACCGGATCCCCAGCGGTCCGCGGATCGAACGTCTGAATCGCCAGCCAGCCATGTTCGCCCTTATTCCATCACAACAACGCTCATCGGGCGCTTCCGATCATTGATTCGGTAAGATCCGACGCGCACGGGGAACTTGGCGTTCGGGAGGTCGGCATAGAGCGCGGCGGTCATCGCTTCGAGGCACTCTTGGACTTTAAAGAACTCCTCGATGCGCTCGGCGGTTACTGGGCACGGAGGCCGTCGGTTGCTGGGCATTTGTAGGATGGTGGCCATTGCTCTTTCAGCCTATGATGCCACTGCAGAGGCCTTCGCCACTTGCTCCCGCCTATGCTGAGCCTGCTGCTCTTTCCAGTCTTGGACCTCAAGCAGCATCTTAGCGATCGGCTTTTCGGCGGCAGCGGCGTCCCCATCGCCGAAAACCTCGAGCGGATACTCTTGAGCAATTTTTCGGGCGCCCTTGATAAGATCTTTCCAGTTGTTTCTCAGCTCCTCGATGTCCCGCTCGACCCAACTCAGATCCAGGGCGCGAACGCCCAGGTCGGTAATCAGTTCGGAAAGGAAATATTCGACGGGAGTCTCAGCGGAACTGCCGTGTTCACGATAAAGGCACTGACAGATGGTTAGGAATTCTCTCTCCTGACCATCGCTCTGCGAGAGGTCCAATCCGTCGATGTACTCTTTCTCGGATTCCTTCTGTGTCCAGCGATCAGGCGAGCGCCGCTCCCGGATCCCAGCAAGTGTGAGCGGCTCTTTTTTCGCGGGCGGCGCCGTCTCCTTCGTCACCTTCCGCGGCCGCTTGGCCTTGTCGATCGCAATGCTCTTTTTCTTGGTGGTCATGCCGACTGTTCTCCTTTTTGTCAGCGCTATTCTATGCGCAGCGCTGCGTAGTAATTATTATGCGGAGCGCTGCGCATTGTCAAGAGGTAAAGATTGCGGAGCGCTGCGCATTCGTCTAAACTGTTGCTGATGAGCACAAAGAAGAACCCTGCCGCAGTTGCCCTAGGACGAAAAGGCGGCAAAAAGACAGCTGCGAGTCTCACTCCAGAGCAACGCCAGGCTGCGGCCAGGCTCGCGGCGGAAGCCAGGTGGGCCAAGACTGCGGAGGACCGGGCGAAGGCTGCAGCGGCATCGGCCAAGGTGCGGAGCAAGAAGGCGGAGGAGAAGTGACCGGAAAAAAGAGGGTGCCCTGGTTCGTCTTCCTGATTCTGGCTCTGCTCAGCCTTTTTTTGTTTCTTTTCCTGAGTTCTGGCCGCCACGGTCGGCATTTGTATTAGGGCGCCGGAGAAGGCCAGCCAGGCGAAGTGACCTCTTTGGCTTTGACTAAACGCTCATGCGGTCTCCGCTACTCCATCAATTACCCCATCTGAACCCGCACAGGAACGCACTTTAACGTGTTCTAGGGCACACCAGCGACGTGTAGATACAACAAGATGGCCCAGGCGCAGCGTCCCTCAGTTGGCTACGAACCAAAAGGTCGCATGTTCGAATCATGCCGGGCGCACCAGAAATCAAAAACTTACAAAGCCACCGAGTGTTTTCCCACCTGTCGCTCGCGACAGTTGGCGGGCGCCCCCCTTCCTGGTTTACTCGATGAATGAAAGCTCGCCAGTCGCGCGAACAGGTTGAGGCTCACCGTCCGATTTTCGGACGACTGTCGCGCTGTTCCCTTTGTCTCGTTCTCCTCGCCGGCTTGGGTTGTGTCGCCGAGGCGCGTGGATTCGAGCTAAAGAGCGGTCACAAAGCCAAGGTCACTGGCCCAATCATGTCCCGCGATGGAGATTCCCTGATCGTTCGAGACCAAAGGGCTAACGCCTTTGTTGTCATTGGGCTGACGGAACACACCCAAGTCGAACGCACAAAAAAAGGGTTTAAGTTCCGTCACCCGGACATGGATGTCACGGCGCTGGTCCCCGGCTTGACCGTCGTAGCGGAAGGGATAGGCAATGGTCGGGGAGGACTCGATGCCCGCAAGATTGCCTTCGACCCGGGCGAGTTCGGCGGTTCGACGCCTTCCGGGCAACAGATGTCACCCGAGAGTTCCGTTCTGAAGATGGATTCCGCCGTGCACCAACTCCCACCGAGTGGCCGATCCATAGCCGGTACACCCACAACCCAGCCAGTCAACTACCGGGTTTCGGATTTAGGCGACTACGAGAATGTAGCCCAAGCCGGCATCTACTTTGCAGCCGGCAAGACGATTCTTGATGCGGGCGCCAGAAAGGCTCTCGACCGGGTGGCTGACATCGCCATTCCGGTGCCCGGTTACATGATTGAGGTCGCAAGCTACGTCGCCGGCACTGGATCCGTGCAACTGGACGAATCGCTCAGCGCCGTGCGCGCCGAGGCCGTGACACAGTACCTGCTGAACAAAAAGAACATACCGATGCGCCGCATCCTGACGCCTGCCGGCTCGGATGCAACGCATCCGAATGCTCCGGCCACAGATGCGGAAGGTCACGCGCTGAGCTGTCGTGTGGATGTCACGATACTGGTAAACCACGGACCGGGAACACGGCGTGCAGGTCTGTAAACTCGATGCGG
>JBAPOI010000674.1:0-5070 GCA_049279555.1 Candidatus Sulfotelmatobacter sp.
CTAGGTGCTGTCATAGGCATTCTCCTGAGTGAACTAATCGTGTGAATGAATAACGAATTTGCGGCAGAAATACCGGCACGCCTGCATCTCCGGACCACATCGCGACCGCATAGGCTATTGGACCGGAGACTGCGAGAACTGTCAATCACGGCAAGGTCGAACGCACGCTGGCGACGAGAGACTCCTGAGGTAACATCAGGGCATGCAGGAAACTTGGCGGTGGTTTGGTCCGGATGATGCTGTTCCTCTCGATCACATCAAGCAAGCGGGGGCGACCGGAATTGTCTCTGCCCTACATCATCTCTACCGCGGCGAAACATGGCCCCTGGACGAAGTGTTCAAACGCAGAGATGAGATTATGGCCGCAGGCTTTGTCTGGTCAGTCGTGGAAAGCATTCCCGTCCACAATTCCATCAAGCTTCGCTACGGACCTTACCGGCAATTCATCGGCGCGTGGAAAGATACGCTGGCGGCAACTGCGAAAGCAGGCGTGAAAGTCGTTTGCTATAACTTCATGCCGGTCATGGATTGGACGCGAACCGATTTGCAATGGCGTCTGCCGAGTACGGGTTACGCCCTTCGTTTCGATGCGCTGGATTTCGCGGTCTACGATCTCTTTATTCTGCAGCGCAAAGAGGCTGAACCTGAATATCCCATGGAGCGAATTCGAGCCGCGCACGCACGCTTCCTCGCCATGCCAGAGGCAGAACGAACTCGTCTGGAGCGCACGATTATCGCCGGCCTTCCCGGTGAGGCAACGTACGATCGCGAGACGGTTCGCGGGTTGATCGCCGAATACCAAGGAGGAACAGCACAATTGCGAGCCAACCTTGCCGCATTCCTGCGGGAGGTTGTGCCGGTGGCGGAGGAGAACGGGATTCGCCTGGCCATCCATCCGGACGACCCGCCGTGGCCGCTGTTTGGCATTCCGCGGGTGGTCTCGACTGCCGAAGATGTGAGGTCGATTTTCGCCGCGTGCGATTCCCCAGCAAACGGCTTAACGTTTTGTGTCGGATCGTTCGGAGCCAGGGCGGACAATGATCTGCTAGGGATGGCTCGGGAATTCGGCAGCCGCATTCACTTTGTACATCTTCGGCAGGTGAGGCGCGAAGTGGATGGATCTTTTCATGAAGCGGAGCACCTCAACGGCAGCTCTGATATGGTGGGCGTGATCCGCGCCATGCTCGAACAAGAGGCGCGTCGGCGACGCGATGGCCGGTCCGACTATGAGATTCCAATGCGTCCCGACCACGGACATCTTCTAGCCGACGACATCAGCAAGAAAGTGTATCCCGGCTACTCGCTGGTGGGCCGGTTGAAAGGCCTCGCCGAATTGCGCGGTGTGGTGCGGGGCCTGAAGTACGAGAATCCAGAATTGGCCGGGTAAGGGAACCGGAAGCGACTTGTCGCAAAGCGTCTCGAACCATCTCGGAGTGCCGCGCCGGCGCTGGCGCATCGCCTTTCTGCTCGCTTTCGGAGTTCTCGTAAATTTCTTCGATCGCATCAACCTGTCGGTCTCTCGCGATGCGTTGCACGATTCGTTCGGCCTGTCGCTAGTTGCGTTCGGCTATCTCTCCAGCGCTTTCAGTTGGACCTACGCCGTGATGCAGATGCCCTGCGGCGTATTGCTCGACCGCTGGGGCGTGCGGCGCGTTGGGCGAATCAGCGCGTTCCTGTGGAGCCTTTCTTCTTTCGCGGCCGCCGTTGCCCCTGGTCTCAGTTGGTTCTTTGCGGCGCGCCTTCTCCTGGGCGTGAGCGAATCTCCTACATTTCCGGCGAATGCCAAAGCGTTGGGCTATTGGTTTACATGTGAAGAAAGAGGGATGGCGACTGCTTTCACCGATGCTGCGGCAAAATTCTCTACCGCAATAGGAGTCCCGCTGATCGGCCTGCTGCTCTTGCATTTCGGCTGGCGCTGGAGTTTTGCTGCTACAGGAATGATCAGCTTTTTTTATTTTGTGCTGTTTTATTCGATCTACAAGAATCCCCGGGAAGATAAAGGGTTAGCGCTTCGCGAATTGGAATTCATTCTGCAAGGCGGTGCGCAACTGGAAGATGAAAAGAGGGCCCAAAGTGGCAGCTCACTGGGCTATCTTTTGCGGCAACGCAAGGTCTATGGACTCGCGCTGGGCTGGGGCGCTTATAACTACACTTTCTTTCTTTTGCTGACCTGGCTTCCGAGCTACCTTTCCGTCTCGCTTCACGCGGATTTGTTTCACTCAATTTTCTATACCAGCGTGCCCTGGCTGTTCGCAACCTTCACCGATTTGCTGGTTGGCGGATGGCTGGTGGATGCGCTCATCCAGCGCGGCTGGGACGCACACCGTGTTCGTCAAACGGTGCTGGTCGCTGGAATGTGCTTCGGTCTTGCGATCTTCGGCGCCGCGAGCGCCCACACTCCGACGGCCGCGCTGATATGGATCAGCCTTGCCCTGGGTGGACTGGCTGCGGCCGCTCCAGTGGCGTGACCATCCCCTCGCTCATTTCACCGCGGGAAAGCGTGGGCACGCTCGCCGGCGCAGTGAATCTTTGCGGCCAGATCGCGGCGATTTCCGCTCCCATCGTTACGGGATACATCGTTTCGTTAACACACTCCTTCGCCGCGGCTTTCGTGACCGCAACCGTGATTCTGCTGCTGGGGATTGTTGGCTACATCTTTTTGCTGGGAAGGATCGAACCGATTCCGGAGCCGCCACAGGCCCTTCGTTAGAGGGCATAGACTCGATATTTCATCACTAACTGGAAAAGGTTGTTGCCTCAGTCCAGGGTTACGTGGAAAATGTGCGGTTCGACATTTCTTGACTTTTTCAAGCGAACAGACAAAGAGGTATGCTCATGCGCTTTATCCAGCCTCGCGCACTTGCTGGCGCGGTCACAGTTTTTCTTTCCCTGTCGTTCTGCCAGATACAGGCTCAGGCCGATCTCAAATACCAAGAGCCTCCCAAGGCAATTGTGGAGTTGGTTGATACGAGGCCCACTCCAAGCGTCGAGGTCTCACCAAAAGATAGCGGCGGCAAGCAGTCGATCTTGATTGAATCAATCTCGGGCCTGCCTTCGATTGCGGATCTTGCGCAGCCAGAGTTGCGGCTGGCAGGGCTGCGCTTTAATCCCAGGACAAATGGCCCGAGCCGTGGGCGCTACATCACGGGATTGAGGCTCAAAACTCTACCGGATGGTCCCGAGAAGGCGGTCACAGGCATACTAGCAAATGCAAAGATTCGTTTCGCAGCCTGGGCGCCAGATGCGCGCCACATTTCGTTTGTGAACATCAGTGACGATGCCACCGATGCCGGCCTGAGTTTGTGGATCGTCGATGTAGCCTCTGCTAAGGCCACTCGCTTGCCGGGTATTGCACTGAATGGAATCTTCGGTTCTCCTTGCATGTGGACGGGCGACAATCAGAGCCTGATTTGCAAATCAATTCCGAAGGACAGAGGCCCTGCCCCCAAGCGCAGCGAGGTTCCTGCGGGACCTGTGATTCAGGAAAATCTCGGTCGCGTAACGCCGGGACCAACGTATGAAGACCTTCTGAAAAGCCCGGAGGATGAACAGATTTTTGATTTCTATGCGACCGCACAAACCCGGGTCGTGCGCTTAGACGGCACGAGCAAAGCGGTCGGCAAGCCGGGAGTGATCGAGAGCGCCTCGCCTTCTCCGGACGGACGCTGGGTAATGATCGACGAGCGGCATCATCCTTATTCGTATTTGCTGCCATATGAAACATTTCCCGAACGCGTGCTGACCATCAATCTGGCGACCGGCGAAAGCAAGCAATTGGTAGATAAGCCGCTCGAAGACACAATCCCGAACATCCACGATGCCGTGGCCGCCGGGCCTCGGGAGTTCGGATGGCGAAGCGATGCTGCAGCGACAGTATTTTGGGTGGAAGCGGGCGACGGCGGCGATCCGCAAAAAGATGTACCGGTCCATGACACTCTCGTTCTTCTCGATGCGCCCTTCGAAGCGGCACCGCGCAAACTGGCCGACATTCCGCTTCGGTTTGAGAGCGTAACGTGGGGGAACGGCCGGCTGGCGGTGGTGGAAGAACGGCGATGGAAGGACCGCAAGCGGATCATGGCGAAAATTTCCCCAGATGCTGCGGCTCCTGCGGTTACGCTGTTCGAAGGTTCATTTGAAGACCGTTATCATGATCCCGGCAAACCGTTTGTGCAGATGAACGCGGCTGGCCAAAATGTTTTACAGACGACCCCGGATGCAGGCGGCATATACCTGCACGCACAGGGGGCATCGCCCGAAGGAGACCGGCCCTTTGTCTCCGTGATGAGCACGGCGACCGGCGAGAGCAAACAACTATGGCAGTCCGACGAACAATTCTTTGAGTCCCCCTCAGCCATATTGAGCGCAGAGAGCCCAACCCTCCTTTTTCGGCACGAGTCGCAGGCATTGTCTCCGAATTACTACATGAAGAACCTGGGGAAAGACGAGTCCCGGCAGGTTACATCCTTTCCGAGTCCGTACGGCAACGCGCCAATACCGAAAAAGCAAGTTCTCAAATACAAGCGGGCTGACGGAGTGGAGCTGAGCGCAAACCTCTACTTGCCGGTCGGCTACAAAAAAGAGGACGGGCCGCTGCCAACGCTGATGGAAGCGTATCCGACCGAGTACAAAACCAGAACGGCGGCCGGGCAGATGCGGGGATCACCAAACGAGTTTCCCTTTCTTTCCTGGGGGTCGCCCGTTCCCTTTGTCACGCAGGGTTATGCAGTTTTGGAGAACGCCACCATCCCGATCGTGGGTGAGGGCCAGGCAGAGCCGAATGATACGTACGTAGAGCAACTTGTCGCCAGCGCTCAGGCTGCCATTGACGAAGGTGTGCGCCTTGGAGTCGTCGATCGAAATAGGGTTGCGGTGATGGGTCACTCCTATGGCGCGTTCATGACGGCGAATCTGCTGGCGCACAGCAATTTATTCAAAGCGGGCATCGCGCGCAGCGGAGCTTACAACCGCACACTCACCCCCTTCGGATTTCAGAATGAGGAGCGCACCTATTGGCAGGCGCCGGAGATTTATTACAAGATGTCTCCATTCTCTTATGCCGACAAGATTAAG
>JBAPOI010000675.1:0-2337 GCA_049279555.1 Candidatus Sulfotelmatobacter sp.
CTCATAGGCGAACCAGGTTCTTCAGGTCGTTCATCTGGACGCGATTTTTCCATAAAATCTCGTAGCCGTTGCCGCCGTAGACGCGATCATCGAAAAACGCATGAATGGTTTCTGCGAGTTCCAGCAATCCGAGCCGAGCCAGTTTGGCCACGAACCTCGCGCTTGAGACGTTTGTCGTGGCGGACGAATAAAGTCGTCCGTTCTCGCTCCAGGTCCAGATTTCGCTAACGAGGCTCATCGGGCACCGCTTCACCTTTCTCGGCTCGCTCGGCGCGGTCTTGCTGGTAGATCCAGGAATGCGCGAGATCAAGAACCTTGGCGGCGAGCAAGAGATCGTCGCGGCCGAAATGGGTAGATTCCTTCCACACGTCGCCGTTGCGGTACAGGCGGGTAAGGGTGACGTTGTGACGTTCGCCGACGCGGGTTTGGTTTTGCCAGATTGCGGCCTTGATGAGGCCGAGACGGACTTCGTGAATGGGTTTGCTCATGGTGTTTCTCCCTCGAAGAATCTGTTCGGGATTCCGAAGCCGCGCTTCGTCTCAATGTATTAAACGCTTATAATCACTGCATTCAAAGTGGATGCTGGGGTGATTCTCGGATTGCATGAAAACGGCGGTGGGTTATGGAAAGCGAGCAACGGGAGTTCCAGATTGATCGCCTCACGCTTAAGCGGCTTCGGGCGCAATACGCCATGTCGATCGAAAAATTTGCCGAAGAGGCGGGCATCAATATCAGTACGGCGAAGAAGATGAGTCGTGGCGGCCGGGTCACCTTAACAGTCCTAGGCTTGGCGGCCGAGGTTTTTGGTATCACTAATCACCATGAACTCCTCCATCCTGATGAATTGCGCGCACTCGGCGTCGATCCGGTAATTTCGGTTCCAACAAAACACGTGGAGGCGTGGGAGATCGAGAATTTCCTTTCTCCCTGGGAGAGAACGGCCAATGGCCTTCAATTTTGCGTTGCGAAGCTTCGGCACCGCTACTTGAAAGAACCCACCGAACCCCTCGCACGGGGCAAATGCTATTGGTTGCGCCACCTGCCGGTGGGGGAGCGGGAACGATTGGAAGTGGAACTTCGGCGTCACCCTTCCATTTGCCAGCGCTTTGCCGAACACCCGAACATTGCCATGAATATTACGGCGACGTTCGTCGACGACGGAGGTTTGTGGTGGGTGTTGGATCGATGGGTTGAAGGACCAACGTTGACCGAGAAGCTGAAGAGCGGGCGTCTTGAGGCGGTCGATCTGAAAACCGTCATGATGGGGATTGGTCAAGGGTTGCTTGCCCTCCATCGGGAAAAAATCGTCCGCCGTGAATTGTCGCCGCGTTTCGTCATTGTCCGGGCGCAGGATGGTTGCCCGGTCCTGACAGATTTCGAACTTGCGAAGCTTCTGGACGGCAAGACGGTGGCACCGAAGGACGGTTGGCATGACGATCCGTATCGGGCGATTGAAGTTGCCGGGGACGCGCCCATCGATCAACGAGCGGACGTTTTTTCCTGGGGACGAATCTTCGTGGAGGCGGCGACGGGAGAACTTTCCGCGAAGGGCGAGGAAGCGAAGCACATCCAACCGCTCACGATTCCGGAAACGCTGAAGCAAATGGTCGTGAAATGCGTGGCCAAGCCGCGGAGTGATCGGCCCGCCGGCATGGAAGCGGTTCTGGATGCCCTGAAGCGTTGGACGCCGTGATCAACTCCGAAATGTGAGGGATGTTTGGATCAGTCGCACCAGTTCTGGATAAAGGTTCGCACACTCGGCGAATTTGTATTTTGCCCACGTGCCGGAATTCTCGCCGCTGAGAAGGAAGGGGACGAGGACGAATCCGTTGAAGATCCCGTTCGCCTTGATTTCTTGCCCGAATACAGCTTGAGTATGATCGAGGATCAGCTGGGGTTGCACATTCGGGCCCTGGGGACGTGGGGTGGGCGCGTTGCCGGACTGCTGATCGTGATGGCGGTGGCATGGTTTTTCGGCTGGAAGGTGGCGGTAGTGATCGGAGCCGTCGTGCTGTTGTGGTTGGGGCGCCGGTTGGGCCAAGAAATTCGGGCAGTGCTCACCCTCGCCGATTCACGTCGCCAAGCCATCGCCGCCGAACCGAAGGAACCGCCTGAGAACGCGACGAGTCAAACACCGGTCAACTGGTGGGAACTGCTGAGGACGGGATTTGATCCGATCCCTCTCAAGATAAGTCTGCGCGACGAAGCCATCAAGCTCGCTGGCCGACCGTGGCGAGTGCTTCGCAAGGGATCGTTGCGGATACCAGTAATCAAGATCAGCGAAGACTTCTACGAAGGCGGACGGTACTGGATTTATCCCCAGCATGAAATCCGCCT
>JBAPOI010000676.1:0-11475 GCA_049279555.1 Candidatus Sulfotelmatobacter sp.
TCGCCGCACCGTGGGCAGCATTGCCAAGCAAGCAGCGCGGGGACGTACCGTAACTCCGCACGCCGCGGTAAGAACTCTGGCGCACCAGACTAGGCGCGTGCTCGGAACACCGAGACATCGGGTTCACGCCTTGCGCCGGCACAACGCGCTCGAACGCCGCTTCCATGGCCGCTGGGGAAGAGGCATGGTGCGTCCGCACTACCGGTGGGGAAGAAGCTACGCCGGGCCTATTTACGGCGGGCCAACTCACGTTGGGGTCGGTGGTGTACGTGGTGTGCCACATCCCGGATCCGTTCCGGTGGGCGGACCCGGCGTAAGGTACGGGCGAGTATCCGGTGGGCGATGCAATTGTGCGACTCCAGCCTACTGCCGCTGCTGCGGCCAGGTGCTGAGGTAAGGACCATGGCAAGCCTTGCAGAGACGCTGTCCGAGACAACAGTACGGTCGGAGTCGGGTTCCCGCCGCCAGCGCGGTGAAGGCGGGATCAGATCCGGGAAAATGAGGTCCGGCAAAAACAGGCCGAGTGAAACAAAGTCCGCCGTACTGTTGCCTTGGCTGCGCGCTCAATCCATCAACGTAACGCGGCACGCCGCCGCACTCCGGCCGTTCCGCCGCGAAGAGTTCGGCACCGATGCGGCCGCTCCGTCAGAAGGACACATTCAGGTCGTGAACCAGTTGATTTCAACGCTGCGGCGGGGACTTCTGAAGATGTCGGAAAAGGTGACCACTTCAATCGCCAAAGCGAGCGAGGAGCCAAGCTCGGCGAACTTGCAGCGCGTGGTCATCGGGAAAGACAAAGCACACAAGTGGGTGCAAGGGATCGAAAAGATATGGGATTTTTATCTTGAGCTGTTTGGCCAGCGGCAATCGAAGTACGGTAACTGGCTGCTGAGTTGCGACCGCATCGCGATGGATTGTTATCAAGTTGCTTACACCGGCATTGGCACGGCACGTTCCATTCCGGCTCCCCCACCTTTTTGTTACATGAGGACGGGTTTTGCTCCTGCGACCATTCGACGGGGCATCCCGATGACGAAATTGGGCAAGCAACTAAATCCGTTTCCTCTGGTGCAGTTGCCGTATCACCGCATGATCAACCCCTGGACACTGGGTGCGGTGATGCACGAGGTCAGTCACAATTTGCAGAGCGACCTAGGGCTTAGTAAGGATGTGCCGCGCAATATTGCGCACCGGCTCTTGCAAGCCAACCTTGGGAAATCTGTCGCCGCGGCGTGGACGCGGTGGAATCGTGAGATGTTCGCCGACATGAGCGCGCTGTTTCTTGGCGGGCCCGAAGTCGTCGGTTCACTGATGGACGTAATTGGGCGCGCGCCGGCCGCCGTGGTTGCCTTCAATCCGCGCGGCCCGCATCCGACACCGTATTTGCGGCTGCTGATCAGCGCCGAGCTGCTGCGGCGTATGGGATTCACTGAGGAGGCCGAACGCTACGCGCGAGTGTGGGAGCAGATCTATCCCAATCCGAGCAACGGGAGCATCCCTCCCGCGATATTGGACACTTTTCCCGAGGCTTGCGCGCTCGCGGTGGATACGATGTGCTATCGCCCTTATCCCTCGTTAGGCAACAAGAGTCTGGCGCAGGTGATTCGCTTCGAGAAGAAAGATCAGCAGATGATCGAAGAAGCGTCGCGGCGCATGGCGGCCGGCGTCGATCCCGGAATTATTCCGGAGCGTTATTTAATCGCCGCGGCGCGGGTGGCGCTCAACCGGCGCCTGGCTCGTCCCGGCGTCATTACCAAACATTTCTACAACGAGTTGGTCAGGAGATAAAGCCGTGGCGTTGGAAGCGACATTTCGCGAACTGCACAGCCAGCTCAAGAAGCTGCAGGATAATCTGCTCGCGCTTCGCTTCACCGTGGCCGAGGACAAACCGCTGAAAGGGGAAGCGGCTCTGGTGGATCAGTTCGAAGACAGCATTGTTGACACGATGGGATTACTCGATGAGTGTCTGAATGGCGCGCACGCGGCGCAGAAAGCGGTTGGGCTTCCGTTGGATCTCGACCGGGCACGCCGCGCTCTGACAACGTGCCAGAATCGTTTTCATTCGGCGGCGCAGCGATTTTCTGAGGAGTTAATCTCGTATGAAAAGTTGCGCGATTTGGCCAGCGTGAGCCAAAGCCGCGGACGCGAGTGGGCTTCGTGGGCCGGCAGCGTGAAGCATGGGTTAGAACAATGCCGCGTGCCGATCGATTCCGTCACCAAGGCCCTCGCTGCCTGCTGGCAGGAGATTGCGGAACACCTTGGGACGACAAATGTTACGGTGCAGGCCAATAACATCGGCCAGCAGATTGTCACCGACCCGATCGATTTGCATGGGTTCGAAAGACAGGGTGTGACCTGAAAAGCGGCTCGCTGCGGATTGACGGTCGCGTATGACGCGAAAATTAAAACTGGTTCGTTTGCCTCATGTAGTAAAGATCGTGTGCGGCAGGGTGAGAGGAGATCAATCATGGGTTGGACTATCGGCAATTGCATTGTTACCCGGAAGTACATTGCGGTGACGTACGCGGCTACGAACAGCCCAGGCCCGAGCGCCCCAACCTTCAATCTGTCCGGGGTCGTCGACGGAAGCTTTCTCCTGTCGATCGCAGGGGCCGAGGCCGAAGATTTTGCAAATGTGAGCATTACGTATTATGCGGCCATCCCTTGCAGCATCATTACCCACTTGCCGAACGACGCAAACCGCAGGCCGGGACAGACGTTCACACTTAATGTCGAGGATGAGAATGATGAGACCGCCGATTTTTCCGGCGTCGTAACCGAGGGCGAACCTGAATCCATCGCCGCAATGTTGCAGCAGATGATGGCAGCCTTGGGCGCAGCCAATCCGGCAGGCCCGATTGGCGGTGTGGGAGCTGCGGTAACCAACGCGGGGAACGCGGTGGCCGGAGCCATTGCCGGACCCGGACCGAACTCGGTCACCGGAGCGATCAACAACATGGCTGGCGCGGTTGCGGGGGCCGTCAACGCACCCGTTTTTCCCCTGCTCACTGAGCAGGTCAATTATTCATCGTCGTCTCCGGCCTTCCCCAGCGGCGGGGGTTCGTTATCGGGTAGTTCCGCTCTAGGCCAGATGGCCAACCAGGCCATCGCTTCGGTGTTGGGATGGAAGCTGAATGACAACGATCCGAAAGCATTCGTCGGCGCTCTGACTCAATCCTTCACCCTTACCGAGGTTGAAGGCCACGTTGTATCAACATGGGTGCCGCGCAGCTACGCCGTGCAGACCGATCTTTCCGGCGGCATCACCGGCGCCCAGGCCAGCATTTACACCCGCGCCAAAGAAGCCTTGGATCAATCATTGCCACTGTTGGACGGCCTCTACCCACTTGATCCTATAGCCGACCCCGAAGATGTCACGGCCTACCGTGACGTAGTTCGCACTCATCTAACTCAACTCGTCGATGAGTTCGGCTTCATGGGCGGCCCCAGGGTTCCGCGTGTGAATACTTATTTCACGCTTTTGCTCGGCCCACCCTTCCCCCCGCAAGCTGCCGGCAATCTGCAGACTGACTCCGACCAGATTTTGGGAAGTTTGGGGCAGTTGCGCCAGCTATATGGGATCTATACTCTCCGTTATCGGCCCGGCGGACGCCCCACGCCCAATCCATTTATCAACAGCGTGGAAGATGAACAGAACACCACCAATTTCAGGGTTCTGTCGGACTATGTCACATCACTCGCTCTAAGCTGGATTAACAATCTGCCTTTCTTCGGACTCAATACTCCGAGACCGTTCTTCGGCACGCAGCTGGTTCTGATATCGCGGCAGTTGTCGGTGATATCGGAAGACGTCGATGAAGTCCGCTTCAACATGGACTCGGTTTACATCGCCGCCTCCGAGAGGCAAACCCTTCAGGTCAATTTTGGCAATGATGCAAATGGCAACCCCGTAGTCCTGTTCTTCGAGGACTTTGCCAAGTGGGTGCAGAGCTTTGTTGCTGACGAGGCTCCGCCGCTGATCCAGGACGGAGGGATTTATGCCGTGCGATTTACTTTTCGCCCCGTTGCCCAGCAACTTTCAAACCTGGCCCAGGGATGTTTGCAGTCCAATCCCCCCGGCGGCGGCCTGCCGCCGGGCTTCTACACCGGGCGCGTGCAACAGGCGCTGGTTCAACTCAGTGACGATTTAAACGAGCTTGTGCGACTGGCCACAAATATCTAGCGAGCTCTGGTTTTGAGAGCTGCAGGGCCATGTGAATATCACCAGGAGGGGTTTCGATGGCGACGGAAAAAGATTATCAGAGCCTGCTTGATCGCATCGGCGCATTGCGTGAGCAGGTGGCCAACAATCTTTCGGCGAACCTTATCAGCAATCCACAACTCGCCGACGCTATTACCAAGCAGATTGACGACCTGCTGGCCAGCGCCGAGACTGCGGACAGCAACGTTCCGCCACCGCCAGATAAAGGTTTAGCGGCGTTGGCTGGAGTTGGACCCGATGCCGCGAAAGACTTTGGCGTTACGCGGATTCCGCAGGGCGTCGAAGCCTATGACGAAACGATTACCTCCGAACGCATCGTGGCCGTCGGCGATATGTATTACCTGTGGCAGCACGAGAAAATCGGAGTCTTCCGCGTCGTGCAGAAATTGCAGGAGCTGTTCAAGGCCGGCACGGTGCGCCTTTCCGGCGGTGCCGGAGCCTTTGCTCTGTACCAGTTCGATCGCCGCGAAGTGCTGCGCTATACCGATCGCGATCGCATGGCCGCCTACAAACGTTTGTTCAACTACGGCGGCGCTTCGGTTCCATCCGGATCGCGGGCCAACACCGATTTCCATAAACTGTTCGCGCACTTCATCCACCAGGTCACTTTGTTCTGGCGCGACAAGCGCATCTCCGATGTAATTCGCGAACGTGCCTACGACCCAAGTTTCGGCTCCATCGCAATTGTGCGCCGGGCCGGGCTCGATCTGCGCAACAACCTCAAGTGGCTGTCGTTCGGCCACGTCAACGTGCTGCGGGTTGAAGTCATGCAGCTACTGGAAGAGGCTTTCAAGATTCTGGATTCGGCCGACGTAAAGCGCTTGTTCGGCGCTGACAACGCGTGGGATGTGGTCGAAGAAGTTTTGATCCGCTACTACAACGAGCGGCTCGTTACTTCGCCTCGGCAGCGCATGGGCGTCACCGGTCGCGAAGTGTTGCGGTGGCTGTCGCAACCGCACATCCTGCAAACGACGCGCGCCGAGTTTGAGACTCTGCTACTGGAGATCGCAGAACAATCAGAAGAGTGGTTGACCAGCGCGCAAGCTATGAACCTGGCAGGACGGCCTGCATCGGCGCGAGTATTGCCATGGGAGCAAAGCCAACCCACTCCAGCGCACTCGAAGAACGGCAAGCCGCCGGGGATCTGCGTTCCCAAACGTGCCCCAGCCCGCATGCCGGCACGCGAAATGGAGGCGGAGTTCGAGTGGTAATGGTCCGGGCAAGGATTCACGATGGAACTGCTCGATGAACGGCGTCTGCGGGAATTGGTTTATGGCGGCGCTGTTTTAGGAGCGGGGGGCGGGGGTTCGATTGAGGCTGGTCTAGCAGCAGGCAGGGAAGCGCTTGCTCTCGGTTCGCCTCGGCTGGTGCAGATCGATGAGCTCGCCCCGACAACCTTAATCGCGACATTGTCGATTGTAGGAAGTATGGGTGGCATGTCCGGTGCTCAGCCTCGTCCCCAACACGGATTGGCGTTACGTCAACTCGCGAAGTTGGAGAAGAAACGCATTGATACCCTCATCGCCAGTGAGGTCGGGCCGCAAGCTGTGATTTACGGCTGGCGCGAATCGGCGATTGCCGGAATTCCCATCGTTGACGCGCCCTGCAATGGCCGCGCTCATCCGTTGGGCGTAATGGGATCACTCGGACTCAATCGGAGTCCCTCGCACATCGCCGGGGTGGTTGCAATCGGCGGGAACGCCGGCGGCTCCAACTATGTACATTTCAGCCTTCGAACTTCAGCAACCAAGGCCGGCAAAATGATTCGCGACACCGCAGCTAGTTCCGGCATTCCACTCGCCGTAGCGCGCAATCTTCTTCCTGCTTTTTATGTGAAAAACCATGCCGCGATTGGTGGGCTAAAATACGCGGCGCAAGTCGGTGCGATCGTGTTGCGCGAAATGAAACATGGATTAGATCGCCTGTTTCAACAACTTGTTGGTTTCATGGGAGGCCGGATCTTATTCGCGGGGCACGTTCACTCTGTTTCTTTGACGGAGTCGCATGGCTTTACTCTCGGGCACATTCGCTTGCAGGACCGGCGCGGCGGTGAGTGTGCCGTTGGAGTCTGCAATGAGTATCTTAATCTTGAGAAAGAAGCGGAAAATTCTGGCGACATTCCCTGATTTGATTACGATCTTCGATTTCGAAAGTTTTATTCCCCTCGCATCGCCTCAGGTTAAGCCGGGAATGCATGTTGCGATACTGGGCGTGCCGCGCTCGCACTTGAATCTGGGCTCCACTATGAAGGATCGCTCGCTGTTAATCCCCATTGAGCGACAGCTGAACGTTCCTCTGACTGGAAGCGGCATGGCGACTTCTGACGCTCCCGATACAACGACACGTCTTTCGCGGGTCGGCGTGCATGATCAGAGCCCATGATCATCGACTGCCATTGTCATGCCGGCCTCGGCGACAAGATGACTTCTCCGTGGAATACTCACGCTCCGCTGAAATCCTATCTTCGCCGTGCGCGCGCGGCCGGTATCGAACGGACCATTGTTATGGCTCCGTTTCACAGCGACTATGCCGTAGCTAACGCCCAACTCGCGCGCATCGTTGTCCGCCATCCTGGGCGTTTAATTGGATTTGCATTTGTCCACTGCGTCCGCGATGCGGGACGCATTCTGGAGATTGTGGGCGACGCCGTCAGGAAATGGTCCTTTCGCGGAATCAAGATACACGGTCATGAGGCCATGCCCACTCGCGAGGTTTGCCACGCCGCTAGAACCTTTCGGATTCCACTGCTCGTCGATGTCACCAGCCGCGCGGAGATCGTCGACATGATCGCGCCGCAGTACCCCGACGTCAATTTCATCGTTGCGCACATGGGCAGTAACATCGATGATTTCCGCGCGCATCAGCAAGTCGCTTACCAGTTGGCTCGTTATCCGAACGTGTTCGCCGACACGTCGGCTGTTCGTCAGTTCGATTACATTGTCGAGGCAGTCAAACGCGCGGGGCCGCGCAAGCTTCTCTTCGGCTCCGATGGACCGTGGCTCCATCCCGGCGTCGAGATCGCGAAAATTCGCCTGCTGGGACTGTCTACAGAAAACGAAGCTTTAATTCTTGGCGGCAACATGTTGCGACTATTGCGGACAGGCGGAGCCGATGTTACACGAAGACGCCCGGATAAGCTTCCAGCGCAACCCGACAGGTGGGTTGAGTCAGATCGTATGCCTTGGTTAGCTTAGCGTTTCGACGTACGGGTCGAGTAAGTCTTACGACGGTTCTGTCGGGGAGCGTCGGTTCGGGATTCCCAGTTCGAGGAGCCGTGCGATCATTGCGGCCCGCGAGCCTACGCCGAGTTTGGCAAAGATTCGCCGCATGTGGGTGCAGACGGTCCAGGCGCTGATATTCAAAACGTCGGCAATCACTTTGTTTGGGTGCCCCTTCGCCACCATACGCACGATTTCCTGCTCGCGGGGGCTCAGCTGAACCCGCACGCCTTCTGCCTGAGGCATGCGCACGAGAAGATAACGGGAACCTTCTACCTCTGTATCGACCAGCACGTTTTCCGCTCCGCTGTCGGTCGGGGCCGACGCCGAGGATTTTTCGATCAAACCCACCAGCGTTCTAAAAGCGTCATCCACATACATATCCTCGCTATCACACTGGATCTTGGTCTTGACCGGGCCTGGGCTGGTGCGCATAGTTTCTCCGGCGTAACAGGAAGGTTGCTTGGAACGGAAGTTCCAGGCGAGTCTCTTGTTGTGTGCTTAGCCCCAATTAGCAGGTGTCTCGTTTTCTGAACAGGCCGACGACACGAGCGAGTTGTTGAACCATACCGCTTCCTTCTGTTAATGCGCTAGTCGCATTTTCGAGCGACATGTCTCTCAACTTTCGATTTCAACTGCGCATATTGGTGTCGTCAAACGGAAACGACGGTGCTTCGGTTCCTGGCGGAATAGCGAGGTTCGAAGCGATCCTTACAGACAAGTGATAATCAATAGTGACACCGGACGCCCGTCCGTTTCACTCGCGGGGGTGATTAATTAAAGACATTCGATGTTGCGTTTCAATTGGGGAAGCGGCTTCTGGCCAGATAGCAAACTGCCGGGCGAACCTGGTTTAGGATATGCGGGCCACTTCAAGAAACGGTCCCTGCTCAAGTAAACTGGCTACCACGAGGAACCCCGCTTGGACAATGTTAGGTCGTGCTTTTGTCACGCTCTCATTATTATTCTCTCTCTTTTGTTGCTTGCGCAGGCCGCGATTACACAGTCGTCTCTTGCCGAACTCACTAGCGGGCTCAAGTGGCGATTAATCGGGCCGTTTCGAGGTGGTCGCGTGGTTGCGGTTTCTGGAGTGCCGGGTGACTCCACCACTTTTTATTTTGGTGCGGTCAACGGAGGCATATGGAAAACCAGCGATGCGGGGACCGTCTGGACACCGATCTCTGACAATCAGCGAATCGGCTCAGTCGGCGCGATTGCTGTGGCACCTTCCGATCCCCGGACCATCTATGTGGGAACCGGCGAATCCGACATTCGTTCGGATCTATCTTCGGGCGACGGCGTCTACAAATCAATAGACGGCGGATCGACATGGCTGCATGTTGGATTGGAGGACACTCGCCAGATCAACCGGATCGTGATCGATCCGCAAGACGCGAACGTAGTTTACGTGGGAGCGCTCGGCCATGCGTATGGGCCGAACGAGCAGCGTGGCGTGTACAAGTCCGCGGATGGTGGAACGCATTGGAGCAAAGTGCTGGATGAAGGAGCCGAGATTGGCGTTTCCGATCTGGCGATTTGCTCCGGCAACTCGCAACTCTTGTTTACCGGCACATGGCACACGCATCGGCCTCCCTGGAGCGTTTATGGCCCAATCGATGGACCTGGGGGTGGGCTCTACCGATCTCGAGATGCCGGCAAGACCTGGTCTCGTCTCAGCGGAAACGGGCTGCCCGAAGGCGATTGGGGGCGAATAGGTGTCGACGTTTCAGCAGATGGCAAACGCATATATGCACTAATTCAAGCGAAGAAATCTGGCCTGTATCGCTCCGACGACGGCGGCGACACGTGGACTTTGGAGAATGCGAACCCGCGGCTCACCAGCCGCGCGTGGTATTTCAACAGAATCACGATCGACCCGCAAAACCGCGACGTGATCTACATTCCTAATGTCGCGCTCTACCGGTCGGAGGATGGAGGGAAGACAATTTCTGTGGTTCGCGGTGCGCCGGGCGGCGACGATTACCATCAGCTTTGGATCGATCCCAAGAATTCTTCGAGCATGGTTCTCGGCACGGACCAGGGCACCACGGTCAGTCTCGATCGCGGCCAGACGTGGAGTAGTTGGTACAACCAGCCCACGGCACAGCTTTATCACGTGATCACGGACAACCAGTTTCCCTACGTTGTATATGGAGCGCAGCAGGACAGCGGGAGCGCGGCTGTGCTGAGCCGCACCGACCATGGCCAGATTACGCCGCGAGACTGGTTTCCTTCCGGCGAAAGCGAGAGCGGATACATGGCACCCGATCCCAAAAATCCAGACATTGTTTATTTGAGCGGGGCTTATGGGACGGTTGATCGCTTTAACAAGCGGACGGGATTCAGCCAGAACGTTAGTCCGTGGCCAGTGCCAATGTTTGGTCTTTCTGAGATCAACGAGCGTAGGTATCGAGCGCCATGGACGCCGCCTCTGGTTTTTTCTCCCGCCGACTCGACGACGCTTTATTTCGGAACGCAGTATGTTATGAAAACGATTGACGGCGGCTTGCACTGGGAGACCATCAGCCAAGATCTCACGGGCGCAACGCCGCAGACCGGAGATCATAAACCGCAAGGGCCGGCGACGATCGAGAATGCGAAAGAGCGCGGCCTGGGAGTTGTGTTCACGATCGCGCCGTCACCTCTGAACCAAAATCTCATCTGGGTGGGGAGCGACACGGGATTAATTCATGTCACGCGCGACGGAGGCAAAAGTTGGAAAGACGTTACACCCAAGGGGCTGGCAGCCTGGAGCAAGATTTCGCTGATTGAGGCTTCGCACTTCGATCCTGCCGTCGCCTATGCGGCTGTTGAGCGCAGCCGGCTCGATGACCGCACTCCTTATCTCTATCGAACGCGCGACTATGGGGCCACTTGGCAGTCGATTACCGATGGCATTGCGGCTCCAGCTTTCTTACGCGCGGTTCGCGAGGATCCGCAGAGCAAAGGCTTGCTCTTCGCCGGAACTGAATTCGGAGTTTACGTATCGTTCGACGACGGCGACCACTGGCAATCGTTGCAACTCAACTTGCCGGTCACCTCGGTGCGCGATCTGGCGATTCATGGCGACGATCTCGTGGTTGCTACGCATGGCCGCTCGTTTTGGATTCTCGATAACATCACGCCCTTGCGGCAGACTTTGGATGCGAAGAAAGCGGATGCATTCTGGCTCTACCGTCCCGCGACAGCAGTTCGCATTGACAACGACTCATTTCCAGGCACGCCAATTCCGCCGGAGGAGCCAACCGCGGAGAATCCTCCCGCAGGCGCGGCGATTGATTATTTCCTCAAGTCGGCGGCCAGCAACGTCAAGCTGGAGATTTTCGACGCGCAACAAAAACTCGTTCAGCGACTGTCATCGGAAGATCGACACTCGGAAAAGCACGTGCCTCTTCCCATTGCCGAGCGCTGGTTCCCCAAGCCAGAGACACTGTCGACGACCCCGGGAACACACCGCTTTTTATGGAATTTAAGTTGGGGCAGTCCGGGAGAGCCTAGCCTGGATGAGGATGACAGCAGTCCGAGTGGTCCGAAAGTTGTGCCAGGAATGTATCAGCTTCGGCTAACGGTAGATGGACGGACGGAGAGTCAATCTCTGAAAGTTACTATGGATCCACGCTCGCAGGCGACTGCCGAGACACTGCAGCAGCAACTGAAACTTGGTCGACAGATCTTCGCCGAAACGATGGAAGCACGGCGCGCACTCGCTGAGGCTGGTTCCGTCGAGAAACAACTGGCGGATATCGAGCAGAAGCTTGGTGAGCAGAATGCGGCTCTGAAGTCGATTCTGGCGGACGCCCGGCGGGAGATTTCTGAGATTCTCAAGAAGAAGGAAGCGTCCGCGCAGGCAGGTGGCTTGCGAGTCGCTCTTACGAATTTGGCTGCAGCATTGCGTGTCGTGGAAAGCGGGGATCGTGCCGTACCTTCGCAGGCAATTGAGGTTTATAAAGAATCCAGCCAAGGCGTCAAAGCCGGTATCGCAGCGTGGACTTCATTCAAGCAAACGAAATTGCCCCAGCTTAATCGGAAACTGAC